>CAMDWA010000060.1 GCA_945877855.1 Thermoflexus hugenholtzii JAD2 | reverse complement strand
AACCCCCCACCCCACGTTTAAGCGAGATGAGATAAATGATTGCACAGTTGAGGGCGCTCATACCAGCAAAAACGAGCGATGTGGTCGCGCCAGATCCCATTTGACTAAAAAAGGCGATTGAAGTCAAGACAGACCAGATCAGCCATGTCGTGCGTTGTGGCCGCACAGAGCCGAGATAGATCGAGATCACATAGGGCACATTTGCGATGAGCTGAATCCCCCCAGAAAGCCATGTAAGCCAAATCATAATGTCGTATCGCGTGTCTCGATTTGCCCTTCTATGCGATAGAAATCGGGTTTCTGGAAGAAACCCGATTTCTTTTTTGCGCTACACCCGCATCTTCATCCAAGGGGCGGTATTGTGGAAATTGACCAACACGCTGCCGGGTGGGTTGATGGCATCACAGGCGGTGCGTTCATCGTCACTCAGCGTCATGTCCATCACTGGCAATACCTCTTGTAATTGCGCCAAAGTGCGTGGGCCATAAATAGGCGCGGTGATGCCGGGCTGGTCTTTGCACCACAATAATGCCAATTGACCGGAGGTTTTACCCACCTGTTGCGCCAATTCGCTAAACTGTTGCCCGGCCTCGATGCCACGCGGGGTAATGCGCTCGGCATAAATTGTGCCGGGCATACGTGCGCCGCGTGAATCGGGTGCATAGTCGGTATTTGGCTTATAGCGCCCACCCAATACCCCTTGGGCCATCGGCGACCAAGGAATGAGCGCGAGGTTGTAGCGCAAGGCCAACGGCACGAGTTCGTTTTCAATACGGCGGTCGAGCAAATTATAGGGTGGCTGCTCGCTGACATAACGCACCCAATGGTGTTTTTCGCTGGTGGCGAGGGCTTCCATCACCTGCCAAGCGGGGTGGGTGGTGCAGCCAATGTAGCGCACTTTGCCCGCCCGCACCAGGTCGTTTAATGCGCCGAGGGTTTCATCAACCGGTATGTCGGGGCTGGGGCGGTGCATTTGATATAGGTCGATGTAATCGGTATTGAGCCGTCGTAAGCTATCGTCACAGGCTTTGAGAATATGGCGACGCGAGCCGCCTTGGTCATTAATATCATTGCCGACCTTGAAAAAGACTTTGCTGGCTAAAAAAACACGGTCGCGGCGGCCTTGCAGTGCTTTGCCGGTGATGATTTCGCTCAGGCCACTGTTATAACTGTTGGCGGTATCGACAAAATTGACACCTGCATCAAATGCTGCATGTAAGATGCGAATCGCAACATCTTCAGCGGTCGCATTCCCAAAATTCATCGTTCCGATGCATAAAGGCGAAACGCGCACACCTGTGCGCCCAAATAAGCGGTAATTCATGACGATAGGATATCATGATCTAATGCCGCTCAAAATGGAGATGACACAACAATGACAGGTGACGTGATATATGGGGTATTGGGTTTTGTGGTTGGGGCATTATTGGTATGGCTGATGATGAGTTTACATCTTCAGGCCACGACTGCCGACTTACGTGCCGAAATAACAATGCTGAAATCGGAGCGTCAGGGTAACCAAAGCCAAGACGCATGGATTGCAAAAACCAGCGAGGTGATGAAAACAACGTTTGAAGCGCTGGCAGCGCGCACCTTGCGGCAAACCAGCAGCGATTTTTTAGGGCGTGCCCAAACTGAAATGGATCATCAGCGCAGTGCAATGGAGCAATTGGTGTCGCCGCTTAAAGACCAAGTGACCTCGTTGGGTAGCGCTGTGCGCGATATTGAATTAAAGCGCGAAAACGCATTTGCACGGCTAAATCAGCAGTTGGTTAATTTGGTGGGCACCCATCAGCAATTACAAAGCACCACCACCGAGTTATCTCAAGCCATGCGTTCTTCGTCGGCACGTGGGCGATGGGGCGAGTTGCAATTGCGGCGTGTGGTTGAGCTGGCAGATATGCTTGAATATGTGGATTTTGTGGTGCAAAGCACCAATGACGACAATCAGCGCCCCGATATGGTGATTCGCCTGCCAAACCAAGGTGAATTGCCGGTTGATTCAAAAGCGCCGATGTCGGCTTATTTGGCGGCATTAAACGCCACAAGTGACCAAGATCGTAAGCAAAAATTAGGTCGCCATACCCAAGATGTGCGCGGTCATATTAAAACCCTTAACCAACGTAATTATCAAGGCAAGCTAAAAAATGCCCCTCAATTTGTTGTGATGTTTGTGCCAAACGAGGCTTGTTTGAGTGCAGCCTTTGAATTTGACCCTGAATTGTTAGACTTTGCGATGAGCCAACATGTGCTGATCGCTACGCCCGTCACCTTGTTGGCGTTGCTTAAATCTGCCGCATTTGGCTGGCAACAGCAAGCCCTCGCCCTAAACGCCAACCAAATTGCCGACAAAGGCCGTGAGCTTTATGAACGCGCCATCACGTTTTCAAAACATCTTACCAATATTCGCAAAAACCTAAGCCAAACAGTCGATTGTTTTAATCAGGCGGCTGGATCACTCGAGACTCGCTTTTTACCCGCTGCCCGCGATTTGGGTAAATTGGTCGTGTCAGATCGAAAAATCGACCCGATAGAGGCGATTGAACAAAGCCCGCGATTAATTCAAATCAATTTACCCGATTAGCTTCCGATTTTTCGTTTTCTCCGCATCAAAACGCATAAGAACGCATTTTCTCAACAATTCAGGGTAAACCTAAAAGGCCATCGAGTGATTTTGACGAAAATTTGTTTTATTCACCCTGTTTTATTGAGAAGATACATAAGAACTTCCTCACAATTTCTTCATGCAAGCCGTCGCGCCGTTGGCTATGCTTATCTTCGTTGACCGGAAATAAAAAAAGAAAAAGATAAGGAACAATAAAAATGAACACATTTAGCTCACTCAAAAAAATGATCGTCGGCAGCTTCTTTGCCACCGTTATTGCCGCCGCCGCCGTCGTTGCGGTCATGGCAACCCCAGCCGAAATTGCCAGCGCCGACAATCGCCCACCCGGTGGCCCACGCCCCGGCCAAGTTATTAGCGGCACACGTCCTACTCGCCCCATTAGTGGCACCAATCCAATTACAGGCACAGTACGGCTTGAAGCCGCGTTTAAGATGGTGTCACGCGCAGTTGAAAATTATGATGAACACATCACCCGCGCCAATGAGCAAGTGACCCGCATAAATGAATTTATTACTACCGAAAAAGCAGCTGGCAAAGATACAGCCACCCTCGAAACAGCCGTAGCCGCCTTCTCTGCCGCGATTCCACAAGCCCAAGCCAAATTTGATTCTGCCGAAGCAATTGTGGCGGCTCATGATGGTTTTGATGCCGATGGCAAAGTAACCGACGAAACCCAAGCCAAGACAACAGTGCAAAATGCCCAAACCGCCATGCGCGAAGGCAGCGAGATTTTACGCAAAGCCCAAGCTGACATGATGAAGGCCATGCGCGATTATCGCCGCGCCAATGCCACCACCCCATAGCACGATTGCTTGCTTATCTCCCCCCAAAACAAAAGCCCGACGTAACAACGTCGGGCTTTTGTTTTTTGGGGGAAATAAAACAAATTTTCGTCGAACACATTACCACTTCGTGTATGGAGATGACTTTGCCATCTCCATACACGAAGTGGTAATGTGTTCGGCATCTCGTCTTTAAGATCGCTATACAATCAGCCTTGTGCAACGCCGTTTTTACTATACCCGCCATATTCATAATGAACATATTGAATCGGCGGTGCATGCCGTTTGTTTAGACCATCTTACCTTTGCCTACCCGGGCAAAGCCCCAACCCTAACTGATATTCATTTTTGTGTGGCGCAAGGTGAGCGCGTGGCCTTGCTTGGGCCAAATGGGGCCGGTAAATCGACCTTGCTAAAGTTAATGGCCGGTTTATTAAAGCCGACCTTGTCTTCAGCGACTCAAGCGCCGATGATCAAAATATTCGAGGCCCCCATCGATACCTGCCATCCTCATACCGCTTATTTAGCCCAACGCAGCGAGGTAGATTGGCGTTTTCCTATTACCGTGCGTGATGTGGTCATGATGGGTCGCTACGCGCATTTAGGCTGGTTTTCACGCCCAAATAAAACCGATACCCATATCGTAGATGAAGTCTTAGACATCGTAGGCTTAAGCGCTTTGGCGCAAGCCTCGATTAGTGATTTATCGGGTGGGCAACAACAACGCACCTTTATCGCACGGGCTTTGGCCCAAAATGCTCGTTTATTGCTGTTAGATGAGCCTTTTAACAACTTAGATGCACCATCACAACGCAGCATTATCGAATTGACAAAACTGCTACAATCACAAGGCAAAACCATCATCATTTCAACCCACGAACTCGGCAGCGTGATTGCAGGTGATGTGGCCGAGACTGTTATTTTGCTCAATCACAATATTATTGCCATTGGCTCACCTGCCCAAGTAGTTCGCCCCGATGTCTTAGCCCAAGCCTATCTTTAAGCAGTAGAAAGTGGAAAGTGCAAAGTCAAAAGTGCAAAGTAGAAAGTATTGATATCACCACTTCCCACTTTGCACTTTCCACTTTCTACTTTCTACTTTGCACTTTTGACTTTGCACTCCCATTTATGTCAATTCTTGAACCTCTTACTCTTGTTTTTATGCAGCGCGGGTTGGCCGCAGGGATGTTGGTGGCGGTGGCCTGCGGCTTGTTGGGCTGTTTCGTGGTGTTGCGGGGCATGGAGTATATTGGCGATGCCATTGCCCATTCTGTTTTCCCGGGGGTGGTAATTTCTTATGCCATCGGTAGCAGCTTATTGCTGGGTGGTTTGGTTGCGGGTTTGGCAACCGCGTTGCTGATTAGCGTCTTAAATCGCGGGGGCAAACTCAAAGACAGCACCACCATTGGGGTGGTTTTTACGGGGGCATTGGCGCTCGGGGTGTTGTTAATGAGTGTATTGCGGGGTAGCACCCGTGACTTATCTCATTTTTTGTTTGGCAATATCCTTGGGGTGAATGACAGCGATTTAATCTTCACCGGCATATTAGCGCTGGTGGTGTTTGTCTGCGTGATTTTATTTTATAAAGAGCTAACCCTAAGCTCTTTTGACCCAACCCATGCCCGCAAAATTGGCATTCCGGTCAATAGCTTGCGTACTGGGTTACTCATTTTACTGACACTGACAATTGTGGCGGGGGCACAGAGTGTGGGGGTATTGTTGGTTACGGCCTTGTTAATTACGCCTGCGGCCACAGCCAGCTTGTTATCGCGCCGTTTGCCGCGTATGATTGGCATCGCCAGTGGCTTGGCGGTTACGTCCGTATTCATTGGTTTATATGCATCTTATTTTTTTGATGTGTCGTCAGGTGCAGCCATTGTCTTGGTTGTAACCATTTATTTTTTAATTGCGTGGCTTTTTGTCAGCAAGCGCTACTAAAGCTGCTGTATAATCCGTCCGCTAATTTTTGAGGTGAAAACATGTTTGCAGTAGTAGAAATCGGTGGACGCCAATATCGCGTATCACCGGGCGATGAGATTTTTGTAGAGAAGCTAAATCAGCCTTCAGGCACTGAAGTAAAGCTTCCTGTCATGCTAGTATCAGATGATACTGGTGTACAGGTGGGTAAGCCTTATGTTGAGGGTTTGCAAGTGGCTGCACAGGTAATGGGTGAGCAAAAAGGTAAGAAGATGGTGATATTTCATTACACCCAGAAAAAACGCATTCGCGTAAAAAATGGGCATCGCCAAACTTACACAAAGCTTAAGATTGCGAATTCATAATGAATTCATAACGGAGAAAAGAAGAAATGGCACATAAAAAAGGTGGCGGTTCGTCAACAAACGGTCGCGATAGTAATGCACAGCGCTTGGGTGTTAAGCGCTCTGGCGGCCAATTGGCCCGCGCAGGTAATATTTTGGTGCGCCAACGCGGCACACCCGTAAAGGCGGGCTTGAATGTGATGGTTGCCCGCGATCATACATTATTTGCAACTGTAGATGGTGTAGTGACATTTGCAACATTGCCAAATGGCCGCAAAGCTGTCAGCGTGATTCCAGTGGCAGCCCAAGCGGTTGCAGCAACAGAAGGAGCGACAGAATGAAAGAGGGAATTCACCCAACCTATTATCCAAATGCCAAAGTGTATATTGGCGGCGAATTGATCACCACTGTTGGGTCAACCAAGCCAGAATTGCACTTGGATGTTTGGTCAGGTACACATCCGTTTTATACTGGTCAACAACGCATTATCGATACCGAGGGTCAAGTTGACCGCTTCGAGAAGCGCTTGAAGCAGCGTGCTTCCAATACGGTTGATCGCGAAGAAAAGGCCCGTCTGCGCCGCGCAAAGCGCCAGATCGTTGATCTCGTTGACGAAGATATCGTGTCTTTGTCTCAAGAAGTGGTCGAGTAAATCACACTTTAGTTGCATTTGCTAGTTAAAAAGCCCCCTGTCATTTGTAAATGACAGGGGGCTTTGCTATTATTTGAGGGGTCCCCAAACAATATAGTGCCTTCGGTGATTAGGCCACTGGGTATACTTGCCGTCATGTCTTCACAATTGACACCATTTCATTCGCAATCCGTATTTTTGTTGGGGTTTGGGGGCGTTGGTCGTGCGTTGGCCCGCCAATTGATCGCTGCCCGTGAGCTACATCTGGCGCGTCGTCATTTGCGGCTTGAGGTTGTTGGGATCGCCGACAGCAACGCCATTGTAGTTGAGCCAACAGGGTTAGACGATGCAACCCTGCACAGCCTCATTGTCCAAAAAGGCGCGGGGCAAAAAATGAGCGCACCCGCCATTCAACAAGGCATGACCCCGCTTGAGGCAATTGCCCATTTGCCGCCCAATACTATTGTGGTTGATACCACCGCCACAGATCATATTGTGCCGGCGTTGTTGGCCGCGAAGGCGGCTGGGCATGCGGTGGTGTTGGCCAACAAGTTGCCAGTTGCGGGTGATTTGGCGTGGTGGGATGCCATTACCACTGGCCGCGCCCGCTGGGAAACCACGTGTGGCTCGGCAATGCCGGTGATTTCGACATTAACCACGTTATTGGATGCTGGTGACCAAGTGAGCAAGATCGAAGGCTCGTTGAGCGGGACTTTGGCGTATTTGGCGGCACAGCTTGAAGCAGGCAAGCCCTTTGGCGATGCCGTGCGCGAGGCCAAGCGCTTGGGTTATACCGAACCCGACCCACGTCAAGACCTCGGTGGGCGCGACGCTGGGCGTAAAGCCTTGATTTTGGCGCGGATGTTGGGGTATCGCATTGGTATGGATGATGTCTCGATTGAGTCGCTTTACCCAGCTTCGATGGACGGCTTGAGTGTAGATGAATTTTTGCGCGAAGTGGACAGCCTGAATGGGCAAATGGCGCAACGGGCGGCAGCATTGACCGCTGGCGGCAAAAAATTGCGTTACGCTGCGGTGGTGCAAGATGGCAAATGTGAGCTGAAATTATTGGGGGCTGACCCGAACACCAAACTTGGGGCGATTCAAGCCTCAGATAGCATTGTGGTGTTTACCAGCAAGCACTTTAGCAGCAATCCGTTGGCGGTGAGTGGGCGCGGGGCTGGGCAAGAGGTAACGGCGATGGGGGTTTTGGGCGATATCGTGAGTTTGGCAATTGGTTAGTTGGTTGGTTGATTGGTTGATTCGTGACTTGTGAATCATGAATCAACCAATCAACCAACCAACTATTCAACCAATCAACCAATCAACTAATCAACTAATGCAAACCCTCATCCTTACCGACAACGCCTATGCGCTCGATTTGGCGCGTGAATTGGATGTGATTTATGGCAATATCGCTGTATTTCAGTCACCCAAAGGGCCACTGGCCGATGTGCCGCGCCTGAGTGTGAAAACGCAGATCGACGAGATTGTGCAAAATTATGATCTCGTCATCTCCATTCACTGCAAACAACTGTTTCCTGCCGAACTCATTCGGCAGGTGCGCTGTATCAATGTGCATCCGGGTTTTAATCCCTATAATCGCGGTTGGTTTCCACAAGTGTTTTCGATCATGAATGGTCTCAAGGCTGGCGTCACCATTCACGAGATCGATGAGGAACTTGATCATGGAGCGATTATTGTGCAGCAAGAATACAAAATTGAGACGTGGGACACCTCGGGCACGGCTTACGCCAAAATTATGCAGCTTGAGCGTGAATTGGTGTTAACGCATTTTGCCGATATTCGCGCGGGCAATTATCAGACAACGAAACCTGAGATAAATGGTAATCTTAATTTGAAAAAAGACTTTGATCGTCTCAAACAACTTGACCTTGATGAGCAAGGTCGCTTTGGCGATTTTTTGAATCGGCTACGCGCCTATACACATGGCGATTTTCAAAATGCCTATTTTGTGGATGAGCGTGGCAAAAAGGTCTTTGTGCGGGTGACGCTTCAGCCAGAAGAGGCGCAATAAAAAATGATGCCCCTCATTCTAGGCAAGCCTAAAACAAGGGGCATCGGCAAATCAAGGTTTGATTGTGGAAGTTAGCCCTTCACCCCACCCAGTGTCAGGCCACCCACAATTTGCTTTTGGAAGATGGCATAAACAACGGCGATGGGCAAAGCCACCACTACCGAATAGGCGGCAAAGATGTTCCACGAAATATTCGCGGCATATTGCCCGACGATATTCCATAAGGTCATGGCCAGCGTATAGTCTTTGGGGTCGGTTAAAAACTGCCACGAGATATAAAACTCGGTCCAATCGCCCATAAAACTGAGGAAGAAGCGAATGGCCAAGACCGGCACAGCCAACGGCAATACCACCAAGAAGAAGGTTTGGTTGAATGAAGCGCCATCGATACGTGCCGCCTCTTCTAACTCTTTGGGGATGGTGTCGAGATACCCCTTGAGATACCAAATGGTGAAGGGCAACCCGCCCGAAATCATGGTGATGCCAACGCCATAGAGCGAATTACGCAGAATAAATTCTTCTTCTGTGCCTTTGGCAAAATTGATGATACCGCCATAAAGCAGCAACGCCCCAATCAACAAACCGCCCAAACCAAAGACAAACGTCCAGCCCCCGGCTTCGCGGTTGCGAATGCGGCTGAGCAAAAACATGCCGAAAATGACAATGGCTAAAATCGCCAAAACCAACATTGCCACGCCCACCACCGCCGCGTTGGTGCGAATGCGGTTGAGCAAAATAAATAGCGGTAATAACCCCGCCACCGAAGGCAACAAGGTTAAGCCCAAGACGGCAGACATGAGAAACGAGCGCCCGACAAATTTAAAGCGCGAAAAGGCGTAGGCCGCAAATACCCCGATCAACAATGACATGGCGGCTGAGCCGGTTGAGAGCATTAAACTGTTTGACAACAACTGGCTAAACGAGACGGGGTTAGCGGTTGGGCGATCAAGCACTTGGGCGTAGTTTGCTAGGGTGGGTTGGGCTGGAAATATCACCAATTCGCTCGGACGGCGGCCATCGGGGTTGATGGACAAGCCAAAGATATATACGATTGGAAACATCACGGTGATGGTGATGATGATGAGCAAAAGCTGGGCTGACAGTTGGTTTTTAAGTTTTAATTTATTCATGATGTCATGATTAAGACGGGTTAGCCTAACAACTAACTGTCATAGCTCTCGGTGGCGCGAGTGATGCGGTTTGTCAGCAAGAACATGATCGTAGAAACGATAAAGACGATGACAGCAAATGAAGCGGCGACCCCATATAACCGTTGCTCGTTTACCAAACGGAACAAAATGCTTACCAACAATTCGGTTTCATGAAATGGTTGCCCGCCGGTTAAGAAATAGGCAATGTCAAGCAGGTTAAAGGTCCAGTTATAGCTCAAAATGGCGGCGGGGACCATTGCCGGACGCAACAGGGGGAGTGTGATGCTCCACAGTTTTTGCGGGCCGGTAGCGCCATCAATGCTGGCGGCCTCATACAGCTCTTTGGGGATGGATTGCAATGCGCCGGTGGCAATGACTGTCACCCAAGGCCAGCCACGCCAGAAATTTGAAATGAGCATGGCATAGTAGGTCACTGGCATCGGCTGCCACGGAAATAATAAGCCAATTGGATGCTCGATGCTGCCCAACCAATTGATTTCGAACATCTCGCGGGGCAAACCAAATACGCTGCCGATAGCCATTAATGCAAGGTTGATCGCGCCACTGGTGGGGTCAAACATATTGCGCCATACCGTGTTTACCACCAAATTGGGGATCACCAT
Organism: Thermoflexus hugenholtzii JAD2; assembly: GCA_945877855.1. Lineage (GTDB taxonomy): Bacteria > Chloroflexota > Anaerolineae > J036 > Brachytrichaceae > AQU-03. The sequence continues at coordinate 14,909 of CAMDWA010000060.1, read as the reverse complement.
CGGCAAAATAAACATGACGCGATAGGCTTTTTTAAACCATAGCCCTTCTACGTTTAACACAATCGCAATCAAAATGCCTGCGATCAGGGTGGTGAATACTGAGGATACCGCCCACCATATATTAAAAAATAAATGCTTCCAAAAACTAAAATCGGCAATTTTGACCACTGCAATGTCATTATTCAAAATACCAATATAGTTTGCAAGGCCAATAAATTCAGGTGGATTTTCGAGCCGAATATTTGCCAATTGAAAATTGGTAAACGACATCCACACATTAAAAAAAATGGGGTAAAACGTAATTAGCCCCATCACCAAAAATGTGGGCAACACAAAAATATAAGGCCAAATACCGGCGCTATTTGCATTGCTGCTGCCACGCATGGCACGAACGGATGCAGGAGTTATCATAAATTTGTGGGCTAATCGCTGCTGCCAACAGTTAGCAATGAAAGGGCTTTTTGAGGGGGATGATTTTTGCCGATTTCACCATCCCCTGTGCGGGGATGGTGAAATCGGCATTACTTCAATTTTTACCCGTTGGGGGTCATGAAGTTTAATCGCCTTGGCTTATTTGCCGTTGGCTTTCTTCATGCCATCAAAGGCTTTGGTGACGGCGGCTTTTGGATCATCACCCTTCTTCAACACTTCATCAAACGTGCCGCAGAAGTTGCCCCAATAGCCATTCAATTCCTTCACTTGTGGGCGGTTGTAACCGGCGGCGGCAGCAGTTTGGAAGTTCTTCACGGCGGCGTCGGCGATTTCAACATCGGTGCGCACGGGAACCCAACCGGCGACATCCATGAACAACTTCTGGCTGTCTTTGTTGGTCAAGAACAAGGCGGCATCGACTGCGGCGGCGGCTTTCTTGCTGTTTACGTTAACATAGAAACCATCGACACCGGTCAATGGGGCGGCTGCACCCTTGGGGCCAGCGGGCATTGGCACAACACCCAACTTCGCGCCCAAATCTTTGCGATAATCACCCAACACCCAAGGGCCATTGATGATCATATCGACTTTGCCTTCGCGGAACGAGGCATCGGCCTTGCCACCATCATCGAAGAAGTTAGCGGCCCCAGTGGCGGCCTTCAAATCCTTCAAGTAGCTAAGAGCGGCTGCTACGCCGTCGGCCTTGTCAGTGGCGCTGCTATAGTCAGCATTGAAAATGGCGCCACCAAAAGCATTGTAAAACCCAAAGTTATGATAGCAGCCCGGGTTAATACCAATCTTGGCGCCACCCTTAACGGCTGCCAACAAAGCATCGGTGGTCTTGGGGGCTTCCTTTACTTTGTCCATGTTGTAATACAATGCTACGGCTTTGAATGTGGCTGGAACAGCCCATTGCTTGCCACCCACGGTGTGTGCCTTAACTGCGGCTGGACTAACGCCATCCAACTTGCCTTTGAGCAAATCATCGAGTGGTTGCAATAATTTGGCATTGACTTGGTTGCCCAATTCGTCATCGGGGGCGATGAACATGTCTGGGCCACCACCAGCGGCAACTTCGGTCTCAAATTTCTTGTAAATTTGGTCAAATGGAATTTGAACCACCTTCAATTTGATGTCTGGCTTGATTTGGCTCATGAAAGCGACAGCGCTGCTCATGGCCTTTTCTTCGGCACTGGCAGTGCCGAAGGCATGCCATAAGGTGATTTCGACGACGGGTTTTGCAGTTGGGGCGACGACTTTCTCGACAATCTTCTCGACTGGCTTCTCAACAATCTTTTCGACAATTTTATCGACTGGTTTCTCGACGATCTTCTCGACCACTTGTGGCGTTGGCGCAGCACATGCGGCGAGGGCGATGCTCGTTGCGGCTAGCAACGAGAGTGCAGAAGTATTTTTATTCATGTTTCTTTTCTCTCTTTGTTTGTTTTGTTTGTTTAATACACTTTATCAATTACGAATTACAAATTACAAATTACGAATTTGAGAGCTTCGTTTTGCCATAGTTGTCATTCATAATTAAAAAAGCGTTTCACACTAAGTTGTTGTGCCGCGCAAAACCAAATGCGTGGGGAGCCACACTTGTTTTGCGCTTACATCTGTTATGCGCGTTGCCGCGTTCTCCCATTCCCCAATCAACAGTTCTAAGGCCACCCGCCCTTTTTCAAAAATGGGTTGATGCACGGTTGAGAGGCCGGGCTGGACTAAACTCGCCAGCACTGAGTCGTCATAGCCAATAATTTCTAAATCTTGGGGCACTTTCATGCCACGCCGAATGGCCGCTTGAATCGCCCCAATCGCAATGGCATCGGCAGCAGCCAGCAACGCAGTCGGGCGCAATCCTTGCTCATAGGCGGCATCAAAATTTTGTTGACCGCCAATCATCGAGCTAACACTTGGCAACACCCATTCATCACGCCAAACGACACCCACTTCATCAAATGCACGGCGATAGCCACGCATACGGCGCATCGCCACCCCATGCAACTCTTCGTCGGCGTGCCCAAATGCCGTATCTAACATCAAAATCAAAATATCGCGGTGGCCCTTGTCAATGAGGTATTTGGCAGCTAAATAGGCCCCTTGTTCATCATCAATATTCACCGATGGCGCACAGGTCGCATCGCCATCAACCAATACATATTGAATACCGCGTTTGCGCAATAATGACACCTCGTGATGTGCCTCGTTATACCCGACGATAATAAAGCCATCAACCGGCGACCGCGCAATCGCTTGATCGAGCGAGCCGTTCATAGGCGATAAGGTCATTAGACTTAGCGCTTGTTCATCGCACATGCTACTAATGCCTTGCAAAAACGTATGAAAATAAGGGTTTGCCAATACCGTCGATAAGGGTTGTGGCAACATCACCCCAATAATGCCAGAACGTTGGGCGATCAAGGCCCGTGCCATTGGATTGGGCATATACCCCATTTCAATGGCTGTCATGCGAATTCGGTTAACGGTCTCCGAATTAAGCTGCTCTGGCTTGTTAAATGCAAACGAAACCGCGGTGGGCGACACCCCAGCTTTTTGAGCAACGTCTGCAATATTGATGCGTTTCACGATTTTAATGCGTTAGTGATGAATAAATTAGCTAAAGGGTTTTACTAAATCTATTTAGTAAAACCTTTTAGATTATATCTAAATTCTAATCACTTTAAGCCGATCTCATGAAAATTTAAGGTGGGATTTAAGCCGCAGATAAGCAATACCGCGTGCTGGTTGAGGTTAAAACCGAATTGAATCCAATTTATCACCCACTTGGATAGTAACAATCACCCTTAATGGGTGATGATTTTGCAGCTTGCTACTGCTAGCATATGAAGCATATCATCCGATTTGCAATATAACGCTCATTATTGTTTGATAGGTTCTAGATTTATACGAATAATTACATTTTTATTTTGTGACTATGTCAACGACCAGCTTGCGGGGGGCAATGCTACGTTGATGCTAGTTGGGAGTGTTCGTATATAGGCGACAACTGTCTGACAGAAAAACAGTGGAAATATTAAAATCGGATGATTTTTTTCATGCCGCTACCCATTTACATGAAGCGCCTATGAATTTATTCGCTTATGCCAGTCAATCATCCTCCCCTCAATTTATACACCCAATACTGCTATTCTGTTCAAATTAGCGGCATTCTCGGCCCAGATTCATATGACGAATTGGGCGAGACTTGGCAAGTAAGTGTTTTAAATAATGGAAATTCGCCCTACAGTATATTGATTGGTCAAAAAATTGATCAAGCTGCTTTGGTAGGTCTTTTGAAATATATTTATTTTCGTGGTTATCCTTTGATTTCTGTTAATCTCACCCCTTCAATCACTTAACTTCATTGTAATTTTGCAAATGCCGACATTATTTTTATATTTTTTGCAAATAAAAACCTTAAGAATGGCAGCAACTGTAATTACGAATATTATTGAAATTGAAGTAAAATACGCTCAGGTATTCGGAGAAATAAGCTTTTGGGGGAAGGCTTTACTATGAATCACAAATTTGTATCACTAAACTTCAATAACGCAACAAATGGCCGTAATATCAAAGGGGCATTGGTTGCATTTTTTTTGCACAAACGCAACTCAGCCAAGGATTTTTTATTTTTTAGGTCAAAAAACCTTGCAACGCCGCAAGCCCAAGTTATCGATAACTGGTTGCAAAAGCTCAAACAACACTCACTTGAGACGTATGATCACAGTTTGCGGGTGGCTCAGTTAACGGTGCAATTAGCGCAAACTTTTGGTGTTTATAGTAAAACCCAGTTAGCCCATATTAAAAATGGGGCGTTGTTACACGATATTGGCAAAATTGCCATCCCCCAAGAAATTTTAACCAAAGAAACGACCCTCACCTTAGACGACCGCCGTATGATTGAGTGTCATCCGAGCACCGCCTATGAATGGCTTAGCCCGATCGCGTTTTTGCAACCGGCGCTCGATATCCCGCATTATCATCATGAACGCTGGAACGGCGGCGGGTATCCCTTAGGTTTGGCGGGTGAGGCCATTCCGCTGACGGCTCGTATTTGTGCGATTACTGATTATTGGGACGCATTATCAAACACCCGCTCATATCGTAGCGCCATTAGCAAAACTGATGTGTTGACATTGATTCAACAACAATCGGGTAAGTTATTTGACCCAAATATTACCAATTTGTTTTGCCATATGATGCAGAAAAACCTAGTAAATTACAATTCATCTAATATGCCTGTGCAAGCGCGGTTAGCCTAAATCTGTGTTTGCAGCAGCTAGGTTTTAGACAAAACGCATGCCGAAATCACGATCTCAGCGTTGTTATGGGGCGGCAAAGCCGCCCCATAACAACGCTGAGATCGTGATTTCGGCGAAAAATTGTTTTAAGAAACACTGTTTTAATCAAAAACAATAACGCGATTTTGAAATATTAATGTTTTGCGTTCAATATGGCGGCGAATGGCACGGGCTAATACCAATTTTTCAACATCGCCACCGCGCCGCGTTAATTCATCAATCGCATCAATATGGGTTACACGCGCCACATCTTGTTCAATAATCGGGCCTTCGTCTAATTCTTCGGTCACATAATGCGCGGTAGCACCCACCAATTTAACCCCACGCTCATAAGCACGATGATAGGGTTTGGCCCCGATAAAGGCGGGCAAAAAGGCATGATGGATATTGATCATGCGCCCGGGAAAAGCCTGCACAAAGGGTTTTCCTACAATCATCATATAGCGGGCCAACACCACTAAATCAATATTGTGTTGTTTTAATAATTCAATTTGCTTTTGTTCTTGGGCATGGCGGTTTTCAGCATTCATGGCAAAATGATGAAACGGAATCCCAAAACGTTGGGAGACTTCTTGATGGTCAAGATGATTACTCACAATGAGTGGAATATCGACTTGCCATTCACGCGAATGGACGCGGCCCAAAATATCATACAGACAATGCGCTGGTTTCGATACGAACAAAGCCATGCGTAAACGCTCATCAGAAAAATGCAATTGCCATTGCATTTGATAGCGTGTGCCAATCAGTGTGCCAAAATAGTCGCCAATTTTCTCTTTAGGGATGGCAAAGGCATTAAGGTCCCATTGCACCCGCATGAAAAATTCGTTTACGTGGCGGTCAACGTGTTGCTCAAGTGAGAGAATATTGCCATTATTACGTGATATAAATTCGGTTACAGCCGCCACCAATCCTTTTTGGTCGGGGCAATGTAATACCAGCACTGCAAAATTTAACATAAGCGGCGTATTTTAACCGCGACCCTTGGCATTTTAAAAATAATTTATGCATATTCAAACATTAACTTTGCCGGCAGCAAATTTGGCTGAATTGCACCATTTTTATGTCCAAATCCTTGGGTTTACTTGCATTGAGCAAAATCAACATCAGTTTTGTTTGCAATGTGGCAAGTCGCAACTCACTTTTGCCCATAACAATGAACATCATCAGCCAGAAGTCGCTCATTTTGCCTTTAACATCCCATCATCATCCTTTCGCCAAGTGGTTGATTGGCTGCGCCCACGCATCAAATTGCTGGCATTGCATGAGCAAACCGAGTTTTTTAGCAAGGATTGGAACGCCCATATGGTCTATGCCTATGATCCGGCGGGGAATATCATCGAATTTATCGCGCGGCACACCTTGCCCGGCGAAGCCAGCAACGCCGAACAAACCGATGCCATATTTAACGCAGCAATGTTTGTAACTTGCATCAGCGAAATTGGCATTGCGGTGCAAGATGTATTGGCAATCGCCCAAGCATGGGGGCAACGATGGCATACCCAGCCCTATGGCGAAACCGATGCCACCTTTTGCCCCATCGGCAACGAACACGGCCTCATCATCCTTGTGCCTTTCAATCGTATTTGGTTCCCAAATACCGGCATCCCGGCCCAAGCTGTGCCGCTGGTCGCCCAAATTGATCATTATCAATTAAGTGGCCCGCCCTATACTATTTACCCAAGCCAATTATGAAAACCATTCAAACCGATGTCATTGTCATTGGCGGCGGGCCAGTTGGGCTAACCTTGGCCATGTCGCTAGCGCAGCAGGCGATTAACGTGATTGTGCTTGAAATGCGCCAGCGCGGCGAGCCGCCTTCGGTCAAGTGCAACCATGTGGCGGCGCGTTCGATGGAAATTTTTAGACGGCTGGGCGTGGCGCGCGCCTTGCGCAACGCCGGTTTGCCCGAAGATTACCCCAATGATGTGGCTTATCGCACCACCATGCTGGGGCAAGAATTAACCCGTATTCATATTCCATGCCGCCGCGATCGCTACACCGCAACCGACGGCCCAGACACATGGTGGCCCACCCCCGAACCGCCGCACCGTATCAACCAATTATTTCTTGAGCCAATTTTGTTTGCTCACGCCGAGGCAACGCCGGGTGTTACCATCCTCAACCGCGTCCAATTTGACCGGCTGGCACAAGATGACAATGGGGTCACTGTATTTGCCCATCATCTTGATGATGGCAGCGCTGTGCACATTTCGGCGGCCTATGTGGTGGGTTGTGATGGCGGCAAATCGGAGGTGCGCCGCCAAATTGGGGCGAGCTTGGTTGGCACTGCGGTGGTGCAACGGGTGCAATCGACCTACATTCGGGCACCCAGTTTGCTGAAACAACTGCAAACACCGCCAGCATGGGCTAATTTTTCGCTAAACCCACGCCGCAGTGGCAATGTTTATGCCATCGATGGGCGCGAAACGTGGCTGGTGCATAATTATTTGCGCCCCAACGAGGCCGATTTCGATGCCGTTGATCGCGATTGGGCCATTCGCGCCATTTTGGGGGTGATGCCTGATTTTGAATATGAGGTATTGAGCAAAGAAGATTGGTTTGGGCGACGGCTCATCGCTGATAAATTTCGCCAAGGGCGGGTCTTTTTATGTGGCGATGCCGCCCATATTTGGGTGCCTTATGCCGGTTATGGCATGAATGCTGGCTTGGCTGATGCCGAAAATTTGGCTTGGTTGCTGGCGGCGCATTTGAATGGCTGGGCCCCAGTCAATATTTTGCGAGCCTACGAACGTGAGCGCCAACCTATCACCGAACAGGTTTCGCATTTTGTCATGAACCATGCCCACGCGATGGCGCAACAACGGGCGGCAGTGCCCCCCGAAATCGAAGATGATTCGGCGGCTGGCGAGGCGGCACGCCAAGCTTTGGGCATGGCAACCTATGATCTGAATGTGCAGCAATATTGCGCGGCTGGCCTCAATTTTGGCTATTTCTATGATCAATCGCCGTTGATCGCCTATGCGGCAGTGCCCGCCGATGGCGAAGCCGCGCCGCCCTATAGCATGGGGGCATTTACCCCCGCCACCACGCCCGGCTGCCGCACACCACATTTTTGGCTGGCAGATGGGCGCTCATTGTATGACTCAGCGCGCCATTGCTATACCCTTTTACGTTTTGACAGCGCTATCGCCGTTGCGCCGTTGCTCAATGCGGCTGCCCAATACGGCGTGCCGATGCAATTACTCGATATTACCCCCAGCTCGGCTACGGCCATTTACCAACACAAATTATTGCTCTCGCGCCCCGACTGGCATGTGGCATGGCGCGGCAATGCCGCGCCTGCTGACCCCAGCGCGTTGATTGATTTGTTGCGCGGGTGTGCGGCCTAGTTTTTTGCTAATTTAACCTCATGTTACGCAATATTTTTAATAGTAGCAAAAGTGTAAGTGGTCATCCCGAAACGAAGTGAGGGATCCCTAAAGCCTAGATTCATAAAAGTGTAGTCAGGTTAGTCAAGGTTTTGATCTACCAGTGTTATGTTTGCTTTAACTTAGGCAACAGGGATCCCTCACTTCGTATCGGGATGACGATTTTCACCTTGGCTATTATTGGCGATAGTAAGCGCATTTAATGCCATAACCTAAAGGTTGCGTAACATGAGTTAAAAAAGTTTTCTGCCGATATTAGTGAATTGCTCTGTTGGGGGGATTGACATTATTAGATATTTAGATTATAATCTAAATATCTAATAATGGAATCAGGATTAACAAAAACCTTACAAGCCCTTGGCGACCCAACGCGCCGTGAGATTATGCGCATGTTGAATAAGGGCGACCTCAGCGCGGGCGAGATTGCCAGCCAATTTAACATTAGCTTGCCGAGTGTGTCGCACCATTTAAATGTGTTAAAAAACGCCGAAATTGTGCGGACGCGGCGGCAGGGGCAATCGATTATTTATAGTATGAACGCAACTGTCGTGCAAGAATTTTTGCAACAATTAATGAATGTTTTTCAGGTGCAAACTAAACCCACAGAATCTTTAGACAATTCAGATAAAACGGAGGAAAAATGAAAACGAAACCACTATTTGGCATACTCTGTGTTGTTGCCATGTTTATCATCAGCGCCTTAGCCTACCCCTATATGGGTGATCGTGTACCTATTCATTGGAACATTCGCGGCGAAATTGATGGTTGGGGCAGCCCTTGGATCTCGTTATTGATCATGCCGCTTTTTGGCGCAGGTCTATTATTTTTATTCAATTTTTTACCCAAATTAGACCCGATTCGCAAAGATTACACGCCATTTAACGGCACAATCGCCCGTTGGCACAATGCCATTTTGATATTTTTTGTGGTATTGCACGCTACTGTTCTGGCGGCAACGGTGGGCTGGGTGCTTCCGATGCCACAAATCGCATTTGTTGGCACTGGGTTGTTGTTGGCTTTTATGGGCAATGAAATGCGCAGACTCGAACCTAATTCATTTTACGGGATTCGGATGCCTTGGACGATCAACGACCCGCAGGTGTGGCGCGAATCGCACCGTGTGGGCGGGCGCGTGTTTGTTGTGGGTGGGTTAATCATGGCTTTGTCGGCGTTGTTGCCGGTCGGGTTGTTATCCACCATTATTTTTATGCTGGTGCTTCCCGCGATGATCCTTGGCACGGTTGGTTATTCGTGGTGGGTTGCACAAAAATTGAAAAAATAAAATGCCGATTTCACGATCCCGCCTCAAGCGTAGGCCAGTAATCTGGCCTACGCTTGAGGCGGGATCGTGAAATCGGCGAAGAGATTGTGGGAAGCCTTTTTTACTTTAGCTTTTCTTTCAAAAATGTTTGCACAACCTGAATGTTGGCCGTACTCTGAAAGATGGGGCTGCCGCTGCCATCGCCGTGCCCGGCCCCGGCCAACAAATCGAAACGCACATCTTGGTTGGCCGCCTTAAGCGCATCGGCCAACATTTTGGTGCTTTCAATCGGCACAGTGCAATCTTTGTCACCTTTTTGCACTAAAAATGGAGGGTCATCTTTGCTAATATAGGTGATGGGGTTAGCCTTCTTGACTAACTCTGGCACGGTTTGCACCGCAGCGCCCAAAAATGCCGATTCGAAAGAGTTTGCAACATTATGGGTTTGGTCGCTACTGCCGCATCCTTGTGCTTTGGCTTGCTCATCCATTTTTGCAAAATCAGTCGGGCCATAATGGTTGATAACGGCTTGCACTCGGCTCGATACCCCAGCATTGCCAAGGCTGGCATCATCAAACTCAGCCACATCGCCGGTTGTCCCCAACATGCTGGCAATATGCCCGCCCGCCGACTCGCCATAAGCCACAATTTTATTGGGGTTGATTTTGTATTTGGCGGCATTGGCGCGTAAATAACGCACCGCCGCTTTGGCATCTAAAACCGCAGCCGGGAAAATGGCGTCACCCGATAAGCGGTAGTCGATGCTGGCAATGGCATAGCCATCGTTAAGCAGCACATCAAAGAGGGTGGTTGGCATCATACTTTTATCGCCAAATTTAAACCCGCCGCCATGAATATTGATAATTAGCGGAAAGGGGCCGTTGCCGTTTGGTAAATACAAGTCAAGTTTTTGTTTGCCTGCGGTGGTTGTATAGGTCACATCTTTATAAGCCGCGGTTACTTTAAGCGACTGTGAACCACAAGCGGATAACAAACTGCTTGCCAACACGCCAGCACAGGCGAGCGCCAAGCGAAAAGAGGTTTTAGTGTTTTGCATCATGCTTTGCATTGTCTATGAGATTCTCAAGAAATTATCAATTTGGGGGTTATGTAGCGCTTGATTTCACCATTGCTTGTTAATCATCGCTTGACAAGCAATGGTGAAACTCGCACAACCCGCTTTGACGCGCGCTCTCTTTCTTACCTGTGCGGAGTATCGTTAAGGCTGTTCAAAAGTCAGCACTTCACTTAACCCGTCATCTCCGCGAAAGCGGAGATCCATAACGAGGCCGGTCAAAAATGCGGCAAACCAGTCAAACGACGCCTGTCTGGTTATAGATTCCCGCTTTCGCGGGAATGACGAGTCGACTTTTGAACAGCCATGATCGTTAGCGCCGCTTATACCCAATCGGCGCAAAGCAACTCTGCCTGCGCGAGCACAGTCTTGACTGCTTCCTCTTGCAAATCCGGCGGGTAGCCATACCGGTTTAGGATGCGCTTCACCATGACTTTGATCTTGGCGCGAGCACTTTCCCGCAAGGTCCAATCAATGGTCACACTTTTCTTAACCTTGGAGACGAGTTCGGCGGCGATGACCTTGAGCTTTGCATCGCCCATGGCCTGCACCGCACTGTTGTTGGTGGCGAGGGCATCATAAAAGGCGATTTCGTCATCGGTCAGGCCCATGTCTTCGCCGCGCTTGGTGGCGGCGTCGAGGTGCTTGGCGAGTTTGATCAACTCTTCGATGACCTGCATCGTGCTGATGGCGCGGTTATGGTAGGCGTTGAGGGTCTGCTTGAGCTTCTCGCTAAAGACTTGGCTCTGCACAAGGTTGCGTTTGGAGCGCACCTTGAGTTCGTCCTTGAGCAACTTCTCCAGCAGCTCGGCAGCCACGTTCTTGTGCTTGAGGCCGCGCACCTCGGCGAGGAACTGCTCGCTGAGGATGCTGATGTCGGGCTTGGACAAGCCAGCGGCGGTGAAGACGTCGATCACCTGACCTTCGGTGGTGATGGCCTTGCTCACGAGCTGGCGGATGGCGGTGTCGATCTGCTCGGGCGTCTTGAAGTTCTGGCTGCTCTGCTTGTTCAGCGCGGCTTGCAGGGCTTGGAAGAAACTCACGTCGTCGCGGATCGCGGTGGCGTCATCGCTGGCGGCGCACAGGGCGAAGGCGCGGGAAAGCGCTGTCACGACCTGCACCCAGCGCTGCTTGCCGTCGTCCTGTTCGAGGATGTGCTCTTGCCCGGCGGGGATGAGTTGCAGGCGTTCGACGGGTTTGCCGCTGGTCCATTTGTCCCAGTTGAAGCCATGCAGCATATCGCAGGCGATGCCGTGTTTCTCTAGCATCACGGCGATGGCTTGGTCGGTGGCGAGGGTCGGATTGCCCTGACCGCCGCTCTCGGTGTAGGTGATGAGCGCCTTCTTGAGCTGGTCAGCGAGGCCGAGGTAATCGACCACCAGCCCGCCGGGCTTGTCGCGAAAGACGCGGTTTACGCGGGCGATGGCTTGCATCAGGCCGTGGCCCTGCATCGGCTTGTCGGCATACATGGTGTGCAGGCAGGGCGCGTCAAAGCCGGTCAGCCACATGTCGCGCACGATCACGATCTTGAAGGGGTTCTCCGCGTCCTTGAACTGGTTCGCCAAATCGCGCCGCCGCTGCTTGTTGCCGATGTGCTTCTGCCATTCGGGGCCGTCCTCGGCGCTGCCGGTCATCACCACTTTCAGCGTCTCGGCCTCCCACTCGGGCCGCAGCTTGATCAGCGCGTTGTAGAGGTCGACGCAGATGCGGCGGCTCATGCACACGATCATGGCCTTGCCGTTCATCGCCTCTAGGCGCTTCTCGAAATGTGCCACCAGATCGGCAGCCACCAGCGCGATGCGTTTCGGATCGCCCACCAGCGCCTCCAGCGCGGCCCACTTGGTCTTGAGCTTCTCTTTCTTCGTCGGCTCTTCGCCTTCGGTGATCTCCTCAAACGCCGCGTCGATCTTCGGCAGTTCGGCGGCGTTTAGGCTGAGCTTTGAAATGCGGCTCTCGTAATAGATCGGCACCGTGGCCTTGTCGGCGACGGCGCGTTGGATGTCGTAGATGCTGATGTAATCGCCGAAGACCGCCCGCGTGTTGGCGTCGGTCTTTTCGATGGGCGTGCCGGTGAAGCCGATGAACGAGGCATTGGGCAAGGCATCGCGCAGGTTGCTGGCGAAGCCGTAGGACATCTCGCCGGTCTGGGTATTCACTTTGCCGCCGAAGCCATACTGGCTGCGGTGTGCTTCATCCGCGATCACGACGATATTCTGCCGCCCGCTCAGCTCGGGCATCAGCTCGCCCTTTTCGGGCATGAACTTGTGGATGGTGGTGAACACCACGCCGCCGCTGGCCCTATTCAACAGCTCGCGCAGATGCTCGCGCCCGTTGGCCTGCACCGGTGTTTGGCCGAGGATGTCGGCGCAGCGTTGGAACTGGCCGAAAAGCTGGTCGTCGAGATCGTTGCGGTCGGTCAGCACCACCAGCGTCGGGTTTTGCATGGCCGGATGCCGCACCACACGGGCGGCGAAGAAGAGCATGGAGAAACTCTTGCCGCTGCCCTGCGTATGCCAGACCACGCCCGCGCGACGGTCGCCCGGCTTGCCGCCGCGTTGATGCCCGACCCAGTAGGTGCCGCTGGCTTCGCGCAGCAGGTTGCCGGTCGCGGCCATGCCGCTGGCGCGCACCGTCTCCTCCACTGCCGCATTCACCGCGTGGAACTGATGGTAGCCGGCGATGATCTTGTGCAGCGCCCCCGAGTCCGGGTCTTCTTCGAAGACAATGAAATGGTGCAGCAGGTCGAGAAAGCGCTGTCGCTCGAACACCCCGCGCACCAGCACCTCCAGTTCCAGCGCTGTTTTCGGGGCATCGCCCGCGCCATCAATGGTGCGCCAGACCTTGAACCACTCTTGATTTGCCGTCACGGAACCCATGCGGGCCTGAAGGCCATCGCTGACCACCAGCGCCGCGTTGTAATGCAGCAGCGTCGGAATCTCGGCCTTGTAAGTTTGCAGTTGGGCGTAGGCGCTCCAGATCGTCGCGTCCTCATCCGCCGCGTTTTTCAGCTCGATCAGGCCGAGCGGCAGGCCGTTGACGAAAACCACGATGTCGGGCCGCCGGTTGTGTTGGCCTTCGATCACGGTGAATTGATTCACCGCCAGCCAGTCATTCGCCCGCACCTCTTCAAAATTCACCAGCCGCACATGATCACCCGCGATGCCGCCATCGGGCCGCGGATACTCGACCGGCACGCCATCGCGCAGCAGCCGGTGAAAGGCGCGGTTGGTTTGCACGAGCGCAGGCGTGCCCACCCGCAGCACTTTTCGCAAGGCCTCATCGCGCGCCTCTTCGGGAATGGCCGGGTTCAGCCGCCAGATGGCCTCGCGCAAGCGGCCCACCAGCAGCACGTCGCCAAACGCATCTCGCTCCGATGCTGGTTCACCGGGCGCGAGCTGCGGCCCATGCCCGATGGCATAGCCCAGTTCCCCGAACCATTCGAGGGCGGCGTCTTCGACGATAGATTCGTTGAGGTTCATGGTGTCATCTCCTTTCGTTGAAAGCCCAAAAGGGGCGCAATGTGATCGCCCCGGGCAAAGCAAAGCGACCGAAGCGATGCCTCGGGTAAGGTTCAATCCCACACATATCGTTCATCATATTGGATGGCGTATTTTTGCAGCAAATGCCGGTATTCTTCCTGAAATATCACCTGCCGGTGATGTGCCGCCTGATTTTTGATGTAATTCTCAAGCGCTGGACGATGGGATGGGCTGATTGAGAAAATGCCGTAGCCACCCTGCCAATGGAAATTCGCATATTGAGATCCCTTGGTCTTCAGCCATTTCGATGACCCCGTTTTGATTTCTTGCACCAGATCGGCGGGTGCACAGGTGCGAGGCATGGCGATCAGCAGGTGGATGTGATCGGCCACCGAGCCTGCTTTGAGAAGCGTGCCTTTTTGGTTTTCAACGATGCCGCCAATGTAAGCATGGAGTTCATCGCGAATGTCATCGGCCAGCAACGCCTCTCGGTTCTTCGTCGAGAAGACCAGATGGACGAGGATTTGGGCGAGCGATTGTGGCATACGGTTACACCTCTTTAGGGCTTGGGAATAGTTGGGGAATCATCCCCCGGGCGATGTCTCCGGTTATTATCCCCCGGGTGATCCCATGGGCTATCAAATTGTGCCCCGTTGGGGCTTCGTCAGTCACCACATTCCCCGCCCCAACGGGGCATGATGTGTAAGCCTAGGGCAACGCCCTGGGAACACGGCAAACACGAACCCCGGCCCTGAAGGGGCGGAACATAAGCGACGGTTGGTAAACCGGCAAACGGTGTCGCCCTTTCAGGGCTTGATGATTTTATGGGGCGCATACCCAGGGCGATGCCCTGGGAACACGGCAAAAACGAATCCCCGCCCTGAAGGGGCGGAACATAAGCGACGGCCTGTAAACCGGCAAACGATGTCGCTCTTTCAGGGTTTGATGGTTTTATGCGGCGCATACCCA
>CAMDWA010000059.1 GCA_945877855.1 Thermoflexus hugenholtzii JAD2 | reverse complement strand
ACTCTCCCGTCAGGGTTGACGAAGGCAAAGCCTTCGTCAACCATGACGGGATAGTGCGTTTGACCTTATGTCTTTTGGCCCCTCCCAATTGTTTTGGCGAAAAATTGTTTTAAGAAACAAGCGTTTAGATCGGCAGCCGCCAATCAAAGCGCAGCGCCAATAGGCGCAATGACGCGCCAACAAAGATGCTTGCAAAGGTGCTGATTTCGTGGTCGCCGCCATTGGCATGAATAAACCAATATGCAAATGACGCAGCAAAGGCACAGGTGGCATAAAGCTGTGTGCGGCGAAAAACACTGGGAATTTCGGCGCAGAAAAGATCGCGTAGTACCCCGCCAAAAGTTGCCGTGATCACCCCAAGTAATAGGGCCACAAATACTGAGACACCTAAATTTAAGGCATAAGCGGTTCCGGTGGCCGCAAATAACCCCAATCCGAGGGCATCGGGAATCACAATCCAACGCTCGGTGGGATGAAAATGATTGCCACGAAAGAGGATTGCTCCGATGACTGACAGTCCAAAGATCATGAGTGCATAGCTTGGGTCGGCGATCCACGTTAATGGATGTCGATTGAGCAACACATCGCGTAGCGTGCCTCCCCCTAAGGCTGTAATAAACGCCAGCGTGAACACGCCAATCAAGTCCATATTTTGGCGGCGGGCTTCGAGAATACCTGAAATGGCAAATGCGATTGTGGCTGAAAGTTCGATGATGAAGATCATAATTAACGCTTGGCGAGCAATAAAACCGCCGACAAAATGAGGCTACCGCCCAAAACTTGCATCGGCAAAATGGGTTCGCCCAGCACCAAGGCCGCCAACAAAATGGTGGTGACGGGTTCAGTTGTGGCGAGCATTGACCCCGTGGCGGCCCCGACGCGCTGCACACCCGCAAAGAAGCAAAAAATTGCTACGACTGACGAAATAAGCGCCAAGCCCCCAATCCCCAACCAACCTTGCGCGGTTTGGGGTAAATGTGGCCCGCGTATGAGTGCAATTACCCCAAAAACGACCAAAGCCGATAGCATGATGACGGTGCTTGAAGCCAAAATGGATAACCCACGTGTGAAATAACCCCCAACAGTGATGTAAATGGCATAAATGACCCCAGCCGTCACGCCTAACACCACGCCGAGTGGGTTGTTGGGTGTGGCGCTGGCAACGCTCGGCGTATCGCCCCCGATGGTTAAGACGCTGCCCAAGAGCGCCAAGCCCAATGCGGCTAATTGCAACCGCGTAATTTGTTCTTTAAAGAAGAGAGCCGAAAGCACCGTTACGATGCCGGGATTTAAAAACAGTAGCAGCGAAATGAGACCAGCCGAGGCCATCGTAATGGCGATGAAATAGGAGAGTGATTGCCCGACATAAAGCACACCGCCCATGACTATGAGGCCAAAGAGTGTTTTGCCGCGCGGGAAGGTTTCGTGACGGGCCAATGCAATGATCAGCATGATGCTGCCAGCAATGAGAAAACGTAAAAACAGCAGTGTAAACGGGTCTACGCCATCGGCGTAAGCGATGCGTGCAAATATGGGTAATGCCCCAAATGCCATCCCTGCAATGATAACCAGAATGAGTCCTTGTGTTTTGGGGCGCATTGGGGCATGATACCCGATATATTGTAGTTAAAGCGAACGTAGAAAGGCTAAGACCTTGGCTTGTTGGTCGGAGGTAAGTTGGTGAAAGGCTTTGCGAGCGGATAAAGCTTGCCCTTGATGTCGTTGAATGGCATCACCGAGGGTTAAGCTGAGACCATCATGCATAAAACGGGCGCGGGTGTGTAGCCCCCAAAGTGCCGCGGTGCGCATTTTGTTGCGGGCTTCGGCGCTGCCGGTTTGATAAATGCCATCACCTGTGCCGATATCGTGTAATAAGAAATCGCTAAAGGGGCGTATGCGTTTGTTGCCAAGGGCTTCGGTTACAGTAAAAGTGCCACCATTTAACAAGGTGCCCGGCGGTGATGTGACCATAGCTGGTGTATGGCAAGTGCTACACCCGATTTGGGTGAATAAGGCTTGCCCATCCATAACGGCTTGAGTTTGGGCGGTGGCATCATTGCGGGCCGGGGACTTTAATGTTCGCATAAAGTTTGCAAAGGCATGAATATCGCGGCCAAATGGATACTCGGCGCTTGCTTCTTCTTCGGGGTCGGCTATGGTGTCGTAGGCCGCAACCGATTTGCCATTGGAGGTGTTTTCATCAGGCATGAGGGGGCTGGTAATGCCCATTTCATTTAAATAAGCATCGACGGCAAATGAAAGCAAGCTGGCATGTTGGCTTTTCCAGCCAAAACGCCCCACACGTTTAATGCCCGAGCCTTCTAGCACTTCAACCATCACCGCTTCGCCACGCATATCGGCGGGTTGAGCGGCGGCAATGGCTAACAAAGTGTCATCTGACACGGCTTCGACAAAGCCATCGCCCAAAATGCTAGGTGAGAGGCGCAAAGCCGTAATGTCGTTGCCGTCTTGTACCTGCTCTTGCAATGAATAATGAATGGCGCGGTCGTGGATGAGCGACCCACCAGCATGATCGACAAACTTGCCATTGTTCATGCGCCCAGCCCGCACTACCGTCACTTGGCTTGAGCCACCCGACATCGGCGATTGATGACATTCGCGGCAAGCTTGGGCGTTATAAACCGGGCCTAAGCCATCGGCGACATCTTCAACGGCATCAAACACCTTTTTGGCGGCGTAAAACGTGAGTGGGCTTTCTTCGTCTTCGGGGCTACCTAATGGGATATGCCCATTGTTGCCTTGACCCGTCGGCGCATCGTCGATGGGCAACATCTCTGTGCCAAGCATCGACACGTAAACCTTGCTGTTTGCCAATTGGTGTAATTGCGGGGTATTTGGCGCAGGTTCGGCTGAATTTGCGATGGCTGGCCCCAAAGCCAAAACAGTGGCTGTGGCGCTACATAGTAGCATGGTGCGTGAATGGGTTTTAAAATTAAACATGGTGAATCGCGATAATGGTTAAAATTTTGATTAACAAATGTATTGAATGATAGCACTTGTGTTCTAAAAATGCTACTTACAATGCACTTCAATCTCTGTGTTTTGAATAATGGATCGCAAAATCTGTTTGCTTTGATCTTGGGCCGACATTTGAGCAAAATCTACGCCATCAAACAAGCTGCCTAAGTCGCGGCTGACAATAAGATGCAAAAATGTGCCTGATTTCACCCCTTCTGCCACATCGGTCTTGTCATTTGTAACGATTAAATCTTTGCTTCCTCCCCATGCTAAAGCTGATTTAAGGTTGAATGGGGTCGCTACTGTGGTATTTGGCGCACGCACTTCGCCTTCGATCAGCAAACTGTTGCCGATCATGCTGACATCGGTAGGTAAGTTTTGGGCGTTGGCCACACCATAGGCCACTAAATAGTGCATTTGGCAATAATTTGGCTCGCTGCCCCATTGGGTGATGGCGCTGATTGATTGTGGTACGGTTAACGATTCGACTTGCGGGTTTTTGAGACGGCTGGCATCACTCTCACCGCCATGCCCCGCCTTGGCAATTTGTGGCGCAAACAAAGCCGCAATTGTGTCGATGGTCGATGGTTGCACCTGCGCATGGGTGTGAGCGCATGGCACTAGCTCGGCGCTGCCGGTGACCAAATAACCCTGTGTGACGTGAATTTGGTAGCCGAGGTCATTTATTACCGTCCAACCTTTGCCATCTGTGTCGGGTTGTGCCTTGCCCCAATGCCAATCAAACTGATATAAAACTTGGCCGCTGGTTGGGCTGGCGGTGGCGCTGTGGCTGTGGTTGATTGTGGCAGATGTGGGGGGCGCTACCGGTGTCGTGGTGCAGGCCATGAGCGAAACAGCCCCTAAAATGGTTGTGACGAAGGCTAATCGGGTAATGATTTTTTTGATAAACATGGTTGGCAATTTAAGATAGCGCAAATTTCTAAAAGATGAAGGGGCGATTTCACTACCCATCTCCCAAAGCTATATTTTGAGAGATAGGTAGTGAAATCGGCAAAGTCTTTCATCAACCCAGAATCTGCTCTATGCACTAATCATGCTTTTAACTTATTTAGAAGTTGTTAAGATTTATTTCGGGTTCGATGCAGCATTTCAGCCGTAAGGCATATACTGAGTCTCATGAAAAATTGGCTGCTTTTTATTGCCCTCGCTGTCATTTGGGGGTCATCATTCTTTTGGCAAAAATTGGCATTACAAGAAATTGGGCCATTTCAGGTGGTCGGCATTCGGTTTTTATTGGCATTTTTCTTGCTGTTGGGGTTAATGTGGCGTGGCAATTTAAGTTTCCCGCGTGATGCCCGCACTTGGTTTGGTTTTTTTGCGCTCAGCCTCATTTATTCGGCGTTGCCTGTTTTTCTCACGGCGTGGGCCGGCACCCGCATCGATACCAGCTTGGGGTCGATTTTAAGTGCGACTTCGCCGTTTTTTGTTATTTTGTTTTCGTCATTTATATTTCGTGATGAAGCCAGCAGCCCCGCAAAAATTATTGGCACCTTGATCGGGTTTGTTGGCATGATGGTGATTATTGGTGGTGACTTGATTGGTGCAACCAAACAAAGTGATGTGTTGGGGCAATTGGCCCAGATTGGCGCATCGGCTTGTTATGGCCTAGCACCGGTCATGGCCAATCGCTTGCTCAAAAAACAACACATCACCACCCAATCTGCTGCGCTTATGTTGCTGGCCGATATCGTCATTTGGATGGGAGCTTTTGCCTTTGAACCAGTGAAATTTCCGGTGCAAGCGGCCTCGTGGGCGGGGTTATTGTGGCTGGCCGTGTTGGCGTCTACCGCCGCCAATCTCATTTACTTTACCCTGCTTAGGGCATGGGGCGCTACCCGCTCTGGCATGGTATCGTATGCTATTCCCGTTGTCGGTTTGACCATTGGGGCATTGCTCGGTGAGACCATTAGCACCCAATTAATATTGGGCGGAGTGTTGGTGTTGCTTGGCATTGCGGTGGTGAATAAACGACACTGACTTTGTTCGTCGGCACGAATTAGGGTTTGAATTAAAATAGGCGTGTATTTTGAGGTTTTTATGCAAAATAATGCTTATAATTGATGTTGATTATGTTGATCGAATTTCAGGTCGAAAATTTCCGTTCGTTTAAAGGCAAGCAAACCCTAAGCATGGTGGCCAATAATGCTAAAGATTTAATTGATAATGCTATTGCGCCTATCGGTTTGAACAAGCCAAAATTGTTGCGTTCTGCCGTCATTTATGGTGCAAATGCTTCTGGCAAAACAAATCTCATTAAAGCACTACAATTTGCCGAGCGCATGATCGTAACCTCATTTGATCGGTCGGAGCGACCTAAAAAATTAAAAGCTTTGATCCCAACTCAGCCTTTTAAATTGGATGAAGTGACGCGCAGATTACCTTCTTCATTTGAATTTCAGTTTATACAGAATAATATTCGATATAGCTACGGGTTTAGTGTCGATGAAATTCGTGTTCAATCAGAGTGGCTAATTGCTTATCCAAAAGGAAATGCGCAACTTTGGTTTGAACGCAAATGGAATGAAGCTGAAAATAAAGCCGTTTGGAAATTTGGGACTCATTTAAAAGGTGAGAAATCGCTCCTTAGTGAAGCTACAGATTCTCATATTTTGTTTTTATCGGTTGGAGCAAAAGCAAAACATGGGCAATTGGCGGAGGTCTATAAATGGTTTTATGAAAAACTATGGTTTATGGATATTGATGCTGATATAACGCCAGATACGCTTGAAGGACTTGCAGACCCGGCTTTTCAAAAGGCGTTGCTAAAACTTTTAATCTCAGCCGACTTGGGTATTGTTGGTATTAAATACGAAAAACACAGCCGAAATATGAATGATTTTGGGGCAAGCGAAGTTCCTGAAAAACTAAAGCGGCTCATTGAAGTCTTGAATGATATTAGTAATGATCAAAACTCGGAATTGCATGAAATCGAAATATCACTTGAACATACAGCGAATAACAACGAACAAGTTGCTTTTAAATTGACAGAAGAATCTGTTGGCACACTGCGATTTTTGGCTGTGGTGGGCACTTGGTTGCAAAGTCTGCGAGCCGGGCGAATTGTAATTGCAGATGAATTAGACGCAAGTTTACATCCCATTTTGGTGCGCAAGTTGATAGAAATGTTTCATGATACGGATATTAATACTGGTAACGCACAATTGATTTTTAACACGCACGACACGACTTTGCTTGACCTCACGCTTTTTCGACGTGATCAAATTTGGTTTGTTGAGAAGGAGAAATACGGCGAATCACATTTATACCCACTTTCAGACTTTAGCCCACGCAAAGATGAATCATTGC
This sequence comes from Thermoflexus hugenholtzii JAD2, assembly GCA_945877855.1. Taxonomy (GTDB): domain Bacteria; phylum Chloroflexota; class Anaerolineae; order J036; family Brachytrichaceae; genus AQU-03. The sequence goes on along the minus strand of CAMDWA010000059.1, from coordinate 19,086 downwards.
ATAAGGGCTATTTGCAAGGGCGATATGGGGCAATTCCATTTGTGGGTCATTTAACCGAAGGATTGGAGATCAATGCCCCATCATGAACGCTCATTGGCTTCACTTGATCGCCGAAATGGGCGCAAAAAACCGCGCAAAAGTATTCTGATTGTTTGCGAAGGAAGTGAAACTGAACCGAATTATTTTAAGTTTTTGCGAGGTAAAGACGGATTTAATATTGCGACCACAGTTGAAATTAAAATTGAAATTGCTGATTCCTCACCCAATCGGGTAATTAGCCGTGCAATTCAATTACGAGATGAACGTAAACGTGATGCTAAAAAAAGTTTGGTTGTTTCAGCGTATGATGAGATTTGGTGTGTGTTTGACCGCGAAGCTGAAAATGAGGGTTCAACCTTTATTTCTGCAATCGACAAAGCAAATCAAGAAAAGGTGGATACGGCTTTCTCAAACCCCAGTTTTGAGTTTTGGCTATTGTTGCATTTTAGGTTTACCACCCGCCTTTTTCGCAATTCTGACGAAGTTGAAAACGAATTGAGGAAAGAAATAGAAAGTGAATTGAAACAGAAGTATGACAAGCACATCGATGAAAAACTATTTAAGGTTCTTTTTGCGCGTATTAAGGCGGCAATTGCAAATGGCGAAAAAATACAAGAATTTCATAAAAATGAAAATGTAAACCAAAACCCATTTACAAATGTTCATTTGTTGGTTAACCAATTATGTAAAACCGCTCAGTTTGATCTTTAAAGCTAATAGCGTAATTAGATATGAAAATTTTTAGCGTATTTCGCTATGAGCTTTGGTCATTATTGCGTCGCCCGGGCTTTTGGATCGGCATTTTTATCATGCCGATTATTACAGGCGCAATTCTGGGCATTACCTTCGGGGCGGCAATTTTGGCAACGCTGGGGTCGGCCTTAACGCGCACGCCCGCTCCTGAGTTACAAGGCTATGTCGATCAGGCCAAAATCATCAAGCCAACGGTTAACCGCTCGGCCTCGTTTGTACGTTTTGATGACGAAGCCGCTGCCCAAACTGCACTCAATATCGACAAAATCGCTGGCTATTATCTCATCCCCGCCGATTTTGTGGCGAAGGGCGAATTGCACTTTATTTCAAAGACCTTTAGCCCCTTTGAAACTGAAGATAAAACCGATTTGTTTCAAGCTGTGTTGCGCCAAGATCTGCTGAATGCAAATCGGGCCGAGCTGGCGCGCATTGACCGCCCGTTGATCATCACCCGCCGCGAGGTGTTAAAACCCGCTGAGGTTGGCACGACCCAATCAGCCCTAGATGGCCCGCCCATCCCGATGTTTGCTGCCATGATCTTTTTTACCGCGATTATCGGCTCGTCAAGTTTGCTCATGAATACGATTTCGGGCGAAAAAGAAAATCGGGTGATGGAAGTCTTGATGACCTCGATCACGCCCCTGCAATTGCTCACTGGCAAAATTTTGGCGATGGGGGCGATTGGCATGGTGCAATTAGCGATTTGGCTCGGCTCGGCACTCAATGCTGTGCGTAGTTTTCCGGGTGCAGCGGCGATCATCGGGCCAATTCCTAATAGTGCCATTGCTTGGGGCGTGCTTTATTTTGTGTTTGGCTACTTTATTTATGCCAGTTTAATGGCGGGCTTGGGCGCACTGATGCCCGCCGCAAAAGAAGCTAGCCAATACACCATTTTGGTCATGATTCCGTTGATCATTCCAATTTACATCAGCACCGCCCTTACTGCCGCGCCCAATGGGGCGTTGGCTGTTGGGCTAAGTTTGTTTCCGCTCACCTCGCCTTTGGTTATGGTGATGCGGTTAATGGCCGTTGTGGTGCCGCTGCCGCAATTGCTGCTTGGCCTGGTGTTGCTGATCGCCACTGCGGGGTTTGTCTTGTGGTTGGTGTCGCGTCTTTTTCGCGCCCAAACCTTGCTGGCGGGCAATAAGCCGACGCTGCGGCAAATTTTAGGACAATTATTATCAAGCCAAAGCGTTATAAAATAAACAGATGCCAAAGTTGCAACTGTCGCTGTTAAATACCGCACGCGACGATGATAAAGATATTGATTTTATTGCGCCAAAGCGTAAATCACCCGATGGGGAAAGTACGACAAATTTGATATTTTCATCACATATGGGTGATAACAGTGAGTTGTTTCCTCAAATTTTACAGTTGCATGTTCCAAAAGGCTCAAAAATAGCGGATGTTACTTATGGCAAAGGCGTTTTTTGGCGCAATGTGAACCCAGAAGATTATTGGTTGTTTTTTACTGACCTTAAAACTGGCACTGATTGTCGTAGATTGCCTTATGCAGATGGTGAAATGGATTGTGTTGTTTTAGATCCGCCATATATGGAGGGTTTGTATCGAGACGATGGTAGTTTTGCAGGTCAAGGCACGCATGACGCATTTCAAGATCATTATTCAAATGGAATTAGGCCCGAAGCAATTACAGCAAAATGGCATGATGCTGTTCTTGAAATGTATATAAAGGCTGCAATTGAAGCGAAGCGTGTTCTTAAAAATGAAGGCGTGTTTATTGTAAAGTGTCAAGATGAAGTAAGTGCAGGTATTCAACGTTTGACACACGTTGAAATTATAGTAAATTTAAACCAACTAGGGTTTTACCCTAAAGATTTATTTGTGTTGACACGATTTAACCGCCCGGGGGTAAGCCGTGTCGTTCGACAATTACATGCGCGAAAGAATCATTCCTATTTTTTGGTGTTCATAAAAGGTGCAACCAAATCTAAGATGGCATCTATTGGGGTGATGAACCATCTATTAGGTGATCAAGCAACTCAAAAGGGGAATCAGAATATGGAGGGAGAAGAGGATATGCAATTTTGATGGAAGAAGCGATAAGCTCACGTTGCTGTAACATGCTATATTTTTTGTGTCGGCTACGCGGCAAATTTTGATTTAAAACAAATGCAAATCGCCAAGTTTCATCAAGGGCAAACAAATTGATAGCGACAATATCGACTTCGCCGACTAATAAACAAGTAGTTTTAACTTCTGAACCATCACTAAAACGAACAATTCGACTGTCACTGGCATCACATTGGTAGGTTGCATTAAAGATGTGATTTATATTTTTGATAGTATTGGTTTGTAGTGATTTACATTCCAAGCGAAATGATCTTCCACGATAATTAAAACGAATATCGCCTTTGTTTTTTCGATCATGGTCATCGTCTTTTACTAAAGCAGAAATTCGTTGGTCTTCAAAATACATTTTTCGCAACTTATATTCAGCTACATACCCCATCATCATGCCGCGTAAGCTAGGGTTTGCATCGACAATATTCGTCAGTTCCTCTGTTGTTAAGCCCCAACGATATAAAATGTTTTCACGTTTTAGTTTGTAGATCGCTTCGTTTGTTGTTAACATGACGAGGTAATTGTATACCGTTACTCAGATTCAAATCTTGCTTGTAGGCAATAAGCCGAAGCTATGGCATAGTGATTTCGGCCAAAACTTGTTTATGTTAGGGGCAGCGATATGTATTTTATGGGGCGGTTTTCGACTATCATTGCAGTGCAAAATGCTTCGTCGAGGTTGATATCAACGAAACCATTATTCTCAATTTATGACAACGCCTATTCACAAACCCAACATCGATACCCTTGCCATCTTGGGCAACCCACCAGCTTTTAGCGAAAAGCTTTTTGTTGGGCGGCCCAACATTCCCGACCGCGATAAGTTGTTTGAGCGGATTAATGTGATGCTCGATAGCCGTTGGTTGAGCAACCAAGGCCCATTTGAACAAGCGTTTGAGCGCCGTTGCGCCGAGATTTTGGGGGTGAAACACGCCATTGCCATGACCAACGCTACGCTTGGGCTTGAGATTGTGGCACATGCATTGGGGTTAACTGGCGAAGTGATTGTGCCAGCCTATACTTTTGTGGCCACCGCTCATGCTTTGCGTTGGATTGGCCTGACGCCGGTGTTGTGTGATGCCGACCCTATAACGCATAATATTGACCCCAACAAAGTCGAAGCGCTGATTACGCCACGCACCAGCGCTATTTGCGGAACCCATCTGTGGGGCACACCTTGCGATGTTGAAGCACTTGCGGCCATTGCCAGCAAACACAACTTGCGTTTGTTTTATGATGCCGCCCACGCCTTTGGCTGTAGCACGCGCCAAGTGCCGATTGGCGGTTTTGGCGATGCCGAGGTCTTTAGTTTTCACGCCACCAAATTTATCAATTCGTTTGAAGGGGGCATTGTCACTACCAATGACGATGTATTGGCTGAGCGAATTGGCAATATGCGGCGTTTTGGCTTTCATGGCATCCCCGACAGCGTTAAATACCTCGGCACCAATGCCAAAATGCCAGAGATCTCGGCGGTGATGGGCATTACCAGCCTCGAAAGTATGCCCGATATCGTGGCAGTTAACCGCCGCAATTATGCGCAATATGAGGCGGCTTTGGGCGAGCTTGATGGCGTGCGTTTTTATCGGCACAATGCCCGCGAACAACACAATTTTCAATATGTGGTGATCGAGGTTGATGAGGCCATTACCGGCATTAGCCGCGATGCGGTTGTGCAAATATTACATGCCGAGAATGTGGTGGCGCGGCGCTATTTTGCGCCCGGCCTGCATCATATGGAGCCATATGCCTCAGACCCACGCTATGCCAATCTCGACTTGCCCGTGACTGAGCGCCTGTGCGACCAAGTGATTTTGCTGCCCAATGGCACAGCGGTGAATGAGGCTGAGATTGCCGAGACGTGTAGCCTCATCACTTTGGCGGTAGTGCATGGGCGTGAGCTAGCGGCGCGGATGAAGAAGTAGGGCACGGCATGCTGTGCCTCTACTTTTAATATAACCTTGTCAAGTTATTTGGGTGAAATAATGCGATTGACCAAATAGTCGATGGCAAAAAACAGCAGCACCGCCAAGATAATTAGCCCCCACCACGGCACCTGCACCCACACCACAAAAATCATGCGCTCGAACACGCGATAAAGCAAAAAGCCGAAGATCACGGTGGTGATGAGCGCGGCTAGTTTTCTGCGAAAATCATTCATAGGATGATTGTAGCGGAAAATGAGAAATCGGGTTTCTTCAAGAAACCCGATTTCTTGAGCGCAGTTTCACGCTAACGCTTAATAAACGCCCCGCGTCCAACTTGCCCGACAAATTGCTGATTACGCACAATCACATCGCCGCGTGACACTACATCACGCGCCCAGCCTTGCACCGCAATGTTCTCATAGGCCGAGTAATCCATGGTCGAATGCAGATCAGCCTGATTGAGCGATTGGCGAATATTGGGGTCGAAAACCACTACATCGGCATCATAGCCAACCGCGAGGCGGCCCTTGCTTGACAAGCGATGCAATTCAGCCGGGCGTGTGCAGCAAGTGCGTACCCAATCTTGCAGGGTTATTTTGCCGGTGCGCACCCCAAAATGATGCGCCACTCCCATCCGCACCTCGATGCCCGGCACGCCGCCCGGCATTTGGGTAAAGTCATCTTTGCCGCTGTCTTTTTGCGCCACTGTGAATGGGCAATGGTCGCTGCTGATGATGTCGAGTGTGCCCGACCGTAACATATGCCACATGGCATCTTGGTCGGCTTGCGAGCGCAGCGGCGGCGAACATACCCATAGCCGCCCATCTGGGCGTTTGAGGTAATCGTCGGTAAACACCAAATATTGAGGGCAGGTTTCGCCAAACACATTGCTTAGGCCACGCGCTTTGGCTTCGCCGATGGCATTGACCGCCGTTTCACAGCCGAGATGAAAGACCAATACTTGCGCCCCCGTCATTTCGGCCAGCGCCACCACGCGCTGCACCGATTCACGTTCTAGCCAAGGTGGGCGGGTGAGGTTGTGCCAATAGGCGCTAGAAGCTGGAAATTGCTCATTGAGCATTGGGAATTGTGGGTTTTCGATTCCCGCTTTGGCATGTTTAATTTCCCATTTGGCTTGTTCACGCAGGCCTTCAATCACATCGCCGTGCTCGGCATGAATACAGGCCAACCCATCCACCGACCGAATGGCGGTGAGGGCGCGATACAAATCGCCATCTTGCACCTGCATATTGGGGTAGGCCGTATACATTTTAAAGGTGGCGCAACCAGCGGCGCGGGCGGCGGGTATCTCGGCAATGCGGGCGGCGCTAATGACTTTGGGCACGCCATCGACTGGATGCAGGTCGGGCTGAATGGTCATGTGCAGGCCATAATCGATCACGGCATCGGTGGCTTCGCTGATGCGCAAATGCAAGGCATCGACCATGTGTTCGCCGGGCGACATATCGACAAAATCGACCAGTGTGGTTGTGCCGCCCAAGGCCGCCGCAATGGTTCCGCTGCGCCAATCATCGGCGGTGCGGCCTACGGCGGTACGCATATGCAAATGCTCATGGGCATCAATTCCGCCGGGCATGACATAACAGCCAGTGGCATCGAGGGTGGGGGTGTTTGATGCGGTTGGGGCGAAGTGTGGCGGTAATATCGCGGCAATTTTGCCATTTTTGATGCCGATATCGGCCTGCGTGCTCGAATCGGCAGTAATAACCGTGCCGCCGGTGATGAGTAAGTCGAAGTCCATAGCTACATTTTAATGGCTGAATCTATTTTCGCAATCATTAAAGGGTAGCCAAAAGACATAATATCGAAATCACGATATGGCCTTTGATGGTCGAGGCAAAGCCCCAGCCATCAAAGGCCATATAGTGATCTCGACAAAAATTTATTTTGATAGGGTAACTTGACAAGGTCAGATTAAATAAAGACATATGCCAATTTCATCACACATCATATTGGTGGTGTATGGGCACGGCATGTCGTGCCCATACACCACCATTAATGGGCTGCTTTTACATCTTTACCCGCCAAGGCGCGGTCGCGGATGAGTGATGCCACGATGGAGAGCACCAGCACGCCGATGATGACCGCGAGTGATAACCCGATGGGAATCTTAAACAGATCGGTGAGCAGCATTTTTGTGCCGACAAAGGTTAGCACGACCGATAAGCCAAGCTTCAGGTAATGGAACTTGTCGATGACGCTGGCCAACACAAAGTAAAGCGAACGCAAGCCCATAATGGCAAAAATGTTTGAGGTGTAGACGATAAATGGGTCTTTGGTGACGGCAAAGATGGCGGGGATGGAGTCTACGGCAAACACGAGGTCGGTGCTTTCGATGACGAGCAATACCACAAACAGCGGGGTTGCCATCAATTTACCGGCGTGGCGCACAAAAAACGATTCGCCTTCATAATGGTCAGTCACTGGCATGAAGCGCTTTAACATACGCACCAACGGGTTATGATGGGGTTGCATTTCCTCGTCTTTATGAAATGCCATCTTGATGCCAGTAAAGACCAAAAATGCACCAAAGATGTAAATGATCCAGTGAAACTGTTTGAGCAAGGCGGCCCCTACCAAAATAAGAATGGCCCGCATCACCAAGGCTCCCAATACCCCCCAGAACAATACGCGATGTTGATAGGCCGCTGGCACGGCAAAGAAGGTAAAGATCAGCACAAAGACGAAAATATTATCGACACTGAGTGATTTTTCGATGATGTAACCCGTTAAAAACGATAACGCGGCTTCTTGATTGGTATAAACACTGCCCGGCGAGATGCTATCCCAAAAGAAATAGATGAGCGTGTTGAAACACATCGCCAACCCAATCCACACCACACTCCACGTCAGCGCCTCTTTTACCGACACCGCGTGGCTGTGACGATGAAAAACGCCCAAGTCGAGCGCCAACATCGCCAGCACAAACACATTAAATGCAATCCATATCCAAATCGGTCCTTCAATCATAAGTTCTCCTTTTCTCGTTACGAGATATAAAAAATGGTTTGAGAACCGCGGGGCAATAAAAAAGCGAGACCCCACGATTCAACGTGATAGTCTCGCCATAGTGCGCATTCAATGCGACTTGTCGCATCACCGGAGCTTTACGCTCGTATTGACGATGATGCAATCTCATTATTTGAGAAGGCTACTCCCTAACAGGGCTTTAGTGTATAAGGTTTTATGAACATTTTATGAGTTAAAACTAATAGACTTATAAATATAGAAGGCTGTTAGCCTGACGACGCTTTGACTAAAGCCGATATCGTTAAGCTATGATAATGGGTGATACAAGCGCTGTCGGCTCGACGATGCTCTGGTTGAACCTAAAAGATGTCATATTTACTTGGTTTCGATATTGGTGGCACATTCACCGATTTTTCATTGCTTAACATGGCAACGGGTGCGTTGCGCACCCATAAGCGCCTAACCACCGCAAAAGACCCGGCCCAAGGGGTGATGGATGGTGTGCGCACCTTATTGGCGCAGAATCATGTGCCGATGTCGGCGCTTGATACGGTGTATCACGCCACAACTTTGGTTGCCAATACCTTAATTGAACGTAATGGTGCTAAGGTGGCGTTGTTATGCACAAAGGGGCATCGTGATGTGCTCGAAATTCGCACTGAACAGCGTTACGATGTGTATGACTTGTTTTTGCAATACCCACAGCCGCTGGTGCCGCGTTATTTGCGTTTGTCTGTAAATGAGCGCGTTGATCGTGATGGGCGTGTATTGGTGACACCGACTGAAGCTGAGATTGCGCAACTTGCCGCGCAATTGGTGAATGAGCAAGTAGATGCGGTGGCGATTGCGTTTTTACACAGCTATCGTAACCCAATCAACGAGCAACAAGTGGCGGCTTGGCTGGCCAAGGCCTTGGGTGACAAACACGATCTGCCAATATCACTATCATCGGCGGTTGCGCCTGAGATTCGTGAATATGAGCGCACGAGCACGACGGTTGCCAATGCCTATGTGCAACCCAAGGTGCGCGGTTATTTGGCGCGTCTGATCACGTCATTAAAGGCCGAAGGCTATGCGGGGCGTTTGTATCTCACCTTGTCATCGGGTGGTAATGCCAGTGCCAACACGGCAGCGCAATACCCCATTCGCCTAGTAGAGAGTGGGCCAGCTGCGGGCGCGGTGGCGGCGGCTTATTTTGGTGCAACGGCGGGCAAACAAGATTTGGTGGCCTTTGATATGGGTGGCACTACCGCCAAGATTTGTGTGATCGAAAATGGCGTGCCAGAATTGGCGCGTGAACTCGAGGTGGCGCGGCTACACCGATTCAAAAAAGGCAGTGGTATTCCGCTGCAATTCCCTTCTATCGATATGATCGAGATCGGCGCGGGAGGCGGTAGCATTGCCAAATATGACTTGTTGGGCTTGCTGAAGATTGGCCCCGAAAGTGCGGCCAGTGACCCGGGGCCGGCTTGTTATGGCTTGGGCGGCACTGCCCCGACCGTGACAGATGCTAATTTGTTATTGGGCTATCTCGACCCTAATTATTTTGCGGGCGGCAAAATGAATCTGCACCCGCACTTGGCGCAACAGGCATTTGCGGCGCTTGCTGCTCAGGGCGGCAAAATGCCAGCGTCAAACGACCTGCCATCACACATTACCCAATTGGCGTGGGGGGTGTATCAGTTGGTCAATGAGAATATGGCTTCGGCGGCCAAAATTCACATTATTGAAAAGGGGCGCGACCCGCGTCAATATACGCTGTTGGCCTATGGCGGTGGTGGGCCGTTGCATGGCACTGGCGTGGCTAAAATTTTGGGGGCGAATGAGGTGCTTTGCCCATTGGGGGCGGGGGTTGGCTCGGCGATTGGTTTGCTGATTGCGCCGATGTCGTTTGAAATGGCGCAGTCATACCCCATTAAATGGGATAACGCTGATTTGCAAGACCTGAATCGTTTGTTGGCCGAGATGGCGCAAAAGGGCCGCGAGCAATTGATTGAAGCCGGTGTGACTGGTGAAATGACGGTTGAGCGCAGCGCCGATGGGCGCTTTGTTGGGCAATTGCATGAGCTGAATGTGGGGTTGCCAAACGGTGAATTGAGCCGCCAAACCCAAGATGAGATTCGGGCAACGTTTTTTGCGCGGTATCGTGAACAATATGGGCATTTGCCGAATAATGCCGGTGGTACACCCGCCGCAATCGAGTTTATGAGTTGGCGCATTACCGTGCGTGGGCCTCAGCCACAGGTTAAATTTGCCCGCACGCCGCCTTTGGCAGCAGGCGCGGCGCGTAAAGGTAGCCGTCTGGCTTATTTTGGCGAGCATGGCTGGTGCGACACCCCGGTGTATGACCGCTATGCGTTAGCGGCAGAGGTTAAGCTTGCTGGCCCGGCCATTATTGAGGAACGCGAAAGCACGGTGATTTTGCCGCCCAATATGCAGGCCTATGTCGACGGACAGTTGAATTTAAGGATTAAGGTGGCATGATGATGACGGCTCTTACCCTCGAAATTTTGTGGCGACGCATGATTGCCTTGGTTGATGAAATGGCGGCGACGCTGTTACGCACCTCATTTAGCACTGTGATTGGGGCGGCCAATGACTTTGGTTGCGAATTGTTAGATGCGCATGGCAATGGCTTGGCCCATGCTACCCGCAGTATGCCTGTGTTTAATTTGCTGATGCCTAGCGTGTGTAAGGCGGTTATTCGCAAATATGGCGATGATATTCACGAGGGCGATATTTTTATTTGCAATGACCCTTGGCTGTTGGTGGGGCATACGCCTGATATCGCGATTGTGTTGCCGTTTTTTAAGCATGGGGTGCGGGTCGGTTTTGCCGCCAGCATTGCGCACATGGCCGATATTGGTGGCATTCTCGATCAAAATCGCGCCCGCGAAAGCTATGAAGAAGGCTTGCTGATACCACTGACGCGGCTGTATGATCGTGGTCGTGAAGTGAGTGTCGTGCTCGATTTTATTCACCACAATGTGCGTAACCCTGAAATGGTGGTGGGTGATGTGCACGCCCAAGTGAGTGCCTGCCATGTTGGGGCGCAAAAAGCCTTGGCTTTGCTCGATGAATATCAAATGACAGGGTTTAGCGAATTGGCGCACGAGATTCATAGCCGATCTGAGCTTGCCATACGCGCTGCTGTGCGGGCATTGCCCGATGGCGAATATGCGGCTGAAACGGTCTTTGATGAACTTGATGGGCCGCTTGTGGCTAAAGTGAAGTTGTTGGTTCAGGGTGAGACATTGGCGGTCGATTTTTGCGGCAGTGCGCCACAACACCCACGCGGCGGCATCAATTCGACGCTGTCATACACCACCGCGCACACCTGTTATGCGCTTAAATGTGCGCTTTTGCCCGATGTACCGAGTAACGAAGGCTGTTATGCGCCTTTTAGCGTTAGTGCGCCGTTGGGCAGTATCTTTAATTGTGTGCGCCCGGCCAGCACAATGAATCGCACCAAGAGCGGTTGGTATATTGCCCCGCTTATTATGATGGCGCTGAGCAAAGCCTTGCCACAACAGGTGTTTGCTTCGGGCGGTTTGATGGGGGCGATTGGTGTTTATGGCCGCGAGGCTGACGGGCGCGGGTTTAATGCCAGCTTGTTTAATGCTGGTGGCTTGGGTGCAACCTATTGTAATGATGGGGTTTCGACGACGGTTTTCCCGAGCAGTGCCAGTAATGTGCCGGTAGAGCTGTATGAGGTGGCTGCGCCGGTGCTGATTAGCGAGAAAGAGCTGATTGCAGGGAGTGGCGGCGCTGGCAAATATCGCGGTGGGTTGGGGCAACGTGCCACCATCAAGCGGCTGCCGGGCAGCACGGCGCACATTATTGTGGCGGCATCACCGCATCGCCAAAACCCTGCGCCCGAGGGGTTGCATGGTGGGCAGGCCGGTAGCCCAGCGCGTGTGGGGCTAAATGGCAAATGGCTGACGCGACTCGAAGCCACCCAATTGACTGGCGCCTATGACTTGCGCGAGGGCGATGAATTGACGGTTGATACGGCGGGTGGGGGCGGCTATGGCAACCCCGCCAAGCGTGACCCCGCTGCGGTGGCAATCGACTTGCGCGATGGGCTGATTATCACCGGATCGCCGTCAAGATGACGGCGATCCGGCAACACTACTATGTATGCTTGTGAACTTGTAAGCATACAATCATACAAATACCCCTCCATGCGTGGATACTTACATACATGCATATTATTGCTATTGCTTCAGGAAAAGGTGGTGTAGGCAAGACCACCACTGCCCATACCCTTAGTTGGATTTTGAGCGAGAAGCTCAATGTTTTGATGCTGGATCTTGACCCACAATGTAGCTTAACGGCATGTTGTAATTTGACCGATGTAGAAGGAACGATTGTGGATGTGTTGGCTACGCCGAGCAAAATATCGGCGGCGCAAGCCATTCGCCCATTAAATAAAAAGCTGAGCATTTTGCCCAGCAGCCCTGAGTTGGCGAGTATTGAGTTGAGCTTGTCGGCCAAAATATCACGCGAGACCGTGATTAAACGGATGTTGGCAACAGTGACAGGCTATGATGTGTGCGTGATGGATTGTTCGCCTTCGACGGGTTTGTTGGTGTTAAACGCTTTGACAGCAGCGAATGGGGTGATTTTGCCAGTCGTGCCCGAGGCCATGAATTTATATGCATTGCGCTCATTTTTGGATGTGTTGGATGAAATTCGGGCGACAGTAAACCCAAATTTACAAACCATCGGCACGGTAGTAAATTTTTATAACGCACGTAGTATTCATCATCAGCAAGCGTTGGCTGAAATTAATCGTGCTGATATTCCGGTCTTGGGCACGGTTGGCCGCACGATACGCATTGCTGAGGCGGTTGCCGCGCATGAGCCGATCACAGTCTACGAGGCATCAAATGATCGCAGTGTTGAATATAAAGCAGTTGCAAAGAAGGTAATTGAATGGCTAGAAAAACACAATTAACTGGGCTTTTAAGCCGTAATGCCCCAGCCCCTGACATACAGCCTGTAAGCATACCAGACATACAAGCTGCGCCTGCTGGCATAACTGATATGCTTATGCCAGCAGAAGCCATTGCACCCAAAGAAAATGTCAAAGAATTGATGCGCAGTCGCCGTGTGAAGCCGCGAAGCGTGGCGCTAAAAATTGCTGAGCAAGAACAAATTGAGGCCATTGCTCAGACCTTGAATGTGTCGGTAAATAGTGTGATGACTTTTGCCATTCGGCGTTTTTTGGATGATTATCGGGCTGGTCGAATTGATTTGACAAACCGTATTCGTCAGACTAAAGGCACTATTTCATAGCATACAAGTATGTCAGCAGGCATAGGGTGTAAGCATACAAGCATCATACAGGCCATTTTGGGTTTGTTTATGTTGTTGTGTGGGGTTAATAATATTGCGTTGCCGATGTTTGAGGCCAGCGACGAGGCCGCCCATTTTGCCTATGCCGATTTTTGGGCACGTGAGCGACGATTGCCCAATTTGCGCCAAGAGGTGCCATCGCATGAGGCTTTTCAGCCACCGTTATATTACATGGCGCTTGCGCCGATTGTTGGTTTGTTTGATCGTAGCAATTTAGCCGAAATTAGCCAACTTAACCCAGATTGGTTTGACCGTGAGCTAAACGCTGATTATGTAAGTGTGCAGCAATTGCATTTGCATGGCCCCGCCGAACAATTTCCATATCGGGGGGCGGTATGGGCGGTGCGAGCGGCACGTTTGTTTTCATCATTTTTGGGGGCGGCTACGGTATGGCTGGTTTTTCTTATCGCCCAATTGGCGCTGCGTGGTCAAACCCATGCGGTTACTGCCAGTTATTTGGCTGCGGCGTTAACTGCGTTTAACCCAAAATTTATTCATATCAGCAGTATTGTTAGTAATGATATTGCGGTCACATTTGCCGCAACATTGGCTTGTTGGTGGATGTTGCGGGTGAGCGGCAGGGAGCAGGGGGCAGGGGGCAAGGGGCAGGGGGCAAGGGGCAGGGGTGAGGTTTGGCAATGGTTTGTATTGGGTGGGTTAATTGGGATTGCAGGGTTATGCAAAATTCAGGCGTTTGCGTTGGTTATTCCTGCTGGTGTTTTGTGGCTATTTGCTGTGCGCCAATCGGCAATCCGTAATCCTCAATCCCTTATCCCTCATTTGATGGCCCTGATCATAGGTTTTGCGCTGCTTAGCGCGTGGTGGTTTGGGTTGAATTGGGTGCGTTATGGCGACCCATTGGCGTGGAACGAGGTGCAGACTGCGAATGCCGCGTTGCTGCGGCCTGTGCCATTAGGCTTAGGCGAGATGATTGGGCGCGTGCCTCAATTGTTCATCTCATTTTGGGGCGTGTTGGGCATCGAGAAATATTTCCCAGTTTGGATCGATCAGTTGTTATGTGTTGGGTTGGGGTTGGCGGTGGTTGGTTGCATATGGCGCATAAGCCGCGATGGTATTAATTTAGGGCGTGCGCGATTTATCCTTATTCTTATTGCATGGCAAATGACGACGCTGGCCCTGTTTTTAAGCTGGATGCGCACCCATGTTGGCACTGAAAATAGCCGTTTATTGATGCCAAGCGTGGCTTTGCCTGCTATTTTGGTGGCTGTTGGGTGGCTGGCGTTGTTGCCGGATCGGTGGCGACCTATTGCCGCGTGGTTGGCAGGTAGTAGTATGTTGGTCTTGGCGATTAGTGCGCCTTGGCTTGTTATTCGCCTGGCTTTTGCCACGCCGGTTGCGCTTGGCCCTCAGGAGGTGGCGGCTTTTGGGGGCGGGGCGAAGGTGACTTTTGGTGGGCAAGTGCAGTTGCTGCATAGCGAATTTGCGCAATGGCGCGTACAAGCGGGCCAGCCGCTCAAATTGAGGCTATTTTGGGGCGCGACCCAACCCATCCCTAAAAGTTACCGTGTATTGCTTGAAGCGGTAGATTTGCACGGCGAGTTGATTGCACGTCGTCGTTTTATTCCCTTTCAAGGGCGGTTTGCTACGAATCGTTGGCAACCTAACGCTTATTTTCAAGATGATTATGACTTGCCTATTGATGCGACGGCTATGCGTGGGCCAGCCACCATTCAATTGGCTTTGTTAACCGATGATGTGCCGCCACGTTTGCTTGAAATTCAGCCTAATGTTTTTAAATTTGAGTTGGGGCAGGTAAAAATTGCCAACGATATGCCCGCCGTGCCGTCGCCTTCATCCCCCAACGTAACCGCAAATGTAAATTTTGCTGGGTTGATCGACTTTCGGGGGTATGATTTGGCCTTAGAAGGTAGCCAAGCCTCGCTGCGCTTGTATTTTGCTGGTTTAGGTGGCGCATCGACCTTGACAACGCCTTCGATTGATAAAAATTACACGTTATTTGTGCATGTGCTTGACCGTGATGGCAAATTGTTAGCGCAAAACGATGCCCAGCCATTGATGGGTAAATTTCCTACGCGATTGTGGGAGCCGAATGAGTTGGTCATTGAGCCGCGAGTTGTGGCGTTGCCGCCCCAAGCGGCCAAAATTTTGATTGGCTGGTATGACGCGGCGAATGGGCAGCGATTGATTGCCAATAACTCTGACGGCGCACGCTGGCCTGCCGATGCCGTGCTAATTTGGGAGCGCTGATGAAAAAGAAGTTTTGTTTTGCTTTAATTGGCTGGCTGATCGTGTGGTTGACTTCAACGTTATCGACTTCTGCCGAAATTAAATTGCCCGAAGGCTTGGTGGCGGAAGTGGTTGCAGCCGATTTTGAACAACCCACGGCCTTTGATTTTTTACCTGATGGTCGTATTTTGGTGGCTGAGCGAGGCGGCATGGTCAAAATTGTGAAAGATCAGGTCATTTATGCACGTCCGTTAGTCGATCTGCGTGCCCAAGTCAATATAGGCGGGTTAGATCGAGGGTTGATTGATGTGGCGGTTGATCCAAAATTTACCGCCAATGGCTATATTTATTTGCTTTATATTTATGATGCGCCCAACCAGAAAGCCGATGCTGATGAGCCGCGTAATGGGCGACTTGTGCGCTACACGGTCGTGAATGACGCCGCTGATCTCGATAGTGCCTTGGTGCTGCTCGATGATTACGTGGCGGATACCCGTAATCATGGGGTGGGTTCCATTCGTTTTGCCCCAAATGGTGCTATGTTTGTATCGTTGGGTGATGGGGCGATTTCTGAGCAAAAAACAGACTTATCCTATCGCGCCCAAGACCTCAACTCATTAAATGGCAAGATTATTCGCATCGACCCCGCGACGGGCGCGGGGATACCCCCTAAATGGGGTGGGGCGAATGAGGCTGGTAACCCATTTTTTGACTCAGCCAATTCTAAGAGTGCCCGCTCACGAGTTTGGTCATCGGGTTATCGAAACCCATTTCGCATGGGGGTGCATCCGTTGACAGGGATTCCCATTGTGGGTGATGTCGGTTGGAATAATGTTGAATCGTTGCAGCAGGCAACGGCTGGCAGCAATATGGGTTGGCCCTGTTTTGAGGGCGATCAGCCGCGCTCCGAATATCAAGGCCATCCGGTTTGTCAAAAGCTCAAAGCAGATGAGGCCACCTCACCTTTTTATGCTTATTTGCACGCTGGCGCAAATGCATCAGTTACCGCAGGGGCATTTAACCCGGGCGGCAATTTGCCTGAGGCCATGCGGGGCGATTTTTTCTTTGCCGATTATTCCAAACAATTTATTAAAAGGGCTGTGGTTGATCAAAATGGAAAATTTAAGGTTGTTGAAGGCTTTGGTGAAGGCATGGGAGAGCCTGTTGACCTTAAATTTTCACCCGATGGTAGGTTGTTTTACCTCTCAATTTTCTCCGGTGGGTTGCGACAAATACGCAATACTTCTGCAACTATTCAAGCACCAGTGATCCCAGAAATTACGTGTGCGCAGACCCCATGTGTTGCTTATGATGGAAGTATTTTGGGGACAGCACCTTTTACGCTAACCTTAAATTTTGCCTCTCTGATATCGACATCGCGCTTAGAAATCTCATCAACGCGCCAATTTTGGGCTGATTTTGGCGATGGCTCAGACCCCATTTTGCTGAAGACAGGTGATACACAACTGCGACATAGCTATAAGGTAAATGGCGATTATGTCTTGCGCGTCAGAAGTAATCAATCGGCAAAATGGTTTGAGCGCCGGGTTGGGGTAGGGGCGGCTAAGCCTATTGTTGAGGTCAAATCCCCAACCCAGTTCGCGCAGGTGGTGGGTAATGGCACTGTGTCATTCGAGGCGATTGCGCGTGATGCATTGGGGCGGGCATTGCCTAGTGCGCCGGTTTATTGGTGGGCAACGTTAATTAGCGCATCGGGGCGTGTGCCGTTGATCGATATTACGGGCGCAAAGGCCACTTGGGTGTTGCCTAAAAATCTGCCAGAAGATGCTCAAATTGAGGTAATTTGTGCCGTGTTGGGCGCAAATTACCACGTTGGGTTTAAACAAATCACCCTGTTCCCGCGTTCAAGCGATGCTTACATTCGCACGTGGTGGATCACGCGTGGTTATCCCAATCAAAGTATTGATAATGCAGCCTTGGGAGACGAAGCAACATTTATTTTGGATTTAGAGGATAAAAAATTTCAGTTAATTCATAATTTTTCTCGAAATATCAATTTAAAGTCTTATATTACACCAAATGAAGAAACATTTACCCAAGCGAATCATGTTGCTTATGCTTGGGTTTGGGTCGAGTCTCCTGATGATCGCAAGGCTTTGCTCGGCATGAATTCTGATGAAAGCTTGGCTGTTTGGCTAAACCAAAAAGAAGTGTGGCGTAATCGGGTAAACAGGCCGTTTCCTGACGATTTGCGTGACCTTGATTTGCCACTTGTAACCTTAAAAAAAGGGTTAAATAAATTACTTATTAAAGTGGCTCAAACGAATGCAAGCAATGCAACTTGGGGTTTTAAACTTCGTTTGTTAAATCTTGATGGCTCACAAATGTTAGATGTTAATCCAATCGTGCATCCGTCTGATGCATTTTTGCAAAACAAAGAGTAAAATTGCCCCGTAATGAAACTGTCTTGCTTACAAGAGAACCTCGCTAAGGCGTTGAATATTGTTGGGCGTGCTGTTGCGCCCCGCACCGCAACTTTACCTGTATTAACTCATATTTTACTTGCTAGCGATAACGGAAGATTGCGAGTAAGTGCAACTAATCTAGAATTAGGCGTTAATTGTTGGATTGGCGCGAAAGTTGAAGATGAAGGCGCAATTACATTGCCTGCACGAACTTTGACTGAACTTGTATCTTTATTGCCCTCTGATCGCATTGACCTTGAATTGAATAACAAGACGCAGGCTGTTCGGGTGCATTGCAGCAAAACGGATACCAATATTAAAGGCATTGATGCACAAGAATTTCCAATTGTGCCCATTTTTGACCCTGAGGGTGCAATTTATGTAAATGCTGATGTTTTACGCAAACTGATTGCTAAAACAGTATTTGCCGCAGCTACCGATGAAAGCAGGCCGATGTTAACTGGCGTTTTGATTCGAATGAATGAGGATCGCATTACATTGTTTGCTTCGGATGGATTTCGGTTAAGTGTTTGCAGTGGGCAATTGGCCCAACCTATCCCCGAACCGCGTCAAGTGCTTGTCCCTGCCAAAACATTGGCAGAAGTTGGGCGTATTGTGGGTGACCAACAAGTGCCTGTTGCCATTGCGATCACCCCAGCGCGTGGACAAATCTTGTTTCATCTTGAGAATGTTGATGTGGTTTCTCAACTTATTGATCAAAAATTTCCTGAGGTTGAGGCACTTATTCCCAAGAAATATGAAACATTGACAGTACTAAATACTGCTGATTTATTAAAAGCTTGTAAACAGGCCAGTATTTTTGCGCGAGATGCGTCGGATGTTGTTCGCGTGCGTATTACACCAAGTGAGGCTGGTGAAGGTAGCACGGTTGACATTGCTGCACGTGCAGACGAGAAGGGCGACAACATGAATGAATTGGAAGCTTCATGCACCGGCGTTCCTATCGAAATCGGTTTTAATGTCAAGTTCTTGATCGATGTTTTATCGGTTATTGAAACGCCACAAGTATCTTTAAGCACCGTAACACCTAAAAGCCCCGGTTTATTTAAAGGGTTAGGCGATGAAAGTTTTCAACATATTGTGATGCCGATTAATTTACCCAAATCTTAGGTGTTGTGTTTAATATTAACAGTAGTTTAGTCTAAAAGTAGGGATGTTGTTCAAATCTGTAGTAAAACAGAGGGTATGAAAAAAAAAGAAGAACAACATCCCCCCGCAGTATACAAAACAGTCGAAGCAATCATAGCAACGCTAGCAAGCATCAACAAAGGAAC
>CAMDWA010000058.1 GCA_945877855.1 Thermoflexus hugenholtzii JAD2 | reverse complement strand
CATTGTCGATATGCAACTGGGGCCAGACGGCAATTTGCATTATGTTTATATTGATGGCACGCCCAATGGCGAGGTGCGGCGTATTCGTTATGTCAGCGGCAACACCCCGCCCACCGCCCAAGCCAGTGCCAATCGCAGCGCAGGCGCGTTGCCGTTGGCGGTGCAGTTCTCGAGCGTTGGCTCATTTGACCCCGAAAACCAAGCCCTGAGTTATGTCTGGGATTTTGGCACGGGGGTCACTTCGACCTTGGCAAACCCGGCTTATACCTATACGGTGGCGGGTAATTACGTGGCTCGCCTAACCGTGCGTGACCCGCTGGGGGCCACTGGCAGCGCCACGCTAAACATTGCGGCGGGCAATAACCGGCCTGTTGTCACCATCACCACGCCCATTTCGGGCACACTTTATCGCGTGGGTGATGTGATGAATGTGGCCGCCAGCGCCAGCGATGTCGAAAACGGCAACGTCTCGGCCAACATTCGCTGGCAAATTAAGCTGCACCATGCTGACCATGTGCATTTTGACACCTATGTGTTGCCGAATGGGGCCAGCGGCAGTTTTACCATCGTTGAACATGGCGACAATACCTATTTAGAGATTTGCGCCACCGCCCCAGACAACAGCGGCTTATTGTCTGACGAGCGTTGTGTGATTGCGCGCCCAGTCGCCGCCACCCCAACCCCGACCCCGCAAGCCAATGTATGCGTGAGTAATTTGTTGAATAACGCTGGCTTCGAGTCGGGCTTAAGCGGCTGGAACCGCTGGGACACCCATTCGAGCAACAGCAGCGATGCCCATAGTGGCAGCAGCGCCTTGCAAATTGCGGGTGGGGCCGGTGGCCTCAGCCAACATCTGGCGGGCAGCGCTGGGCAAAGTTACACGCTTAAAACATGGGCCAAATTGAGCGGAGCCAGCAGCGGCGTGGCGCTGGGCATCAATTTTTACAACAGCGCGTGGCAATTGCTAAACCGCGTCAGCACCGACACCAACAATAGCGCTTATACCCAATTCACCACCCAAGCCACCGCCCCCGCCAACACCGCCATTGTCGAGGTGTATATTTGGAAGAGCGCGGCGGGAACGCTGGCGGTGGACGACGCTTGTTTGACTGGCGCAACTGGGCCGACGGCTACGCTACCCCCAACCCCAACCGCGACGCTTGCGCCCACCCTGACCCCAACGCCCAACCCGCAAACGCCAACTCCCACCCCAACGGCTGGAGCTGGTGTTTGCAGCGCCAATCAATTGGGCAATGGCGGTTTTGAGGCCGATTTTGCCAATTGGAACCGCTGGGATGCCAATTCGGCCATCACCAATCAAACCCACACTGGGCTGAAGGCGGCGCGGCTGGGCACGGGCGCGGGTGGCTTGGGGCAAGTGCGCCCGGCCAGCGCGGGCCAAAATTTGACGCTGCAATGGTGGGCACAGCGCAGCGCCGATGCCGGTGGGGCCTCGGGTGGGCTGAATTTTTATGACGCGCAATGGAATTTGCTTGACCGCAAGATTGCCAATATTAATGGCAGCGCTTATGTGGCGTATGCGGTGCAAGGGGTTGCGCCCGCCAACACCGCCAATGTTGAAGCGTGGTTTTATAAGAGCGCCAATGGCAGCGCCGATGCCGATGATTTTTGTCTGACGCTGGGCGGCGGGGCCACGCCCACGCCAACGCCAACGACTGTTGGGCCAAGCCCAACCCCCACCCCCACCCCGCCAGTGGGCGTGTGCAGCAACAACTTAGTCATCAACCCGGGTTTCGAGTCGCAATTGAGTGGCTGGAGCCGTTGGGACACGGCCTCGAGCATCGACCCTGACGCGCACATCGGGGCGGCGGCGTTGCGGCTGGGCACGGCGCAGGGTGGCTTGGGGCAGCATTTGGTGGCCTCGGCTGGGCAGACCTTTACCCTGCAAGCGTGGAGCAAGCAGGCCAGTATGAGCAGCAACCCCAGCATTGGCCTGAGCTTTTTTGATGCACAGTGGGCGCAATTGGGGAACGCGGTGACGGCGGCTGTGCCCGCCACCAGCTATCAACCCTACACCGTGCAAGCCACCGCCCCCGCCAACACCGCTTTTGTCATGATTTGGGCTTACAAGAGCGCGGGGGGCTATCAATATATGGACGATGTGTGTTTGACGCGGGCGGGCGGGGCAGGCGCGGTGGCACAGGGGGCCGGTTTTATGCGTTTGTTGGGTGATGATGTGATGACGGGGCGTTTTGAGTGGCAGCCCTTGGCCGAGGCCCCCGCTGGGCCGCGGCAGGTGGTGTTTTTGCCGATGTTGCGTTAGGCCAACTGGTGGCGATTTGGTCGGTGGGCGAGATGATGGTAGCGTAAAATTAAGGTTAAAGAGATGATGATGTAAATTTAGGCCATTGGGGATAAGCTAAAAGAAGTTATTGCACTTGAACAGGTAAATTTAATGTAGTTGATATGTCTCGATAGGTTAATGTAAACGTTTTGACTGATGCAGGGACGCCAAATGAAATAACTCCTGTTTGCTTATCGCTCGGATATAAAAAGCCGCCAATAAATGATTCGCTATGATCGACCACAAATGGTAATTTTGAATGAACTGCCCCGCCAGCACTGCGTAATTCAAAGCTTAATGGACTTGCGTTAAGTAATGGTGTGCGATTGATATTTGCCACATGTATTTTGAGCACTAAAGCAACACAATTATTATTGCATCTAGCAAAAAACGATAAGTTTTTTGCGTCATGTGGTTGTGTTCGTGCTTCTAAAATGCTAATAGTTATGCCATTTTGTTCTACAGTTCTTGAGTTATTTGCCTGTGGGGCCGAATTTGTTGGCTTCACAGCAGTGAAAGTTGGTTTGGGAGTTTCTGTGACCACTGCGTTTGGGTTACTTTGAGTAGTTGGACGCGATGTTTGAGTTGCTACCAACTGAGTTTTTTGCGGCGTGGTTCTAGTTGGTGTTGATGTTGATGTTCTTTGTGGCGTTGCTGAGGCTGCGGTAGGTAAACTCGGCGTCATTGTAGATTGTTCTTTTGCCAAAATTTGTGTGTTAGTTGGAATAAGTGTAGATTTAATGGTGTTTTCAAGGCTTGAACTCGTTGGAGTTGCTTCAATTAGACTAATTGAGGGTATATTTTTAAAGCTTGATTGGATAGTATTTATGCTTGAAATAGTAAGGTTTTCAATGTTATTTGCTTGTGGAAAATATTGCTTGATTTGAGGACTTCGCAGAATCCCTAAAGCAAAAACACCCAAAGCAAAAAAACTCAAAATGCCGCCAAATGCATACATCCACAACGAAGTTTTGGATGTTGTATCTGAAGACTTTGGAGTAGAAAAATAGTTACTAGACGTTGGCGCGAAATTTTTTAAAGCAGGATTTAAATCTTGTTGAGGTTGATGATTTATTAGGCTTGATTGTTTGCGTTTTTCAATAAATCTATCTTCTTCATCCTTCAATTTTGTGAGAAATAATTTCGCATCATCAACCGAAACTTCAAAAAACTCTCGGCTTTGATTTGGACGGCGATGAGCAAAGTATTGATGAGTTCGTTTTTCAGCCTCGATACAATTTTGGAAGAATAACTGGTAAGCAACTTCATAATTTTCAGGAACACCAGTATTTTTACTTAAAACTTTTGCTCGTCTATGAGGATCATCTGAGGTTCGTCCTATTTTAATTTTATTCGGAATAGATGGATTTGTAAGGACGTATACATAGCCTTCGTTGCTCATGCTTGATTGTCAAAATTGTTAATAGGGTCGAATTTTATGGAAATCAATGTCAATTGACTAAATTACAGGATCAAAAATATTTCCACATTTATGGCAATATAATTTTCTTTGCCAAACCTCATAATTTTCTTGAAATTTTATCATTTCGAGATGGTGTCTTTCTTTTGCCTTTTTTTCAAAGAAATAAAAAATTAAAGACACAAAAAAGAAAAATATCCCCAGTAAACTAATTGCTAATAACGCTTGAGTTTGTGTTGGGTTGAGTAATTGCAAGATAATGAACAAAACAAAAACACATGTTATAAAGGCAAAAATATAAGTAATGTTTGTAGGTTCACTTGGAGGAACAGGCTCTAATGCTTTAGCTTTATCTATTTTTGTGCTCGATTGAATATTTTTTTCATGGCTTCTACCTCTTGAATGATGCTTCTCAGTGCTTTTATAAAAATATTGATCTGCTATGAAATCTAAGGTTTCTTTTTCACTAGCATTGCCGCAACGTGGGCATGGTTTATATAAATCTATCATGTTTGTTGTTCAAAAAGTGTAATTATTTGCTCAGTATGCCATAAGTTTGAAGTTTTGCTTGGACTATACAATTGAAAATAAATTTATGAGATCGGCCTTTGGTTATTGTTTGGGGCGCAATTGGTGCAAGGCAGCCCCAAGCGCATTTAGCTGTCTTTTTTCATACAACGTCAGCAAAAACAATTCGATCTTGCGGATTTTTCTCTCCACTGTCCACTGGTCAGCGTTCAAGCCCAGCTCAAAACACAGCGAGGCAAAGTCGTCGAGGCTGAAGGCATCGTCAATCTGGTCACGTAGGTTGGTCCAAGTCATCGGCATAGGGGTTGTTGCTTGCTGGTGGGGCTGGTTACGTGTTTATATTCTACATCTTGGGCGGCGCTTTTGGCCTTGGGTTTTGATGACAGTTTTGCGGTTTCAACGTCCGGCATCCCGCGTTGAGCAAGGGTCAAGCTGATCACGGCATCGAAAATTTGAGACGACTCAAAGTCGTCCCTAGAGGCTTCGCCGATTGCCCGCCTACGCGGGCAGAAATTGCGTCCCCGAAGGGGGACGCTCGGCGAAGCCTCTAGGGGCGACTTCAGTCGCGGAGCAACTTACACCTCATTGGGCGGCAGATGCACCGCACCTGGCAGGTGCGGTGCATCGCTTCGGTCTAAACTTGCACCACTGCTACTTTAACCCCAGCGCCCCCTCAATCGCCTGTGGCCTGACCTCTGTATTCTTGATTCTTGACTCTTGCTTCTTGGTTCTTGGCTCTTGATTAAAATAGACCTCTTATGCCCATTCAAATTCTGTCAGAATCAGTTGTGTCACGCATCGCCGCCGGTGAAGTCATTGAGCGACCGGCCTCGGCGGTGAAAGAAATGGTTGAGAATGCCATTGATGCCGGTGCAACTGAAATAAAGGTAGAGTGTTTAGAGGGCGGGCGGCGTATGATTCGCATCACCGATAACGGGTATGGCATCCATGCCGACGAGGTGGCGCTGGCGTTTGCACATCATGCCACCAGCAAATTGACCTCTGCCGAGGACCTCGAACACATTAATACGCTTGGGTTTCGCGGCGAGGCGCTGGCCAGTATTGCATCGGTCAGCATCGTGACCTGTGTGTCGCGTCATAAAGACGAAACCACCGGCACGATGATGCGCATCGACAACAGCCGCGTGATTACGCATGAGCGGATTGGGCGCAACCCGGGCACCACCATGACCATCGAGCATTTGTTTGCCCGCATGCCAGCGCGGCTCAAGTTCCTCAAATCCAATCAAACCGAGCGCGGGCATATCGATGGTGTAATCACGCGCTATGCCATGGCCTACCCGCATATTCGATTCACCCTGCTGCAAGATGGCAAAGTGATTGTGCAAAGCACCGGCAATGGCAGCCTGCGCGATGTGCTGATCGAAGTATTGGGTGGGCAAGATGTGGAGAAAATGATTGCGCTGAATGTCGAGCCAGCCACCGTTGGGGCCGAAGATGAGGCCAGCCGTTCAGCCATCACCGTGCGCGGGTTTGTGGGCTTGCCCACGCTCGACCATAACAGCCGCAGCCGCATCACCTTGTTCGTGAATGGCCGCCCAGTGCAAGATATTAAATTGGCGAGCGCGGTGGTGCAGGCCTATCACACCTTGCTGATGGTCGGGCGCTACCCAGTGGCGGTCATCATGGTGCAGGTGCCGTCTGAAGATGTGGATGTGAATGCCCACCCAGCCAAGGCCGAGGTGCGTTTTCGCGATGCCAACGCCGTCTTTAGCGCCATTCAACGGGCGGTGCGCACAACCTTATTGGCGCATCTCGCGCCGCCCGAGGCCCCCGTTTCGATTAAGGGCATTGAGAATTGGGGGTTAACGATTTCGGATGAGGTGAGCCACGACGCGCCCGTCACGTCAAGCACCGGCAACGAGGCGGCACATACGCCAATTATTGGGCATCAACCCCGATTGGCTGGCAGCGAAACATGGGAGCGGGTAGGTATTGCACGGCAGGCGCAAATTGCGCCCGATGCCCACCCTCAACCCTCAATCTCTAACCCCTCCTCCCCTATCCCCTATCCCCCATCCCCCATCCCCCACCCTCAAGCCCCCATTCTCCCCAAGCCACAACTGCCAGCCCTGCGCATTTTGGGCCAATTGGCCTTGGCCTATATCATCGCCGAGGGGCCAGAGGGGTTATATTTGATCGACCAACATGCGGCGCATGAGCGCATTTTGTTTGAACGCATGATGACCCAGCATGATTTGGGCACGGTCGTCACCCAGCCTTTGCTCGATCCGGTCGTCGTCACCATTCCCACCAGCAGCGCTTATGTGCTCGAAGAAAACATCAATGTGATGTATGAGCTTGGCTTCGAGATCGACCCATTTGGCGGGGCCACCTTTTTGGTGCGTGGGGTGCCGAGCATGATGATCCAAGATGACATTGTGGCGGCGGTGCGCGAAATTGTGGCCGAGATGGAAGCGGGCGAGGCTGAACCCCTGCGCAAAGAAATTGAGGCACGGGTGCTGCGGCGGGTGTGCAAACGCATGGCGGTCAAGGCCGGGCGGGTGTTGCCCTTGAGTGAAATGCAAGCCTTGGTGCGTGATCTCGAGGCCTGTCAATCGCCACGCACTTGCCCGCATGGGCGACCCACCATGATTCAGATTGGGGTCGGGCAATTAGAGAAGTTGTTTGGGCGCTTGGGTTGATGGTTTATCATCCAAGCCATGCGTACCAAAATTGCCATTATTGGCACCGGCGGCATGGCCCGCCATCACATAAAAAGTTTGCTCAAGCTCATTGATCGTATCGAAGTGGTGTCGGTTTGTGAGCCAAACGACGCCAATTATCAAAAAGCCGCTCAAATGTTCATCGAGGCCGGCCAACCTGCGCCGGTTAATGAACCTGATTTTGAGAAATTTGTGGATGAAAAGGCCCCGGGCATCGATGCCGCCTTTATCATCACGCCCCACAACCAACATTGTATGCAGGCCAGCGCCTTGTTATTGGCGGGGGTCGATGTGTTGCTCGAAAAGCCGATGGTGCTGAATGTGGCCGAGGCCCATAAGCTGATGCAGGCGCGTGACCAATCGGGCAAATTGTTGACCATCGCCTTTAACGGCAGTTTGTCACCCGCCGTACGGCGTGCCCACAAGGTGCTGCACAGCGGCGAGCTTGGCAAGATCCTCAATATTAGCGCCACCGTGTGGCAAAACTGGGAGCAATTCACCCGAGGCACATGGCGGCAAATCCCTGAGGTGGCGGGCGGTGGTTTTACCTTTGACACCGGGGCGCATTTGCTCAATACGGTTGCCGATTTGGTGGGCGAACCCTTTGTCGAGGTCAGCGCGTATCTCGACAATCGCGGGCGGGCGGTTGATATTTTGTCGGCGGCAGTGGCCCGCACCGCCAGCGGCGTGCTGATTACGCTCAATGGCTGCGGCGACACGGTGCGCATTGGGTCTGAGGTGCGCGTGATGTGTGAAAAAGGCGTGATCACGACCGGCGTATGGGGCGAAACCCTGACTTTGCAGCAGGCCAATGATGTTAAACCCCACAAGATGCGTTTGCCCAAGTCGAATGGGGTGATGGAGACCTTTTTGGCGGTGCGGGCTGGTCAATTACCCAACCCCGGCCCCGCCGAAATTGGCTTGCGTATGATTCAATTGTGGAACGCCATTCAGGCTTCTGCCGCCCAAGGGGGCGTGCAAGTCAAAATTTAATTACGAATTACGAATTACGAATTGTTCGCAGTTCAATTCGTAATTCGTAATTCATAATTCGTAATTATTTGATGCTTTCGAGGGGTGCGTCATTTATAAAGATAGCGGCGTTGGTGGTGGTAGGAAATTGGCGGACGGTGGCGCTGAGTTGTTCTTTAAAACGTGGCGTATCACACATTCCGCCCAATTTGTAGTTGCCCATTAAATGGACGATCATGCGCCCGTTAACCACTTGGGCGCTTTTAAGCTGCAAATTGGATTGATAGAGCGCCGTGATTAAGCCCGATTGACCGTAGCTTTGGGTTTTTATTGCAAAAAGTTCATTAAGGGCCGCCGTTAAGACGGCTTGGGTGGGTTTTATGTCGCGTTCAACGGCGACTAAACTATCGTTGCAGCCAATTTTAGGGCCACTTTTGCCGCTATCGTTTGGGGCGACCAAAAATATTTTGACGCGACTTTTCTCAACACTTGCGGCTGTCGGCGGCGGTGGTAGCGGCGGAGCCGTCGGCGCGGTCACGTTGATTGCTACCCCACCTAAAACCAGAATATTTTGAAGCGGCGGTGGTAGCGGCGGAGCCGTCGGCGCGGTCACGGCTGGAGAGGCGGCAGGGTTGACTGCTAGCGCATTGCTGGTGGTAGTTGACGTAATCGCTGGGCTATCGACTTGGATGATGGCTGGAAATGCTGATGGAAGCTGCGTGGGCGGCACGGTGACTGGGACCGTAGGGATTGGGACCATTGTGGGCAACCCGATGCTAATCGATTGGCTGCATCCGACCAGCAACACGGCGGCGGCCAAACAAGCTGAGATGGGATTGATGAAGATGTGATGTCTCATGGTTGAAATTGTAATTTATTTGCGAATTCATTTTTTGAATATTGATTGCCTCTTACCTTCTTAGAGCAGATTCCGAGTTGATGAAATGTTTTGCCGATTTCACTATCTATGTCCCAAAGCGTTGCTTTGGGACATAGATAGTGAAATCGGCCTGTCATCATTTGCTAATGGGTTATAAAACAGGCTTTTGCGAAACTTGCTATCTTCACATCTGTTAAGGAGATGGAGGAGGGCAATTTCGGCATGACATCTTTTAAAAGATGCTCATGAAATGTAGATTCTACTCATCTCTCCCCCGTATAATCCATGCGCATTTATGACTGATTTATTCGAAAAAATTAATAAAGACCCCATGCTTCGGGTTGTACGCGTTGCAAAAGAGCAGGGTTTTTATCCATACTTTAAACCCTTATCGACAACCGAAGGCACCGAAGTGGTGATTGATGGCAAACGTTTGATCATGATTGGGTCAAATAATTATTTGGGCCTCACCACACACCCCGCTGTGCGCGAGGCTGCAATCGATGCGATTGCAGAATATGGCACCTCCTGTACCGGCAGCCGTTTTTTAAATGGCACCCTTGAAATTCACAAGGAATTAGAGCGCCGCTTAGCCATTTTTTTGGGCAAAGAAGCCGCGCTGATTTTTGGCACAGGCTATCAAGCCAACCTCGGGGCATTAACCGCCTTGTTGGGCAAAGATGATGTTGCCATCGCCGACAAAGAGATCCACGCTTCATTGGTCGATGCCTTAAATATGGCTGGCTGCAAGCTCAAGCGATATCGTCATAATGACCTAGCTGATTTAGAGCGTTTATTGCAAGAGAATGAAGATGCGTCTAAGATGGTGATTATTGATGGCGTATATTCGATGGGCGGCGACCTTGCGCCTTTGACCGAGATCACAGACCTCGCTAAAAAATATAATGCGCGGGTGTATCTCGATGATGCCCATGGCATTGGTGTGATGGGCGAGGGCGGACGCGGCACTCATTTTCACTTTAACCGGGTCAATGAGGTCGATATTGTGATGGGCACCTTCAGCAAATCATTTGCTTCGCTGGGCGGGGTGGTGGCTGGCAATAAAGATGTAATTGAATACATTCAACACAAGGCGCGGTCACTTATTTTTAGCGCATCGATGCCGCCAGCCAATGTTGCTACGGTCATGGCGTGTCTTGATATCGTTGAGGCTGACCCAGATTACCCGAAACAGGTGCATCGCAATGCAGCCAAGGTGCGTGATGCGCTACGTAGCATGGGCTTTGATTGTGGCGAAAGTGTTACGCCGGTGGTGCCGGTGATGATTGGCAGCGATATGAATACGGTATTTGCATGGCGGGCCTGTTTTGATGCCGGCATTTATGTCAACCCCGTGTTACCGCCGGGAGTGCCGCCCAATAAGAGTTTATTGCGCACCAGTTATATGGCCACCCATACCGATGAACAATTGGATCGGGTGATTGAGGCATTTAGAATTGTTGGGACCAAGACCGGTTTGATTTCGAGTTAATTTTGGATTGATTCCATGTTGCGCCGTTTTGCTTTGTTTGATCTAACAAGGCAAAACGGCGTTTTTTTTTATAAATTTTCGCCGAACGCACTATCACTTCGTGTTTGGCATTACGTCTTTTGAAGATGCCCCCAATTATTGAAAATACCTTATTTATCACTTGAAATAAAAAAGATACTTTCAGTTAGTGTATACTAGATACACCAAAAGGCCTAGATTGTTTGCAACCCCGTTGCAACTTATTTATTAATTTGATACTAAAATGAAGTAATGGGATTTGGGTTAGCGCCAGATATTGTTATTAATCAAGATGTCATGATTACACCATCCGTGCATCAAAATGGCTATATGCCTGATAGCGCAGTTGCTGTGCGCCCGGCAATCAATTTTGATCATTATTTGATGGACCATTTGCCGCAAGCGATTAGTGTAACCGACGAACACGGGCGATACCGTTATGTTAACCCAGCGTTTGAAATTTTGTTAGGTTATTCACGCGAGGCGCTGATTGGCAAATACACCTCGTATGATATTGTCTACCCGCCAGATCGTGATCGGTTGAAAATGTTACGAGCACGCCAAATTCGTGGCGAAGGCAAAGAATATGAGATTCGGGCGGTAAAGGCCAATGGCACTGTGATCGATGTGGTGGTGCAAAATGCGCGTATGGTGCAGGAAGATGGCGCAATCAACTTAATTTTCACCGTAACTGATGTGACCGAGCGTAATATTCGTGAGGCCGAGCTGCGGCGGCGGAATATGCTGCTCGAGGCACTTAATCGCACCGCTTTGGCGCTGGCATCGCAACAATTTAATTTAAAAGAGGTGCTCGAAACCATTGTGCATCGGGCCTTAGAGATGTGCAAGGCCGACAATGGTTTTTTGTATTTGGTTGATGT
Organism: Thermoflexus hugenholtzii JAD2; assembly: GCA_945877855.1. Classification (GTDB taxonomy): domain Bacteria; phylum Chloroflexota; class Anaerolineae; order J036; family Brachytrichaceae; genus AQU-03. The sequence goes on along the minus strand of CAMDWA010000058.1, from coordinate 14,300 downwards.
TGAAAAGAAAGCATTAACCCCAACCATACAAGTTGGCATTTATAACACTGAGCAATTTTGGGCTTATCGACCACGCTATGGCAGCGGCTTAAATGGCACGGTTTGGGCCACTGGCCAAACATTTGTCATCGATGATTACCAAACATGGCCTTTTCGCACGGCAACCCAATTTACCAAACATCATGCCACCATTGGCGTGGCCTTGAAATTGGGCAAACAGGTGATTGGGGTGCTGGGGTTATCACACAATGACCCAAAGCAGCGCTTTAGCCAAGATGAGGTGAAATCGCTTGAGCAAATTGCCTCGTTAGCGGCCTTGGTGGTAAATAATGCGCAACTCTACAATTCGGTGACGCAATCACGTGATCAAGCGATTAAGGCCTCAAAGGCAAAATCGGATTTTATTGCGGTGGTGAGCCACGAATTGCGCACCCCACTTAATGTGATTTTGGGCATGGCCGAGTTAATTCTCGATACCCCATTGAGCAGCGATCAACGTGAATTTGCGAATTTGATCGACACTTCGGGCAAATCGTTACTTGAAATCATCAATGACATTCTCGATTTTTCAAAAGGTGAATCTGGCAAAATCAAATTGGTCAGTGAGCGTTTTGAGCTTGACGCGGCGATTAATCGGGTTGTGGCGATGTTGATGCCCAAAGCGCATGAGAAAAATCTAAGTTTTGAGACGGCCATCGCATCCGATGTTCCCATGGTTTTGTTGGGTGATGAGGCCCGATTGCGCCAAATATGGGTCAATTTGCTCAATAATGCGATTAAATTTACGGCGGTTGGCAGTGTGCAAATGAAGGTGATGTGTGCAACCACGCCTCAGTCTGTGACGCACTTAACCAATTTGCCCAATGCCAAGCAAATTGAGTTGCGTTTTGAGGTAATCGATACCGGCATCGGGGTGTCAGGCGCAGATCAGCCAAAATTGTTTCAGCCATTTATGCAGGCCGATTATTCATTAACCCGCCAATTTGGCGGCACTGGGCTGGGCTTGGCCATTAGCAAGCAATTGGTCGAGTTGATGAATGGGCAAATTGGCATGTGCAGCGAAGGCATTGATGGGCGCGGCTCAACATTTTGGTTTACGGTGCGCTTGGGCATTGCGGCTTAATCGTAGTTTTTACTGCACCCGCAAGCGTGTTAGTTCAATTTGATCGCCCATAAATTGTTTGCGGCTGTCATAAGCGCCAATTTTTGGGAAGCCTTTTTTCTCGTCGGGGGTATACATGACCATCAGTAATTTATATTCACCGGGCGGGGCATCTTTGGCAATGTCTAGGGTCAGACTACGAGCGGTGTTTGCGGCCAAAAGCTCGGCGCGGGGCAAGGTGAGATCACGTTGGGCCACTTTACGCGCCTGATTATCGAGCAATTGAATGGACAAATTGTCATCGTGTTGTAGGGCATCGCGTTGTTTGGGCGATAAGACTAAATCAACCGTGACCGTAAATTTGTCACCGGGACGCAAGATGGTTTGGGGCACTTCGTAACGCTGCAATACAACCCCATTATCAAAATACAACAAGCCGTTGTCATCAATATTCGTGTTAGGCTGGTTGGGTTTATGTTGCAGTTGTATTTGTCCAAATTCAACAAAATCGTTGCCGTTGGGCAGTTTTAGCCGCTGACCATTTTCAAAATCATATACCCCAATTCGCCAGCGCAGGGTCTTGGGGGGCGGGGCTAAAGGCGATATACGCAAGGCGTAATGATCGCTCCAGATAAAACCACTGGGGTGTTCACTAAGGGCGAGGCTGCCTTGGCCGGGGTACATATCGCGTTGGGCTAAGATCACATTGTTTTGATCGACCAAATGCACAAAAACACTATAGTTTTTGGGCGGGGCGGCAGTTAAACGCCAATTGAATTGAATGACTGGCTCTGAATCGGGTGTGATGCTGCTGGGGCCGACACTGGCTTCGACCAATTCGATGGTGCCGCCAAAATTAGCGTTGAGGGCGATGGGTAAGCGCTCGCGCCAACCATTGGCAGGTTTGGCATAAGTGGGCGCAATATAAACGAATGGGGCGGCAATGGCGACACTCATCAGCGCCATACAGCCCAGCCACAACGCAATGCGATGAATTCGCCCCAAGCCATAGGCCATTGCCGCCGCCAAAACCGCAATACATGGGAACATCAAACGACCTTGTGAGGCTGGAGTGAGGGTGGTCCAACGAATTAACCCGCCAAACGTGAGCGCCAGAAAAAATAAACATAACAAAATGGCTGGGTTAAAGTGAATATGGTTTTGGGCCTTGGGGCGGCGAATATTTTGAACGATGGCCCGTGCCAACCCGATTAAAGCCAAAACCGCAAACCCATTCAGCATGTAGTAAATCCAGGTCGGCATAATGACATTGAGCGTGCCAAATACACCCCAATAGGCCCAAATAAAGCCTTCGCGTTCGCTCCATAGCTGGGCCAAGGTGGCAGGTGGCACTCGTCGCCCCACCACATCTAAAAATGCAGTCCAGCCCAACAGATCGCCATATAGCATTACATTGCGCACAAACCACCAGCCGCTAATTAAGGCCGTTACCGTTAGCAGAATGAAACCCCAGCCGATTAAAGCACGGACTTTGACCATAAGCCGATCTTGCCAACGAGGCCAATCCACAATAGCGAAGACCGCCGCCAGCCCAAACAAACCGAGCAAGCCCAATGATGACGACTTGCTCAGTGCGCCAAGCCCCGTAATTAGCCCAGCGATGATGGCATTTTGGGTGGTGAGGGTGCGCACACGCACCAAACGCAACGCCCACCATAGCCCCAAACTGCTAAACATGACGGCGGCATTGTCATTATTGATTGAACCACTGATAAAGGCAAACATCGGCACAAACCCAGCGAAGATCATGCTGGCAAGCCGAAAAGTAAGCGGGGTGAGATGCGCGGTGGCAACCATGCCTTGCGACAACTCACGCGCAATCAGATAGACAAAAAAGACGGTGCAAGTTGAAAGCAAAATCGAAACCAAGCGTGCAACATGCGCCGCCAAAGCGGCACGCGCCCACGGAAAAGCTTCGGCTTGGGTGTGCAAAATGGCGTTCGCATTGCCATCGCGGGTCGGCACGCCCATATCGCCTTGAATATTCACGCGCCGAATTTCGCGCCAATTGCTGCTATCGAATGGCGCACTGACCAAAGCCGCCAACCCATAATAAAGCGGCGGCTGGCTTCCCTCTTGCCGCCAAGGCGATTCGGCATCGGTTTGGTCTTTATGTTGAATGGGCAGCCCCCCACCTGTGGCTAAATGCTGCACAAAGGGGTAATGCCAAAGCTCGTCGGAGGCCTCGAATAAAGGCGTAGCAACGCTGTATAGGCTAAATAATACAAACGATGCAATTAACAATAATGTAACAGATATTCGCTCTCGACGAGAAATTTGGCTCATGAACTCAATACATCACCTTAAATATGCTTATTTTTCTTCTGCTTCCGCGTGATTGGCTTCCGACTCATCCCCATAGGCTTGAAGTCGTTGTTTCATCGCGGTTCGGTCACGTTCTAAATCGGCGACCCCGTTATTGGCCAAGGCCAATAAATGCTCAAGTTCATTACTCAGCCGGCGCAAGGTGTCAATCGAGTAGGTATCGGCATCGAGCTTTAAGCGATCTGCTTCTTGCCTAGCACGTTCTTCTAAATTTCGGGCGCGGTTTTGCGCCACCAACACAATATTATGTTGGTCTGTCATGCGCATGACTTCATCTTCGGCAATCTCACGGGTACGCTCGGCCTCGCTGCGTGCGCTTTCTAAAATCCTATCGCGCTCAGCCTCAATATTTTTAGACCGTTTTACCTCTTCGGGAATGGATAAAACCATCTGGTCAATTAAACTAAAGCAACGTTTAGCATCCACCACACGGTATTCAGTGCCGGGCACTTTACGTCCTTCTAAAATTACAGCTTCAAGCCGTTTAAGAAGATGTTCTATATCCATGAAATCACCACCAATTCTATTATCTATTCGCTTTTTGTTTTAATGCCGTCGCCACGCAAGGCGGCACCAAGGCCGACATATCGCCGCCTAAAAAGGTAATTTCGCGCACCAACGTGGCGCTCACAAAATGATTGGGGGCATTGGCAAACATACACACAATTTCGACTTCTGGCACCATCCAATGATTGGTTTGTCCCATTTGCAATTCAAAATCAAAATCGACACTGTTGCGTAAACCCCGCACCACCACATTGGCCCCAATCTCTTTGGCAAATGTAACCGTGAGGCCGCTATACCCCAAGACGCGAATATTTCCCTTATGATCTATCTTACTAAGCGCTTCTGTTGCAAGATTAACCCGCTCTTGGTGGGTAAAAAGTAATTTTTTGTTTGGCAAATCATAGATCCCCACAATAAGCGATCCCCAAAGCCGAAATGCGCGTTCGGCAATATCCAGATGTCCATTGTGCATTGGGTCAAATGTGCCGGGATAAAGGGCAGTGATTGTCATTGGCAATATTTTACGCGGTTTAGCAGGTGCTAAGGTTACGTAATATGTGATGTTGGTATGATTAGCTTTATGCGTTATGGCGTTATGTCTTTTTTTAAACGGTTTGATAATAACATTCGTTTGCGTTGGGTAATTTTGTTCTTAGTAGTTGTAACAATTGCTGCTCATGGATTAACGCTGCTTAACGATGGCTTTGCCTATGATGCTTGGCTAATGTACATTAATCGGCAACATAAACGATATGATTTGCTTTGGCGTTATTACACCGAACATCGTATTCCACATATTGCATTGCTTCATTGGTTTATTGGCTATACTCCAAACCTCGCGCTAACATATACGGCATTATCAGTTGCCACGCTATTGTCATGTTGCGTAATGGTGTTTTTAATAGCACGTCAATTAAGTGTTGGGTTTCGCGACAGCTTGCTTATAGCTGTGTTTAGTCTTATCTACCCTAGCTATCAAACATTAGCCGCAAGTGGAACTTATATTTATCAGGTTCATTTATTATTTTTTTTTGCTGGGGCGTTATGTGCGCTGTATTCACAAAAATACTATTTTTCACACAAGATACTTTTTTATAAGCTGAGATTCTTAGCATTGGTGCTTTTTTTCTTTAGCTTTAATACAGGATCGCTATTAGTATTTTATGTTGCATTTATCGTTTTATATATGTCCTCAATCTCAAAGCCATTTCGTCCCATATATTTACTAAAAAATTTTGATTTATTTCTTTGCCCGCTGTTATTTTGGGCAATGACCCGCTGGGTATTTTTCCCAACACCTCCTATTTTTAATGCTGATTACAACACACCAAAATTAGAATACGTGTTAAATTGGTATGCTGGATTACGTTTTGCATTTAATAGTATTTTTGGGGTGATTCAATGGTCTTTTGAGCAAACGCCAGCGTGGTTGCCGCTATTATTTGTTGTTTTGTTATCAACTTTAAATTTAGGCGCGTCAGCCGAAGCGGTTAGTCAAAAGTATAAATACGCCGTTTCTTTGACGCTTTTTGGTGCTTTTTGCTGGGTTTGTGCTACTTTTGCTTATGTAGCAGTTGGCAAAATAGCTACACTACACGGACATGATACGCGATTTGCCTTGCTTGTCAGTTATGCAATGGCAATTATTATTACAGGATTATTAAAAATACTTTTGGATGCTGTTTCTAACCAAGTAAAAATGGCGGGTTGGGTGCTTACTTTGACTTTGTGTGCCTCTTTTATTTTTGCAAATAATGACAATAATTTGGCATGGTTAGCCCGTTGGGTAAAAATGAACTCGGTGATTGCTAACTTACCCGTTGTACCAAATATCTCAAATGTGTCAATCTTGACTGTTCAAGACGAATTTGTTCCGATACAAACTGAATCAGTCGGCTGGAGTTTGATGGAAAGTTATTTTGATTGGACGAGTGTGTTGCAATTGGCGTTGGGGCCACGTGTGGTCAGCGCCGATCAACTGGTATTGGTTGATTTAGCCGAAAAAATGAACACGCCCGAAGATCGCACCTTCATTCGCCAATATTATTTGGTCGATCAATTTGACCCGCAAGGTTGCCACGCTAAATTGACCATTCAACGGGCGGCGGCGGCAGGCCAAATGGGTCAATTTGGCATGGTGCGTCGTTATCTTTATTATCGTTATCTCGCCCCTGCTGGGCTAAATTCCTTTCTTCGCGGGTTATCGACCTTAAATATGAGCAGTTTTAGTGCAGCATGTGGATCTTCGCAATAAAACGGGGTAAGTCAAACTAATTTTCGACAGCAAACGGATGCCCATTAAAATGGAGCGCATGAGCACCCCTAATTTTGATTTTGACAAAGAAGAGGCCTATCAGCTTTTGCGCCAACTGGTTGCCATTCGCAGCTACCCGGGCGAAGAAGCCGAGGCACAACGGGCTTGTGCAGCATGGCTAGCGCAAAATAATATTGCCAGCCACCTGCAAATCACCCCAAATGGCCAGCCCAATGTCATTGCCCGCATCGAAAATGGCCCCGGCCCAACCTTGATGCTGAACGGGCATATGGATACGGTATTGCGGGCACAAGGCTGGTTGCACGACCCTTGGCAAGGGTGGCGCGAAGGCGATATTTTTTATGGGCTGGGCGCAGCTGATATGAAATGTGGGGTTGTGGCAAATATGCTAGTGGCACGCGCCTTGGCGAATCATAAAAACCAATGGCGCGGCACACTTATTTTTAGTTGTGTAACCGATGAAGAGGCTTATTCATATGGCGCACGGGCGTTGGTCGATGTTAATCGCGGTGGGGTGAAGGCCGATGCTTGCTTGGTTAGCGAGCCACATTATGTGGGCGGGGCCATTGGCGCAGCCGGCAAAGTATTGGTGCAAGTGGATGTTACGGGCAAAGCCGCTCATGGCTTTTTGCCTTGGCAGGGTATTAATGCCGGTATTGAGGCGGCCCGTTTTGCCGCCGAGGTATGTAATGCTGTGCCTGAGCTAAAACACCCCCAAGTGCCGTCTTCGCAAACGGTCTTGAGCATTCATGCGGGTAGCGAGCAATATGTCATTACCCTGCCTGAAACGGCGCGGGTGTTGATTACGCGCCAAATTGTGCCGGGCGAGACCCGTGATTCAGTGCTAGACAAAATGCGTGGGTTTGCGGCGTCACTCAATTCACCTGCCAAATTTGAGTTTAGCAACCCAGACCCTTATTATGCACCTTGGGCTTTTGATGACCCCAATCATGCTTTTACGCAAGCCTTTAACGCGGCTTATCAGGCCGAGCATGGTAGTGCCCCCAATTTGCATTACATGTTGGGCATCAGCGATGCCAATGTCTTTTGTGGCGAGGCTGGAATTCCTAGCATTGTGTATGGGCCGCGTGGCGACAATTTTCATCAGTGTCAAGAGTGGGTTGATTTGGCGAGCATTCCGGTGTTTTGTCGGGTGGCGCGAGAGATGGCTTTGCGGTTTTTCAGGTTTTCTTAACTTGATCATGGGTCACGGCATGCCGTGACCCTACTTTTAGCGTCAGTCTTGTATCAATCTGTTATAGTTAGAGAACAAATGTCCTATGAATGGAGCGAACACATCTGTAAACCCCAATGCAAACCGGCTGGTGCTATTACCTGATGCCGACCCGCAACGTTTGGCCGAAAAATTAATCTTATTTGCCAATGCCGAGGGCGGTAACATTGTATTGGGTTATGATGAACGTGGTCGTCAAACTGCCATTGTCTCGCCAGACGAGTTAGATTCGGCGCTACGACAAGCGGTTGGCATGTGTTTACCATTGGTGCCAGCCAATATACAAAGCAGCGAGACCAATGGTGGCCCTTCGCAATATATTCATGTGCCCCCCAGTAGGTTGCGGCATGTGTTGGCAATCGAGCGCAATTCACGTGCCGATGCCCCCCCAATCGACCTGGCCTACGAAGAACAAACGGTGCCGGGCGCGAGTATTGAAGATTTTGATATAACCGTATTGCAAGAGTTGATTGCGAAACGCGAAGAACGCACCCGCCGAAAAATAAGCGGCGATGTGAACGAAGTGCTGCGCGAAATTGGCGCTTTAGATGCCAAAGGTCAGCCGACTGTGGCTGGGGTATTGCTATTTGCCAAAAACCCCAGTATTTTTCTTAAAAGTAGCGGCATTACCTTTGTTAAATTTCCGGGCATAGAGATGCGGGCCGATGGCGGCGCAATGGGCTATGGCCGGCGTGAAGAAATTGTTGGCCCTTTGGCACGAGTTGTAGAGCGGATATGGCAAGTGGTGTTTGAGGAGATGCGCGTGGGGGCAGTTGTAAAGGGGAAACAGCGCGAAGATGTGCTGGAGTATCCCGAATTGGCGGTGCGTGAGGCACTGGTCAATGCCATTTGCCACCGCGACTATGCCATTCATGGGCGGCGAATTGAAGTGCGTAAATTTGCAGATCGGCTTGAAATTCTCTCGCCGGGTGGGTTGGCAGGATATATGACCCTCAATAACTTGATCGAGGAACATTATTCACGCAACCCACGTGTCGTGCAAGGGCTGTATCACTGGGGTTATATCGAAGAACTTGGGCTTGGGATTGACCGGATTTACGAAGAAATGGCGGGCGCAGGCCACCCAGCGCCGCGTTTTGAGGCCACCCAATATAATTTTAAGGTGACGTTGTCAAATTATCGTGAAAAACGCACCAATATGGTTATTACAATGCCAATGCCGGTTTCGCCGTCAGCCAATGTCGCGGCGGTCTTGGCTTCAGATTCTATCTCAAAAAGCGAGGTTTTGCCGCTTGGTGAAACTTCGCCGCCTGTGCTGAATGTGACCGAGCGTCAGGCCCGCGCAATTCAATATATGCGTGAACATGGGCGTATTACCAATGGCGATTATCAAACGTTGTGTCCTACCGTCAGTGGCGAAACTCTACGCACCGATCTGGCTGATTTGGTCAGCAAGGGTGTGTTGATGCGGGTAGGCGAGAAGAAGGGCACCTATTACATTATTAAGTAACTCATGTTACGCAATATTTTTTGTTCGAAGAAAAATGTAACTCGTCATCCCGACGCGGAGCGAGGGATCCCTGAAGATTAACTTTGACAAAAATGTAGTCAGGTCGGCTAAAGTTTTGACAAGCCATTGTTTCACTTCTACAGGCTTAGGTCACAGGGATCCCTCACTCCGTATCGGGATGACGATTTTCACATTGGCTTTTATTGACGATATCGAGCGCATTGAAAGAACTAACTTCCGTGTTGCATAGCATGAGTTAAGTAATATACCCCGCCTGTTTTGAAAGCCATAGTTACACTAAGCTGGGCACAAAAATACGGTTTTCGCCGATTTCCTCAATTTTTACCCTTTCTTGGTATGCATCCCTACCAAAGTTAATCTATAATACCCCCCATCCAAAACGTTTTGGTTTAGCTTATGTCAGTGACTATCCGTGATGTTGCCAAACATGCGAATCTATCAATTACGACGGTTAGCCGTGCCTTAGATGGCTATGCTGACGTAGCCGTCAGCACGCGCGAGCGTGTCATTGCATTAGCCAAGCAAATGGGGTATGCGCCCTCATCGGCGGCGCGGCAAATGCGCCGACAACGCACTGACACCATTGGTTTTGTCATTTCTTCGTTACGGCGAGATGATGATAGCCGACCTTTTGCCGACCCATTTATTTCTGAGTTTGTCGCCGGGTTAGGCGACGAAGCAACACACCAAAATATTGATTTGTTGGTGTCGGTAGCTTCTCCGAATGAAAACGAAACGAATATATATCGTCGTTGGGTGTTGGGTCGGCGGGTGGATGGGCTAATCGTAAACCGATTGCGCGAGCGTGATCCACGAATTGCGTTATTGCGCGAAAATAATATGCCCTTTGTAGCTTCGGGCCGTAGCGATGACATCACATCGTATCCCTTCATTGAAATGGATACACAGACCGGGTTTAGCCTAATCACCCAACATTTGGCAGCCCAAGGTTGCAAACGCATCGCTTTTATCGGTGCACGGCCCGATTTACGGCTGCAACAAGATCGCTATCTTGGGTATTTGGCTGGGTTACAGGCCGCGGGCTTATCCCCCAGCCCAGAGTTAGTTGAAGTTGGCGACTTGACGCGCCAAGGCGGGTATCAAGCAGGGTTGCGTTTGTTGGTAAAAACGCCGCGCCCTGATGCGATTTTGGGCATTAACGACATGACCGCATTGGGGGCCATGCGTGCTGCAAATGATTTGGGGTTACAAATTGGGCAAGATATCGCCATTGCCGGATTTGATGATATTGACGATGCCCAACACACCCAGCCAGCGCTTACCACCTTGCGCCAGCCGGTTTATGACATTGCACGGCAACTTGTGCAAATGTTGTTAGACCTGTTGCGTGACCCCACCCAAGCCCCAAAACAAATCATGTTGCAACCCGAGCTAAAGGTGCGGGCTTCGAGCAAATTTTTAAATCCAAAATGACAACCCCTTTGCTTAGCCAATGGCAAACGCCATGCCACCTCGTTTTACAACGCAACCAAATCGTTTTGGGAAATGGGTTGCGTTATACGCGGCCTGCGCCGATGATTTATGAACAACAATGGTTGTGGGATTCGTGCTTTCATGCCATTGTGTGGCGGTGGCTAGACCCAGCGTGTGCATGGGATGAGTTACATTCGGTCGTTGCCCAACAAATAAGCGATGGCCCGGATATTGGCATGATCCCACACATGAATTATTGGGATGGACGCGGGGCGGCAATGTGGGGAGATGAGCATCGCAGTTTAATTACACAGCCGCCATTGATTGCAACTGCGGCATGGCTGGTGCATGAAAAAAGCCCGAATTTGGCGGCGCTTCAGCAACTTTATCCGCGTTTGGCGGCTTATCATACTTGGTTTACCCATCGCCGCGAATTAGACAATGACGGGATGGTATGGCTCATTCACCCCTGGGAAAGTGGTCAGGATGCCACCCCAGATTGGGATATGGCGATGGGTTTTGATGAAAACCTGATTGGCAGCAATGCCGCAAGCAGTGGCAAACCCCTGTCAACGAGCAACCTGTTAAGCAACCAAGCTTATTATCAAAACCCGCACGATAACGGCTTGCGTCAAGCGCGTATCCAATTGGTCAATACATTACGTCATTATCAATGTGATGCCGCCGCCCTGCGTAGCGCTGGCTCATTTTGCCTTGCACCCATCGACTTTAATGCCATACGCTGCGCCGATCTTGAAGCACTGAGTCGCATCGCGAATACACTTGGCCTTACCGATGCTGCTGCCCATTGGCAGCAAAAAGCCAACCAGCTACAAACCACCATTCAGCAACGGCTTGCCGAATTTACAGCCGCTCAATTTATAGATCAGCCAGCGCTATGGTTGGCGCTTTTTGGCGGCTGTGCCAACCAAACCCAAGCCGAACACATAGCCAATAGCGTGGCACACGCCATCAAAACCACGCCTTATGCGCTTAGTAATGTGTCAATCAGCCACCCAGCTTTTGCGCCAGCCCGTTATTGGCGTGGCAATGCGTGGCCGCCGCTGATTTGGCTGTTATGGTCGGGGTTGCGACGTTATGGGTATCACGCATTGGCCCAAACCTTAGCCGAGCGTAGCGCAGATTTAATCCACCAAAGCGGTTTTCGTGAATATTTCAACCCCATCACAGGCGAAGGGTTGGGATCAGAAGATCATAGCTGGACCACTTTGATTTTAGATATGCAATGTTCAAATTTATCTCATCATGGCTAAAGAATTTGTGCTAACCGCGCCGCGAACACTTGTATTTCAAGATTATGTTGAGCCAGACTTGAAATCAGGCGAAGTTCGTATTCAGACCAATTTAACCGGTATCAAACCCGGCACTGAGATGTCGGCTTATCGCGGCGAAACCCCATTTGTTGCCCAAGATTTTGATCTGACCCAACGGATATTTGTGCCACGCCGCCCCGATCAGCCCTTTTACCCCACGTCATTGGGCTGCTGGGGGGTTGGCAAGGTGCTTGAAATTGGGCCTGATGTAACCCAATTTAAAGTAGGGGATGTGGTCCACGCGCCTATGTTACATCGCCCAAGCAATGTGAAGGCGGCCAGCGATATCTTTTTGCTTGCACTCACCCTTGCACCCGAAGTGGCGTTATTTAGCGACCCCACCCTCTTTGCCTTAAGCGCCGTGCATGATGCGCAAATTAAGGTCGGCGACAATGTGGCGGTGTTTGGGCTGGGCGCGTTGGGGCTTATCGCACTCCAACTTGCCAAATTACAGGGGGCGGCCCAAGTTTTTGCGGTCGATGTCAACCCTGAACGGCTTGATTTAGCGCGTCAGTTTGGGGCCGATCATGTCATTCATGCCGGTCAAACCGACGCTGCGCATGAAATTCGCCGTCACACCCAATATAAGGGGGTTGATGCGGTCATCGAAATATCGGGCAGCACCCTTGCTTTACAAAGCGCTACCCGTGCGGTGCATCAAGGCGGGCTGATTGTGGCCGCTAGTTTTTATAAGAATGGGCAAGCGGCGCTCAATTTAGGCATGGAGTGGCATCACAATCGCCCAACGCTGATCTCATCAATGCCCGGCTGGGGCAATGTATCGCGGTTTGCCCCGATGTGGGATTTACAGCGATTGCGCCGCACTGCCATTGACCTGTTGACGAAAAACAAGTTGCAGGTGTTGCCCATGATCAGCCAACGCTTTGCGTATGCCGATGCGGCACAAGCCTATGCCATGCTCGATCAATCGCCAACACCCCCCATTAAGGTGGTGTTGACCTATCACTCGTGATTTTAGGGAAATAAAAGTATCTTTTCTCAATAAACAGTGGAAACTCAAACACATTCTTGCCGAATTCACTATCACTTCGTGTTTGGAGAAGGCTTGGCCTTCTCCAAACACGAAGTGATAGTGAATTCGGCATCACACTTTTGGGGATTTCCCCATTTTTTTGAAGAGATATATAAAACCCCTTGAAACTCAAACAAAAAAGACCAAATAGGAGAAATAAGAAAAATGAACAGAAAATTACTCAATACAGGCTTGCTAGCGATTGCAACATCATTGGTGTTAAGCGCATGTGCAGCCCCCACCCCGACGGCTGCGCCAGCAAAGCCAACCGAGGCCCCTAAACCGGCCCAACCGGCGGCCCCAGCCCCCAGCGGCAAAGTGTTAATGTTTAGCACCCAAGCCAACAACGTCAATGAATCCGAAGCCTTGCGCAAGCAAGTATTGGCTGGCGCTAAACCCGAGGTGGAATTGGTGACAGATGCCTCAGGGCCATTTGTCGATAAATTGACGGCTGAGAACAAAGCCGGTAAAGGCACCGTTGGCATCGCCGCAGGGTTAGTCGGCGATTTATCACCCATTGGTGGACAAATGCGTGATCTCAATGCGCTCAAAGGCAAGTTAGGGGATCGCAGTATTCCGGCAGCATTGTGGGACGCCGCCAAACTCGGCACAGACAAGCAATTGATGGTGCCTTGGATGCAAGCAACCCTGATTATGGCTGTGAATAAAAAGGCCTTGAAATATTTACCCCAAGGCGCAGACATCAATAATTTGACCTATGATCAACTATTGGCATGGGGCAAAGCCATGAAAGACGGTGAAAAAGAAGCCAAGATCGGTTTTGCCGCGGGCAAAGATGGTCTCATTCATCGCTTTTTCCAAGGTTATTTGCTGCCGGCGTTTAGCGGTGGCACGGCTGCAACCTATGGTACCGATGGGGCCGTGGCCGCATGGAAATATTTCAATGATCTTTGGCAATATGTTAACCCCCAAAGCACCACCTATAACTTTATGCAAGAGCAATTGTTGAGTGGTGAAGTATGGGTGACGATTGATCACGTTGCGCGTTTGAAGAACGCCTTTGCCGAAAAGGCCGATGACTTTGTGGCTGCCCCAGCCCCAATTGGGCCAAAGGGCCGCGCTTATATGGTCATTTTGGCTGGGTTATCGGTGCCAAGCACCGCCCCCGATGCCGCTGGCGCCGAAGCCACCATTGAATATCTGACCCAATCTGCGAACCAAGCCAAAACCTTAACTGCAATTGGGTTTTACCCCGTCTCTGGCGGCGATTTACCCGCCGATGCCCCCGCTTGGCAGAAACTGATGGGTGGCGCGGTGAAGGCCCAAGCCGCCGATGCCAAAGCCGTGTCTGTGCTCATTCCCCAAGGGTTGGGCGCAAAAGGCGGCGACTTCAATAAGGTCTATCGTGACACATTTACCGAAATTGTGCTGAACAAAGGCGATATTGCCAAGACCTTGGCCGCCCAAAAAGCCATTTTGCAAACGGTAATGAACGATGCCAAAGCCCCGTGCTGGGCACCCGACCCAGTCAAGGCAGATGAACCCTGCAAGATTAACTAATCTTTAGTCGTAGGGGCACGGT
>CAMDWA010000057.1 GCA_945877855.1 Thermoflexus hugenholtzii JAD2 | reverse complement strand
AAAACAGTTTTAAGTTACAAACTCATGTTACGCGATACTTTTTGTTCGAAGAAAAATGTAATACCATTGTTACACTTACACTGGTTTAGGTCGCAGGGATCCCTCACTCCGTATCAGGGTGACGATTTTCACATTGGTTTTTATTGACGATATCGAGCACATTGAAAGAACGAACCGCCGTGTTGCGTAACATGAGTTACAAATACCCGATAATTAGGTTAATAAACTTACCTCACTTGACAAAATTACCAATCATCAGCAACTATATAGGTGTGATTAAGCTTTGTATAAGCTTAAAAGGATATATTACGCCCACAATTAAATACGCGGGGAGTAGTCGCTTGAACGACAGTTCAAGATATTAATCGTCATTACGAGTCATTTGCAAACGACTCCGGTTAATATATATTTAGCAATGACAAGACCGCTTGTGGACAATGATTGTCTCACAAGCGGTCTTTTTTTATTTCTCGTGCCAACGGCATTAAACAGTTATAAACGGTGGTTAATAGAGCAGATTCTAAGTTGATGAAATCGACATATGTTTTCTAAAAAGGAGTAGTTATAAAAAATGAATTGGTCCATCAAAATTGCACAAGTGGCAAATATTCCGATCAAAGTCCATATCACGTTTTTTCTCATTCTGGGGCTAAGTGCGGCGCAGTGGGCGGGCCGGGGCGATGATCCGATTTTCGGCGGGTTATTTGGCATTGTGCTGATGTTGGCCTTGTTTTTGTGCGTCACGTTACACGAATTGGGTCATAGCCTGATGGCGCGTTTTTTTGGCATTGACACCCGCGAGATTTTGTTGATGCCGTTGGGCGGCGTGGCGCAAATTAACAAAAACCCTGAAAAGCCGTTACATGAATTTTTAATCGCGGTGGCCGGGCCGCTGGTAAATGTTGTCATTGCCGCCATTTTGCTACTCATTATTGGCATTCACCCCGATCTCAGCCTTGCAAATTTGTTATTAGATGGCTCTGGCTTGACGCGCTTAACCAATGATATGTCGCCAACTGGCCTCATTTACTGGCTGCTAACCGCCAATGTCAGCTTGGTATTGTTTAACTTGATCCCAGCTTTTCCATTGGATGGCGGGCGTATGCTGCGGGCATTGTTAGCGATGCGGCTTGGGATGCCAAAGGCAACTCGAATTGCATCGGGGATTGGACAAGCGCTTGCGATCGGGTTGGGGGTATATGGCTTTTTGAGCGGCAATTGGTTGCTGGCATTGGTGGCGGTGTTTGTGTTCGTAGGGGCATCGCAAGAAACCAGCACCGCCCAAGCCAAAACTGTGTTGATTACGCGCAAAGTAGGCGATGCCTATAACAAACATGCCATTAGCTTGCAAAATGGCGACCGTATTAGCCGCGTTGTCGATTATCTGCTCACCAGCTATCAACCCGATTTTGCGGTGGTATTTGGCAACCGCTTGCTGGGTATTGTTACCCGCGAAGATGTCATGCGAGCGCTTGCGATTCAACCCAACGATTGTTATGTGAGCGAAATTATGAACCGCGAGGTGTTTAAGCTGAATGCTGCCGAGACCTTAGACGAAGCCCGCGAAAAAATGGGGGCGCAAAATATTCGGGTGGCTGCCGTTTATGATGGTGAACAATTTCTGGGCTTGCTCAGCCAAGAAGATATTAGCGAGGCATTTGCCATTTTGACATTTGTCAACCGACACCAGCAATTACGTGCAATCAGCGCACAAACCTAAATAATAAAGCACTGGAGCGCCGTCAGGATAACGGCACTCCAGCAAAATGCTTCACTATTCAATAATACCAATTAAAGAAGATAAAAAATGGATATATTAACGCTTGTTTTATTTGTGATTGGCCTTGTATTGCTCATTGTTGGGGCCGAGGCATTGGTTCGAGGTGCGAGCCGCTTGGCAACCGGCATGGGCATTTCGCCTTTGGTCGTTGGGCTAACCGTAGTAGCCTTCGGCACCAGTTCGCCCGAGCTTGCCGTAAGTGTCAGCACGGCTTTGGCTGGGCAATCAGATTTGGCTGTGGGCAACGTGGTGGGTAGCAATATTTTTAATGTGCTGTTTATCCTCGGTGTCAGCGCCATGATTGTGCCGCTATTGGTCAATTCACAAATCATTCGGCTCGATGTGCCTATCATGATCGGCGTATCAATCATCAGCATGGCTTTTGCCCTTGATGGCACAATTTCGCGGCTAGAAGGACTGGGGTTGTTCCTCGGATTGGTCGCTTACACCGTGTTCTTAATTCGGCTAAGCCGCCGCGAGCAACAAGATGCGAAACCTGATCACACCTCAGATACTTCAGCAAAAAGTGCGAAAGCAATCTTACTCAATATCGGCTTCATCGTGATCGGCTTAACCCTGCTGGTGATTGGGTCACGCTGGCTGGTTGATGGTGCAGTGGCACTGGCGAAAGCGATGGGGGTTGATGACCTCGTCATCGGCCTTACCATTGTTGCGGCGGGCACTTCATTACCCGAAGTTGCTACCAGCATTTTGGCCGCCATTCGCAAAGAACGTGATATCGCCGTTGGCAATGTGGTCGGCAGCAATATTTTTAACATCTTGGGAGTGTTGGGGCTTTCTTCAATGGTATCGCCGGTTGGGTTAACGGTTAGCAATGCCATTAACACCTTTGACAACCCAGTCATGTTGGCGGTGGCGGTGGCGTGTTTGCCCATTTTCTTGAGTGGACGCGAAATTGCCCGCTGGGAAGGGTTTGTGTTTATTGGCTATTACATTGCCTACACCGCTTACCTGATTCTCAACGCCAACGATCACGCCAGCCTACCATTATTTAGCAGCACTATGTTATCGTTTGTGTTGCCGATTACGGTGTTAACTTTACTGGTGGTTGTCGTCAAAGAATTTAACCCTAAAAAGCAATAAACGCTGAGTAGAAAGTGCAAAGTGGAAAGTAGAAAGTGGAAAGTGGAAAATGCATATACATTTACCTCAACACTTTTTACTTCCCACTTTGCACTTTGCACTTTCCACTTTCCACTCAAATTATGGCATCTATGGACAAACACCGTTATCTAGGTTGGGCTTCGGCGGCAATACCGGCAGGGTTGTTTGCTTGGTTTGCGGCGCAGTTACCCACCATTGCAGCGGGCGCAAAATTAAGCTACACCATCAATTGGCTGCCGACTTTGGGCTTGCAAACCGGCTTTAGCCTCGATGGGCTAAGTCTGTTGTTTGCCCTGCTCATCACCGGCATTGGGGCGTTGGTGCTAATTTATGCCGGTTACTACTTTACGCCCCACAATGCCACCCAGCCTGCCACCCAGCCATTTTCAGAAGCCCGTTTTTTTGCTTATATTCTCTTATTCATGGTGTGCATGTTGGGTGTGGTGACGGCGGGCGATGTGATTACCTTATTTATATTTTGGGAAGGAACCAGCATCGTATCATTTTTGCTGGTAGCCTATAAATATAAAGATGCCGAAGCGCGACGCGGCGCAACCAAAGCCTTGATCATCACCGGCGGCGGTGGGGTGGCCTTGTTGGCAGGCTTGCTGATGTTAGCAAATGTAGCCGGCAGCACCCAATTTAGCGCTATTTTTGCCCAAGCCGCACTTGTCAAAGCCAGCCCACTTTACCCCGTTATGCTCGGCTTGGTGGCGTTGGGCGCATTTACCAAAAGCGCCCAATTCCCAGCACATCATTGGTTGCCCAATGCCATGAGCGCCCCTACCCCAGCCAGCGCCTATTTGCATAGCGCCACAATGGTCAAAGCCGGCATTTATCTCATGGCGCGGTTGTTCCCAGCATTGGGCGGCAGCGAATTGTGGTTTGGGCTGTTGGTCAGCGCAGGTTTCATCACCATGATTTTGGGCGCGGTCAAAGGCTTTTTTCAACAAGACCTTAAAGCCGTGTTAGCCTATAGCACCATCTCGCAACTCGGTGTGCTGATGATGTTGATTGGCTGGGGCAGCAGCGCTGCCATGAAAGCGCTGGCAGTGGGAACCATTGCCCATGCGCTGTATAAAGGGGCCATGTTTTTGATGGCCGGTATCGTTGATCATAGCGCTCACACCCGCGATCTTGGGGCATTGCGCACCTTGGGGCTGCGCAAATATATGCCGCTGACTTTTGCCGCCACCATTTTGCCCGCGCTAAGCATGGCAGGCTTGCCCCCGTTACTCGGCTTTTTGGGCAAAGAAACCTTGTTGGCAGCCATCGAAGAAGCACATGGTGGCTTAATTGTGATGGTGTTTGGGGCAATTTTGGCTGGCGCATTTACCCTTGCCCAAGCTGCAATGTTACTATTCGACACCTTTAGCCGCGCCTCTCATCCAAAATCACACTCAAGCGAGGCCGCCAACCACGCACACGCTGCTAAATACAGCGACCCGCCATTCGGCTTTTTGATCGGCCCGGCCTTGCTGGGGGCGTTATCGCTCGTGTTGGCGTTTGATTGGCTGTTAGAAGCTGGCCCCATCACCACCTTAGTGGGCAGCGCCGCCAAAGCCGCCTATGGTGACAAAGTAAAAGTCAACTTGGCGCTCTTTCAAGGGTTTAATTTGCCATTGTTGATGAGCGCCATCGCCATTGCAATTGGGCTTGGCATTGCGCGATATCGCCATCGCTTGCGCACAAAATTTGGCTCGCTGTGGCTATTGCAGCCGGTGCGCATGGATGCGCTGTATCGTGGATTTATGCGCAGCCTAGAATTGGGGGCAAAACAAGCCACCGGCTTACAAAATGGCAGCATTCGAACTTATTTATCGCTGATGTTTATTGGGTTTGGCGCATTAACGCTATGGTTTGGCGCGTGGCGCTGGCCTGCCATTGCCAACCCATTTTTGATCGAAACTCAGCCCTTGCAAGCTTTGCGTGTATTTTCGTTGTTGTTGGCGGTGGCCGCTGCGCTCGCCAGTGTATTGGCACGCCGTGACCTCACCGCCATCATTGCATTGGGCGCATCGGGCTTGGGGGTGGCTTTGGTCATTGCGCTTGAGCCATCACCCGATGTAGCGTTGGTGCAAATTATTGTCGATATTTTGACGACGGTTATTTTGGTCATGGCAATGGACCGTTTGCCTGCCAAGATGCGTGATGCGGCCTATAAAATTGAACGCCAAGAACATATACTCACCCGTTTACGTCATCTCGCCATTGCTGGCGGGGCTGGGTTATTTATGTTTATGGTGTGTTTAAATGCACTCAGTGGCCGCCCACGCAACAGCATCGTTACCCCATTTTATGAACAACAAAGCAAACCCCTGACCGGCGCAGCCGACATTGTTGGCGCCATCGTGGTCGATTTTCGTGGGTTTGATACGATGATAGAGATCACAGTATTTGGGGTGGCGGGGGCAGCGATTTACTCATTGCTGCGTTATGCCACCCAAAAACACGGCGACGATCTCGAAGATGCCGATGAGGTCGCTCCAATTGCCGCTCAACCTGCTGCGCCCAAGCTCGAAACCTCGAGCCGAGTAATCTCGACCCGAGGCATTGGTGGGCGCGTACCGAGCGCCTTGGTGCAACTCGCGGCCCAAGCCATTTTGCCTGCCAGCATTATTGTGGCGTTTGTTCATATGTTGTATGGGCATGACCAACCCGGCGATGGCTTTACGGCTGGGGTGATTGTGGCAATTGCAATTGGGCTAATGGTGTTGGCCTATGGTCGAATCGACACATTTAAACGTCTGCGCTGGCTAAGGCCCGGTTATTTGATCGGCAGCGGCTGGTTGGTGGTGATGATGGGATCGCTCGCACCGATCGTATGGGGGCAAGTGTTTTTCTCGCCCTTCGATTTTAGCGTGGCTACCGGTTTAGATCGCTTTTTGCCGGTCGGGGCCAGCATCAGCACCTCGTTTTTGTTCGAAATCGCCATTTGTCTCACTGTCATCGGCAGCGCCAGTTGGATGTTGCAAACCTTTGCACGCGAACCAGCAAAAATTACAGACTAAAACCCTAATCCAAAATCGATAAAGATGGATATTATTATTTCATTCGCCATTGCGGTCTTATTTGCAACCGGCATTTACCAATTGTTACGGCGCAATGTGGTGCGCAGCGCCTTGGGCTTGGTCATCATCAGCAACGCCATCAACCTGTTTTTGTTGGCAATTGGGGCCTATGATGGCACCGTGCAAAGTTACGCCAAGGCCATTGGCGTGCGCAGCGATGCCCTGCCGCTCGCCCTCATTCTGACCGCCATTGTCATTAGCATGGGTGGCTTTGCCTTTACCTTTGCCATGCTTTATATTGTCATGCGGCGCTATAAAACCGCCGATATCGATGCCATTACGGAGCTAAAAAATTGAACTCGCAAGATGCTATTTTGCCCATTGCCATACCCCTCGCTGGCGCAGGGGTGGCGATGTTATTGCGCGGTTGGCCCAAAGCCCAGCGATTATGGACGTTTGGCATTCTCATGGCATCGCTTGCCATGTGTGCCAATCTGCTTAACCACGTGTTTAGCAGCGGCAAACCCTTGGTTTTTCAGCTTGGCGGGTGGGCCGCACCCTTTGGCATCAGCATCGTGGTCGATGCCCTCAGCGCCATCATGATTGTGATGGTGCAATTTGTGATGTTAATGGGCTGTATTTATGCGCTCGATGCCAAAGACATCGCCAAACGCTATTCGGTGTTTATGCCGCTTTTTCTCACACTCACCGTTGGCCTCACGGGGGTAATGCTTACTGGCGACACCTTTAACTTATTCGTATTTATGGAGTTAATTGTGATCTCAGCGGCAGCATTAACCGCCATGAGTGATGACCGCAGCGGCACGGAAGCGGCATTTAAATATTTTTACATCAGCCAACTCGCCACCATTTTTTTGCTGTTGGCCAATGGCCTCATTTACATGAGCTATGGCACACTCAATATGGCCGATCTCGCCATTCGCATTAAAACCGATGCCTTGGCGGGCGGGCCAATGCCGCCCATGTTTACCTTGGCGATGGTGTGCTTTTTTGCCACATTTATGATCAAATGTGCGGCGTTTCCATTTCATTTTTGGCAACCCGATTTTCACGCCGCCGCCCCCACCGCCGTCAGCGCCATGCTGAGCAGTGTGGTGGTTAAGTCGGGGGTTTATGGCTTTATCCGCATGACGACCCTGTTATTCGAGCCATTCGCCCCCCAATTACAACAAGTGCTCATGCTGATTGGTGCAATTGGGGTGATTTATGGCGGCTTTAGTGCGTTTGGCACCCATCATGCCAAACGCATGTTTGCCTATAGCACCCTCGCCCAAATCGGTTTTATGTTAATGGGCATCGGCTGGGGCGGCACTTTGGGCATAGCCGCCGCCATTGTGTTTATGGTCAACCACGCCCTCATCAAAAGCGCCATGCTCATGCTGTCGGGTTATTTAGCCAGCAAAGCCCAGATCAAAAGCGCTTCGTTTGAAAATATTAAAGGGCTGGGCAAATATTTGCCACAATCGGGCGTGCTGTTTTTTATCGGCAGCATGGCCTTGGCCGGGTTACCGCCACTCAATGGCTTTGTCAGCAAAATGATGGTGTTTCGGGCTGGCATCGAGGCGGAGCAATGGGCATGGCTGGCGGCAATTGGGTTAGCAAGCCTGTTAACCCTGATCTATACCATGCGGGCTTTTCAATGGGTGTGGTTTGTACCACCTGCCGCTGGTGTTAAAGCCAAAAAAGACGGCGATAGTTTATTCGCGCCAACCATGCTCATTTTGGCATGTGTGGTGCTGGGCATTTGGGGCGAATCGCTGGTGAGCATCGCCATGCAAGCCAGCGAATGGGTGCAACAGCCAGCAGCCTATATCGCGGCGGTGAATCCAGCAAAATAGGGGGCAAGGGCATCTGCCAAAGAGAAGCATGATACGATTTCTAACATTTTGTGGGTGCGTAGCGCTTTATTTAGCGTTAACGGGCAACTTAGCGCCAAGCAATTGGCTATTGGCAATCATATTTGGGGCGGCAGCAACCACCTTAGCGCGACCACCGCGTGGCAAGCGATATACGCTTGCGCAATGGCCGCGTGTGTTGGGGCGCAAACTGTGGTGGGCCATGCGTTATGGGGTGGCGCTGATCATTGATATCATCAAATGCGGGGTAACGGTCGCCAAAATGATTATTGACCCCAAGTTGCCCATTCGCCCGGGCCTCATTATGGTGAATAGCGGCAGCCTCAACGAGACCATTACAGCCATCAGCGGGCACGGCATCACCATCACACCGGGCGAGCAAGTGATCGAATTTGGCGATCATGGCGAGATGTTTGTGCATTGTTTAGACGCAGTATCAAGCGCAGCCAGCGCCGAGGCCGCCCAAGCCAAGCGCCGCGCCATGTTAGAAAAGGTGTTTTTATGAGCAATATTTTAAATAGTGTGTTGCTCATCGCCTTGGGGGTGCATCTTGGCTTGGTCGTGGCCTGTATTTGGCGCGTCTGGCGCGGTGAAAATCATGTTGATCGGTTGGTGTCGGCAGATGTCATCGGCACGTTGACCCTCGCCATTCTCATTTTGATGGCGCTTATTCTCAACGATGCTATTTTTATTGGGGCGGCGCTCGGTCTGGCGGCGCTTAGCTTCATCGGCACACTGGCACTGGCACGTTATATTGCCTTATCTAACCCAATTAGCAAGGCAGAGTAGCAGAGTTGCAGGGGAGCAGGTTGCAATGTGGCAGGTCGAAAAAGCCTTTTGACATTGCAACTTGCAACTCTGCTACTCTGCCACTTTGCCCCCTGCCCCCCTGCCCAAAATTTAAATCATTATGGAATCTTTAATTCAGTTAATCGCTATTATTGCCATCATCCTTAGCACGGCATTTTCAGTCATTGGTGTTATCGGCAATTACCGCTTGCCAGATGTGTATACCCGTTTACACGCACTGGGCAAAGTAAGCACCTTCGGCATGGTGTTATTGCTCATTGCCGTCATGTTGCTCATGCCCAAAATTTGGCCGATGGCAGTAGCGCTGATTGGCTTATTGTTAGTGTTTGGGCCAGTGGTCAGCCATGCGCTTGGCTCGGCGGCATGGCGCACGGGGGTTAAGATGCATGGGTATCCATCACCACCAAAACAAAGTGATAACGTGCAACCCTAAGCCTAATGATCTGTATTAGACAATTGCAGTAAATCGGCTTTCGACTCAATAATTTGGGCAACTTTGCCGTCACGCATACGAATAACGCGATCAACATAACGACACATGCGCAAATCGTGCGTCACCATAATGCCAGCCCGCTTTTGCTCGTGTATAAGCGATTGCAAAGTCTGCACCACTTGATACGCCCGCTCAGTATCGAGGCTGGCGGTGGGTTCATCGGCCAAAACCACTGCTGGCTCATGAATGAGCGCCCGCGCAATCGCCACACGCTGTTGTTGCCCGCCCGACATTTGAGACGGCAAATTGTTGAGCCGATCGCCTAGCCCCAACCGATTTAACAAATCAGAGGCACGGGCTTTACCATCGCGGTCTAAACGCCCCTTCAACTTTAACATCAATTCAACGTTTTCTTGAGCGGTAAGAAATGGCACCAAATTGCTGGCCTGAAAAATAAAGCCTATTTTGTCGCCACGAAAACGAGTGCGTTGTGCATCATTCATTTGCCACAACGGCGAATTATCGATCAGCACTTGCCCAGCCGATGGCTTGAGCAGGCCGGCTAACAAGGCCAATAAAGTCGTTTTACCACTGCCGCTCGGGCCAACCAACGCCACAAATTCGCCAGCCTTCACCTCAATGCTAACATGATCGACCGCATTGATGGTCTGCCCAGCATTTTGATATGTTTTTAAGACTGTATTTGCTTGAAGTGCTGTTTTCATGATTTAAACATTTTCATTAAGAGGCTAACCCCAAGGCTTTGAGTGGCTCGGCTTTGAGCAAAGCTCGCACTGCCACCAACCCGCCGAGCGGGCCAATCAACAAGAGCAACAGCACGGTGCGCAAGGCATCTAACCCATCAAAACGTATCGGCACAACCGGCGGAATGGCTAATGTTAGTAGCCACGTCAACATTGCTCCCAATATCACGCCAAAGGCATTCACGGTAAAAATTTGCACCAGTGCCGCCAAGCCAATCTTCCAACTGGCGGTACCAATCGCTTTGAGCACGCCCACTTGAGCAATTTTTTGCATGGCCTGAATGCGGAAAAAGCTGCCGACCACCAATAAACCAATTAACAAAGTAAACACCCGTTGAATACCCAATGTGCTTTGTTGGGCGCTGTAGCCGGGAGTGTTTTCCCATGCAGTTTGTTTATTTACCAGTTTTACCCCATCGGCCTCACGGCTTAGGTTGGTTGAATCGGCGATTTGGCGTTCGATCAAGGCCGCCATATTGACGCTATCGTCGGGGTTATTCAGCTTCACAAACGCCACATTAAAAGTAACTGGAGGGGTTTTGCCATCGGTGCTAACGATATCGCTGGCACGTGGGCGAATTTTTTCGTAAGTGAGATGTGGCACAAACACAGTCGGCTGCAAGCCATATTGATTGCTATCGGCAATACCAGCCACCACCAAATCATACATTTTCTCTTTGCTGGCCACCAACGAGCGAATGCGAATCGGATCGCCAATATTTAAACCAGTGCGCACGGCGGTGCTTTTGTCGATAATGGCCTCCATACCACGTTTAAAATCGAGTTGACGGCCTTGCACAACCGCTGGCTCACCCGGATGAGACACCAAAACCCCACCCAAAGCCACCTTAATCGGCTCTTTATTTGGCACAATTACGGCCACATTGGCCCACGCAATCGCACCAACATCGGCAACACCATCAAGCTGCCTCAAATCACGAATACGCCCTTCACTAATGCGGCTACCGGGAATCAATAATTCGCTTTTGTCAGAATACACAATCAAATCGGTATTCACTTTCTCAATAAACTCGCGATTGCCAAGCCCCAAACCTTCGGCCAGCCCTGCGGTAAATAACACCAATAAGGTAATAAGCGCCACCACGACCGCAATTAGAAAAAAACGACCTTTATTACGCACAATTTCTTTAATTGCCAAATGTAAAGGCAAAGGCAAAGACAAAATGGGCGCAAAAACGGTTTGTTTTGTTTTTGCTAATGGCAATGTGATATTAAACAGGCTCATATCGTTCCATTGTGACCTAATTTTATGATGCACAAATGAGTTTATTAGAATTAAATGATTAGATCGTCTAATGTTTGTATATTTATGGGTGTTTTATCTTAAAAAAGAATGAAGTCAGTCAAATTTGCTTTGTGTCAAAAGTCAATTAAAATTGCCCGACTGTGCTCCCAATCATCCAAATGACCTTTCGCCCCAATTTCATCGAATTGATGTGGGGGCAACCCGACCCAAATTTGTTGGCAGTCGATGCCATGCGCCGTGCCAGTGCCGATGCCTTTGACCGCTGGGGCGCGCAAGCGCTCCATTACGGCTTTTTCAATGGGCCGGGGCCATTGATTGAATGGCTACAAGCGCGAATTCAAGCCCACGAACACGTGGCGGTCAGCGAGCATGAGATGCTTATTACCGGCGGCAATTCATTGGGGCTTGATCAATTACTCACCCTTCACACCCAGCCCAACGATGTGGTATTTGTCGAATCGCCAACCTATTACATCGCCATCAATATTTTACGCGATCACCCTCATTTGACACTGGTGCCCGTGCCCGCCGATGAAAATGGCATTTTGGTCGAGGTCTTACGCGAGCGCATTGCCCAAGCCAAACACGCCGGGAAACGCCCACGATTATTGTATTGTGTGCCAACCTTCAACAACCCCCAAGGCACATCGCTCAGCCCAGAACGGCGATTGGCGCTGGTGCAATTGGCCGCTGCCGAGGGTTTAATCATCGTCGAAGATGACGTATACCGTGAGCTAAATTACGATGGCGACGCGCCGCCCTCATTATGGAGTCTTGCCAAACAACATGGCATTGGGCATTGTGTGGCACGGTTGGGGTCATTTGCAAAATCGCTCGCGCCCGGCTTGCGCTTAGGCTACATGACAGCAGCCCCCGATTTAATTGCCCGCATCGCCGATGGCGGCGTTATTTTTAGCGGCGGCGGCAATAACCATATGGCCGCCATGCAAGTAGCAGCCTTTTGCCAAAATGGCGATTTTGATACCAATGTGGCACATTTGCGCAATACCTACCGCGCCCGCCGCGATGCCATGCTCGGGGCATTAGATACTTATTTGCCACATTGCCGCTATATCAAACCGGCAGGCGGCTATTTTGTGTGGGTCGAATGCCCATCACACATCGACACCAGCAAATTGGTGAGCAAAGCCGAAGCCCAATGCATGAGCTATGTGCCCGGCACCAAGTTTTATACCGATGGCAGCGGCGGCAATAAGTTGCGTCTTGCGTTTAGTTTATATGAACCAGCGGTTTTGGTTGAGGGGGTGCGGCGTTTGGGTGTGGCTTTGCAGTATTTCCTCGAAGATGCCAAATAAAAACATCGGTATTAACGATCAAAACGCCTCCCCTTTCTGAGTGAACGCGCATATACTTTCACTGTTTCAAGGTCTTGGCGATCCTTCCACATACCAAAAATATTATCTTTAACAATTTCTTGGTTCTGCAAACTCACATATGGGATCAGTCTCGCCACTTTTTTTCCACGCATTGTGACCACAACTTCAGAACCATGCGCAGCATATGCGACGATTTGACCTAGTTTGCCTCTTAATTCTTTAGCTGTAACTTCCATTACCCCCACCTATTTACATCCCAAAATTATGCGGCAACAAGTTCGCGCGAAAATATTGAAGTGGGAAGGTGATAAAGCTTCATGATTTGATCAAATTCAAGCTCTACCAAAGCAATGGTGGCTCCAGTGCTTGTATTTACAAATTCAACTTCATAGTTGCCGTTTGCGTAACATTCAACAACAGCCCCTACCATCCCACGTGGCAAGTGATATTCTTTTAAATCATTTGTCAATGCTACAACGTCCAAAGGTTGAATTGTATTGTTCATTATTTATCTCCAATAATTAAACGATAGGGTAAACAGTTACCCCAACACCAACTCTGCCTTCACTACCTCCTCGGTGTAATCATGGCGAATGGTAAACCCGACTTTGCGGCTGACGTTAATCATGCCAAAATTGTCGGGCAAAATGTCGGCAACCACGCGGGCACAACCCCAATCACGCCCAACTCGCACCAGCCGCCGCAACAATTCGGCCCCAAGGCCTTGGCGCTGCACTGAATCGCTGAGCAACAAGGCAAATTCAGCATCGCCGCCAGCCAGCGCCGGGTCAACCTTGACCAAACGCCCCACCCCGATGATGGCCCCATCATCACGCACCGCCACCAACGCCATTTCACGGTCATAGTCAATATAGCAAATGCGCGTCAGCCGTTCATGCCGAATTCGTTCTTCGAGCGGGATATGATGAAAAAAGCGCAAATAAATGCTATCGGCTGACACTGTTTGATGAAAATCAACAATTCGCGGCTCATCTTCGGCCCGAATGGGGCGAATAACAATCGGTGTGCCATCACGCAAAGTAGTGGTTTGGGCATAGCGTGTTGGGTATGGCCGAATGGCTAAGCGTGGCAAATCTGCGGTGCGGGTGGCTGGGTCGTGCAATACCATGCGGGCATCGAGCGCCAAAATGCTGCCATCATGCGCCACATCGTTTTTAAGGTGACTAGACATTTTGGGAACCACCAACAAGGGATTGATGTCAATTTCTTTGAGCCAGCGCTGCTCGACAATGAGTTGGCTAAAGCGCACCAAGAGTTGCGCCAACGCATCAAGATCGATAGGGGCACGTCCGCGAGCCGAAGGTGCGCCGCGCAAGGCATCGTAAATACGGGTTTGCTCCATCAAGCGCCGCGCCAAAGTGCTGTTAAGCGGCGGCAAACCAAGGGCGCTGTCTTTGAGCACCTCAACCAATTGCCCGCCTGTGCCAAATAAAATGAGCGGCCCCACTTGCGGGTCGGTGCTGCTGCCCAAAATCAGGTCATACCCACGTCGGGGAATCATGGCCTGCACGGTGACACCGAGGAAAGCAGAAGGCGTTGAGAGGGAAGGATTGAGGGTTGAGATTGGCGTGCCCTCAATTCTCAACCCTTCCTTCTGATCTACAGATTCCAGCACATTCTGCCGAATGGCGCGAAAAGCCCGCCGCACCCCTTCATCGCTGCGCAAATTTAGCTCCACCCCACCAATATCATTTTTGTGGGTGATGAGGTGTGAGTGTAATTTAAGCACCACCGGATAGCCAATTTGCTGCGCGATGCTAATGGCCTCATCTTCGGTCGTGGCGACTTGGGTAGGCACAACCGGTATGCCATAGGCCGCCAAAATCTGTTTCGATTCGTGCTCGGTGAGCAAAGTGCGGCCTTGGGCGCGGGCGGCCTCAATCAAATTATTAGCAACGCTGGCTGGCTCAATATTGACTTCATCGGGTTGGTCACTTAAGAAATTGGGTTTCTTGGAGAAATCCAATTTCTGCTGCCCCACCCCTAGTGGCGACATTGGCGTTTCATACAAACCACGCAAATTTTCGCTATAGCGCCACATATAAGCAAACATACGGGCGGCAGTATCGGGATACCCAAAAGTCGGAATACGGGCTTGATTGAGAATATGCTCACCCGCCGCCACACCACTTCCGCCCATCCAACTGGCAAGAATGGGCTTATCGCCCTTGGCAAAAGGCAACAAGGTTCGTGCCACCTCGGCTGGGTCGATGCGGGCTTGCGGCGATAAAATGACCAAAGTGCCATCGCTATGAGGGTTATTGACCGCCGATTTAATGGCAGCACTAAAGCGCTCGGGGGTGGCATTGCCTAAAATATCGATCGGGTTGGCATGACTCCAATGGCTCGGCATCATTTGATCCAGCACCATTTGCGTTTCAGCAGAAACCGGCGCTAACACACCGCCATTGGTAATAAGCGCATCGGTTGCCAACACACCCGGCCCACCAGCATTGGTAACGATGGTAAGACGCGGGCCTTTGGGGCGGGGTTGTTTGCCCAGCACCTCGGCCATATAAAACAAATCCGAGACAGCATTGACCCGCAACACCCCACAACGTTGAAATGCCGCATCAAGCGCGTCATCGCTGTCGGTTAATGTGCCAGTATGCGATGCCGCCGCTTGCGATGCCTCACACGTGCGACCAGCTTTTAGCACAATGATGGGTTTGCTCAGGGCCACTTCACGCGCTGCCGACATAAAGGCCCGCATATTATTGCGGTCATTGCCTAATGTCTCCATATAAATGATGATGCTGTCAGTATTGGGGTCATCACCCAAATAATCGATCAGTGGCCCAAGGCTCACATCCAACATCGCCCCTACCGAAATAAAATGGCTAAAGCCAACATTCTCACGAAAGCTCCAATCGAGAACCGAAGTGGCGATGGCGTTACTTTGGCTGATAAAGGCAACATTACCAGTAAGCGCCACGCGGGCCGCAACGGTGGCGTTTAGCCCACGCCGCGTATTCATCACCCCCAAACTGCCCGGGCCAATCAGCCGTAATTGCGGGGCCGTTTGCAAAATATCGCCAATTTGCTTGATAAGGGATGCATCATTGACACTAGAGACAATAATGGCGCTGCGCGTGCGGGCCGCAATACAGGCTTGCAGCACTGTCGGCACTGATAAAGCCGGGGTCGCAATCAGCGCTAAATCAACTGGTCGGCGCAATTCTGTCAAGCTCGCCAAGCTCGGTTTGCCCAATATTTCGCGCCGATTGGGGTTAATGGCATAAACTTCGCCCTTATAACCCTGTAAATGATCAAGCAGCATTCGCCCAGTGCTGCCTTCTTCTTCGCTGGCGCCAATGACGGCAATGCTGCGAGGTTTAAAGAGGGCTTTAAGTGCATCACGGGCGCGCCCCATTGAATCTTCAGGGCTGGCTTTTACGCCATCCATGACCCCCATTAATGCAATTGAGGGACGTTGTAATTCATCAAAAATACCATTACCTGACACCATATTGATGAGGATACTGCATAAACATTAAAATAACGAGTGGGTTGGCCTGCTTAGTGCGCGTCCCCAGACGCGCATTTTGGCTTGCGCAGAATGCGCGTCTGGGGACACACTAAGCACATAAAAAAGTTACGTTTTTTTCTTGCGCCTAAATACAACCCAGTACAATACAATTGCACATCAATTGTCTCGTGAGATCAACTAGTTTAGTCCGAATGCGTCATCGGCGGCGCGGACGCAGCCATAATAGCACCGCCAAACGTGCAGCCCAATTGCTGGCGTTGGCTGGGGCGTTGATCATGTCGGTCAGCTTATTGGTGCCCGTCTCGACCGCGATGGCAGCAAATGCAGCCTATAGCTACTTTACGCGCGATTTGCCAGACCCCGAACAGGTGCAAACGGTGCAAGAGAGCGCCCAAACCACCACGTTGTATGATCGTAATGGCAAAGTGTTGTATGAGGTCATTGACCAGAACGAAGGCGACCGTCAATGGGTTGGTATTAATGACATCGCCACCGACTTAAAGTGCGCGACAGTCGCCATTGAAGACAAGACCTTTTACGAAAACCAAGGTTTTGA
This sequence comes from Thermoflexus hugenholtzii JAD2, assembly GCA_945877855.1. Taxonomy (GTDB): domain Bacteria; phylum Chloroflexota; class Anaerolineae; order J036; family Brachytrichaceae; genus AQU-03. The sequence continues at coordinate 9,398 of CAMDWA010000057.1, read as the reverse complement.
TTTGCGCGGCATGGCACGGGCAGTGGTTGCCACTTTGCAAGGGGGCAATGTACAAGGCGGCTCGTCTATTACCCAACAAATTATTAAAAATGTGGTGATTGCGCCCGAAGAACGTGCCAAATTGAGCCTCGACCGCAAAATTACTGAAATATTGCTGGCCAATGAGATTAGCCGACGCTACCGCAAAGAACAGGTGTTGGAATGGTATCTCAACACCAACTTTTACGGCAATTTGGCTTATGGCATCGAAGCGGCAGCACGGGTCTATTTTGGCAAACCAGCACGTGATTTATCGCTATCAGAATCGGCGATGTTGGCAGCCATCCCACAATTCCCCAAACAAAACCCTATCGACAGCATGAACGAGGCCAAAACCCGCCAAACGTTGGTGCTCGATCAAATGGTTGAACGCACCCAATCGGGGGTGCACGGCTGTGCCGTAACCCGCCAGCAGGCTGATGAGGCCAAGCGTGAAACTTTGCGCGTGGTGAATCGCAGCGCCCGCTTTAATATAAAAGCGCCGCATTTTTCGGTGTATGCGCGTGAAAAAGCCACCGACCTCTTAGCCGATCATCTTGGCATTGGGGCAGAGGCTGCGGCAGAATTGGTCAATCGTGGTGGGTTAAAAATTTATACCACCCTCGATTTGGCGCTCGATGATCAAATACGCGCCATTGCCAACCGCCAAATTGCGACCTTGCAAAACAAAAAGGTGAATAACGCCTCGGTGGTGGTCATTAAGCCCGAAACCGGCGAATTGTTGTCGATGTTAGGCAGCCTTGATTATTACAATGATGGCATTGATGGCAAATTTAATGTGGCTACGGCGTTGCGTCAACCCGGCTCGTCGTTTAAACCCATTACTTATATTGAATTGTTGCGTCAAGGCGGCTCGGCAGCTACCCTGTTTTGGGATACCCGCACCACTTTTCCATCTGGTAGCGACATTCCTTATATTCCCGAAAATTACGACCGCAAATATCATGGCCCATCGCGGATGCGCGAGTCATTGGCGCGGTCATACAATATTCCGGCAGTTGAAGCCATGCAGCGGGCCGGCATCGGCAATGTATTACGCATGGCGCACAAACTTGGCATTACCGATTTAGATCGTGGGCTAGAATTTTATGGCTTGGCATTGTCATTGGGTGGCGGCGAGGTCAAGTTGCTCGACATGGCTTATGTGTATAGTACGTTTGCCAATGGCGGCTCGATGGTGGGTGTGCCACGCCCAGCCAGCCAGCGCAAATCTGGCTTTCGCGATTTAGACCCAGCCGTTATTTTGCGGGTCGAAGATGCCAAAGGCAATGTGTTGTATTCATATAAGCCAGCGCTTAATCCACGCATACTTGGCCCGAAAAGCGAACAATTGACTTATTTGGTCACCAGCATGTTGTCTGATCAAAGTGCGCGGGTGGCGGCATTTGGCGATAATTTATTGTTAGCGGGCAATCGCCCTGCCGCCGTTAAAACCGGCACTACCAATGATAACCGCGACAACTGGACCATGGGGTATTCACCCGAATATGTGGTTGGGGTGTGGGTAGGCAATACCGATGGCTCGCCAATGGATAGCTCGTTGACGGGTGTGACCGGCGCAGCCCCCATTTGGCGCGAAGTGATGAATACGCTGCACCAAGGCAAACCAGCGGTGGCATTTAAGCAACCCGAAGGCTTGGTATCACGCGGGGTATGCGCCATTGATGGTTTGTTGCCCAATTTAGGGGCCTGCCCGGTCATTTCAGAATTGTTTATCGACGGCACACAACCGAAGCAAGTGAGCACCATTGTGCAAAAATTCCCCATTCGCAAAGACACTGGCAAAATTGCCATTCCCGGCACACCGCCCGAAATGGTGGAGGAAAAAACGCTCTATATTTTTCCATCACAGGCCCAAGACTGGATTAATGATTGGACCGATGCCGAGCGCCAGCGTTACCCATTGGCCCCCACCGAATATGACAGCACCTACGAGGGCGCGCCAACGGCTTCTGAAGTGGCAATCACTTACCCGGGCAATGGCAGCTATGTCAGCACCAATGTCTCAAATACATTTGTGTTGTCGCAAGGGGTCAATGGCATTGTTGATATTCGTGGCAGCGCCAAAGGCGGGCAATGGTTGTCGTATCGGGTGACATTTGCCAAAGGCTGGGATGTAAAACCCGAACAATGGCAAGTGATCGGGTCGGATCATAGTGAGCAAATTGAAAATGGCTCGCTTGAACGATTCAACTTTACTGGGCTTGGCAGCGGGCCATATTCACTAAAAGTAACGCGCATTGAGCAAGATGGCAAGGCGACTGAAGCCGCAATTCAATTTACACTCGACCTCAACCCGCCAACAGCCAAATTGGCCGAGCCTAGCTATGGGGTGGGTGCAGAATGGATTGACATGAACGCCGACATTAAGGACGATTACGCCATTAGTAAAGTTGAGTTTTATGTCAACAGCAGCGAGAAACCCGTCGCCACTAAAACCATCGCGCCATTTTCAGCCAAATGGACGATTCCACCCGGTTACAACGGCGATGCCCAACTTTGGGTGGTGGCGATTGATGCTGCTGGCAACCGCACCGAATCGAACCATGTGACCGTAAAGGGCGTGGTTCGTCGATAAAAGGGGACTAAATTTGTTCAACTTGCACCAAGCGCGTGCCAATCGACCAGCCAATTGCCACAATAAAAGCCGAAAGGGCAAAAATGGTGGTATAGGCACTTGCGCCAAAGCCCCGCGCCAACAACGCATCAATCCACAAGCCGCCAAATACGGGCATAAGACCGCCTAACCCCGCCACAGTGTTAAGTGCGCCAATATAAGCCGGGCGATCAACCTCTTTGGCAATATTTTGGGCATAGCTCATGAAACCCAGCATATTACTGCGGTTAATGGCCCCGTTAAAGATCATGATGATAAAAAAGACGCCATAGGCCAGCCAAGCCCAAAATGTGCCCGGCAGCGCAAAAATAGAAACGAGCAGCGCAAAAAGCACCGCTAATAGCCGCAACCAACAGGTTGCCCGAATCACACTGCGTGCGCCCCAATGATTAAACACCCAGCCAAACCCCGCCGTGCCTAAAATGCCGCCCAACACCAAACCGGTTGAGAATACGCCGATTGAGGCCTCGGGCAATTTTAATTGCTCACGCGCAAATACCACATAAAACGCCGAGGCCATGCCCTCAACCATCGTGAGTGAGCGCACCCACATGATAGATTGCAAACGGCGATCCTCTTTAACCAACCCCCAAACATGGGCAAAAAAATTAACGTCATTGGTGGCGCTGGGTGATGCTGTGGCGGTGTCGGTCATCACGGGGCGCTCTTGTATAGAGGCTAACGCAATATAAGAACAAACGATGCTGATAAAGGCTAAAACAAACAAGACTGCGTAATTGTCGGGGAATGGCAAACTGGGTGCGCCTAAAATCGCCCCCACCACGATGCTGGCGCCGATGCCAACAAATGACGATACTAACCCGCTCATCGTCACAACCCGGCTTTTGACCCGTGACGAAAAAGCGCGGTGCATCATGTCAAACCAACTCGACATCGAAAAGCCATCACCCATGATGAAAAAAGTGACGGTTAAAACCAACAGCCATACCGTGAGCGTGGGGTTTTCGGCCTTGGTAAAAAATAACCATGCGGCAAACAATAGCAAGGTGGGCCGCCCCATCATCGCCGAAATGAGTGAATTGCGGTGCATACGGGTTTTGCCGTGAATTAATTTAACCGAGATGAGCTGTGGCAATAAAAATGCTACTTGCCATGCCAATGGAATTAGCCCAATAATGGCTTTGTCGGTGGTAAGTTGCGAGGCCAAGGCGGTCATCACTGTCGCCATTGGAATAAAAAACATGCCAATGCCAAAAAATGCGCCATCCGCTGCAAAGGCGATTTGATTGCGCAGCGAATCAACGGGCGGAATCGGGGGCAATTTTGGGTCAGAAATTGAAGATTGCATCATGGCTAAACTTTTCGGGTCGGATAGTGTAGCGCATGAAAATATAAAAGCCTTATTTCTAATCCGCAACAGGCTCAAACAAACAAACTTCAGGGCTGGTTGGGGTTTGTTTTAACATTTTGCTGTATTGCAGACCCAGCTTATTAAGCAATTTGGCAGAAGTCACATTGTCGGGCGAGGTAATTGCCACAATGCGTTTTAGCCCCAAACTATTTTTACCATAATTCAGCGTGGCGTTGGCTGCTTCAAAAGCATAGCCTTGCGCCCAAAACTGCGGTAAAAATGCAAAGCCAATATCGACATCCTCCAACGTATCACGCCTAATCAAACCGCACAGGCCAATCGAGGTGTGCTCTTGCTTGAGCGCGGTTAAATAGAGGCCAAAGCCATGTTTGGCATACATTGTCATTGTCCCACCCAAAATATAGGCGCGGGCATCGTCTAAAGTGCGCACACCGCGATCACCGATAAAACGCCACCAAGCGGGTGTATTGAGCAATTCTAAAATAAAAGCAGCATCATCAACGTTTAGCTTACGCAAAATCAGGCGGTCGGTTTCAAGAATATTCAAGGAATAGATTCAAAGAAATCGGGTTTCTTGTAGAAACCCGATTTCTAAAATTTACTTCACTTCGCCACAATCTTCGATGATGACTTTTTGTGATGTAGCACCGCTACCACTGCCGACAGCTTCCATCTTTTGCACCACGTCATAGCCTTCGACTACTTGACCAAACACCACATGTTTGCCATTCAGCCAATCGGTGGGCACGGTGCAGATAAAAAACTGCGAGCCGTTGGTGTGTGGGCCAGCATTTGCCATCGATAACACGCCGGGGCCGGGGTGTTTGCCAGCCTTGCCAGCAAATGATTCATCGCGGAACTTCAAGCCATAGATCGACTCGCCGCCAGTGCCGTTGCCGCGGGTAAAGTCGCCACCTTGGCACATAAATTGCTTGATGATGCGGTGAAAGCCGCTGCCTTTGTAGTGCAAGGCCACGCCTGACTTACCCACGCCTTTTTCACCGGTGCAAAGGGCGCGAAAATTTTCTGCCGTTACAGGCACTGCGTCTTTAAAGAGTTCGAATGTCACCCGCCCGGCCGATTTGCCACCGATATTAATATCGAAAAATACCTTGGGGTTTGCTGGGTTTGGGGTGATAGGAGGTGTATATGCCATTTTTCTTTTCCTTTATATGCGGGCCTAAAGTCGATTTAGATGCATTCGCTTACATTGGCCTCGTCATAGACCACTATACCGTACCTATGGAATAAGGCGTAAAACAAGTTTTCGCCGGTATTGCGATGCCCTTGTCAAGCGATGCGTGACAAGGGCATCGCATATTTTCATCGTCCGGCATAAAACGACACAATACGGGCAAGTGAAACCAGGTCTAGCCCAATAAACAAGATAACGATACCCAACACCACAGCATTTTGAACAGCCACAATATTGAGGCGTAAAGATGCCGCCAGCCCACGCGCAAGTGCTAACCAGCCGCAAGTCAACATCAACACCACCGGCAAAATGACCGTAAAGGTATAACGCGCCGAAGGCACAAACAACCAATAAAACAAGCCAAACTCTAAGCCACGCTGAAAAGCGATGCCCCACACTACCAAACACGCCACCCCAAACAGCAAGATCAGGCCAGATTGAAAACTGCCAATCCGCCATTTACCGCGCCGCATATGCGCATAAATAGTAGCGAGGCAGCCAAGCAACCCAACACACCACAACACCGTTAATAATGGGTAAAGGATTGCACCAAAACTGCTGAGGGTGACATGCCCCCAACCAAACGCCGCCCAAAACGAATGCAGCATATTGTCAAAGGCGGTGCGGTAATACCAACCCGTGCTACTAAGGTCAAGCAACGACGATAGTGTAGTTGAGGCTTGGGTGCCGATCAACCGTGTGGCCCAGCGATCGATACTCGGGCGTAACATCGGCCAGCGGCTTTCGGCAGATGGGTTGCGCAGCAGGTTGACAAACGCCTTGCCCGCCCAAGTGCCGCTGCCCGCGTCGCCATCGCTAAATTGGGGGGCGCTGCCACTTGGAAAATCACCCTCGACCAGCACCACCCCATCAAAGTAAACCGTTGCTTCGGTGGCGGCGCTACGAAATGGCGCTAACACCACCGAAGCAAAGCTAAGGTTGGCGGGCACGGTGAGCGAGTAGGCATAAAATGTCGGTTGGGTGCTGATGTAAACCAAATCATGTTCATTCAAACCAATATTTTGGTCATAAAAAATGGGAGTGCGAGCAGCAGTGCCTTCGGGCAAACCGGCAGTTGCCCACATCCATGCGCCCAAAGTCACCCGTTTGCCACGCAATTGGCTGACCATCGCGGGCGGTATGGGTTGGCGGATACCAACGCCCCACGCCGGGGCTGAAGCATCGACCCGCAACTGAAACGCACGCGCCCCAGCCGGAAATTGGGCGGCAGCGCCACCGGCGGTGCTGGTGGGCAGTTGTTGCCCTTGCCCACGATACCAATATTGGGCATCGCCAAATGTGACGGTGGCGGCTAAGCCGGCAGGCAACGCCAGCGCCAAAGCCAGCCATACCCACGCTTGGCGGCGGCGCAGCACACACAGCGCAAGCACAATTGCCAAGAGCGGCAGCGCAATCATGGCTGTGCTTTTGGTGTAAACACAAGCTAGGGTGATGAGTAATGCGACCGCCATTCGCCCCAGCGACACCCCATATTTGAGCAGCCGAATGGCCGCCCAGAAAAACAAGGTCATCACCAGCACCGCACCAACGTCGTCGTTAACAGCCGTCATGATGTCGGTAAAGCTGGGCAAAAGCGCCAACATCAGCGGAACCAGCACGCGCAAGGGGTGCCCCGCAGGCACAAGCTCGGCGGTGGCTTTGGCGGCAATATAAAGGGTGATTAAATACAGCAACAACGACATCAACCGCGCCAGCATGAGTTGGGTGGTGACATCGGTATAACGCAGCAAACGCAGCGGAATTGAGACCAGTAAATAGTAAAGCGGCTGGTCGTTAATTTGCATCACGCCGATATTGACGGTGTCACGAGTGAGCAAATTGGGGCGCGATGTTTCATCATAAAAACCATGCTCAAGCATCGATGCCGCAATTTGCTGCCGAGCCACTGGGTCGGTCTCGCCCTCTTGCGGCAAGCTAAAGTTACGAATCGGTCGCCCAGCCAAAATATAAGCGTATTCAAAATGGGTCGGTTCGTCGTAGTGCTGCCATGGGGGGACAAGCATGACGTAGAACAGCCCATGAACAAGGGCGATGAGCAAAATAATGGGGGTGGCGCGGCGGTAGTCACCGCGTGAGATGAGGCTTTGGGCGTTTAGCATGGTTTATTTATTGGCGTAACCACTCAAGGTTTTTGCTAATGAGTAATTCGTTCATTTGAGCATGGTGGGTGTTCTTCATCGCAATCGCTTCGCAATCAAATCCATAGCGTTTAGCAAGTAACCGCACAACATCATCATTATCATAGGTCATCAGAAAATCTCCCGTGATCTTAGCCGCTTGTTCAAACAGTCGTTCGTGATCAATTTGAGCATGGCGATACAAACGGGTTCCTGCTTTTTTGGTTGAAGCAGTATATGGCGGGTCGATAAAAAATACTGCGTTGGGATGTGTTTGATATTGCGATAAAACAGTAAAGGCATCACCATGAATAAATGTTAGATTGGTTAAGTTGCTAATATCAAAAATACGTCTTTTTAAAGTGAGTGGATACCATCTTGACCGTAACCCTTTGCCATTTTCACCATATTTAATTCGCCCTGCCCCCATTGCTAAAATTCCTCCATGATTTACACGGTTACGCAAAATGGTTTGAAACGCTTGTTCATGAATTGAAGTCGGATGATGGGACAAAACTTTGTCAACATTCTCAGGGGTCATCTCAAACTCGATAATTTGTTGCGCTAGCCAATCTCGTTGATCATTTAAACTAGTCAACCACACAGCTGCAACGTCATCATCTAACTCAACTAAAATAACTTGTTCAGCCAAACCTTCTGCCGCAACCGTAAGACTTACGATTCCGCCTCCAGCGAATAATTCAATAAATGACGTTGTTCTAGACTGTAATGTCATCATCCAAGATCGAATATATGGCACAAGCCACGTTTTCCCTCCGGGATAACGAAAAAGACTACGTTGTGGGACTGAGGCTACATTGATGCTTTTTGAAACATCTATTTTTGAAGCATCCAATAGAGTAAACAATGATGATTGGATTACACTCATTCCACTTCACCCTCTGCAATGATATTCTGAAGGGATAGGCTCTGGGGGGAATCTCTTTTAGCTTGACCTATGCCATTATCAAGTTTGGCATGTAATTTCTCTTGTAAAACATCAAGAAATTCATTTAGCGGGCCAACTTCAGGGGTGGTAATACGCTTCAGTGCTGGATCAAAATCAGTATAAATTGTCTCTGAAAGGTAAAGTCGATAGCGATTTGTAAGTGCATCATATGCCAAATCGTAAATCAACCACGCTAGGTTTGCTTGATCTGGCTTAACAATCGGTAACGTCGGTAATGTATTATAAAAATTTCGATGTAATGCCACAGCCGATTTTTTGCCCCATGAATGCAAAATATTACCCTTATAAATTAATTGTGGGGCCAATCGTTTGCGTGAAGAAGATAAATAATCTGGATTTGGATAACCAATTCGTTTGCTCCAATCAAAATTTTGATTCGCCTCAGGGTTTTGCATATAAAACTCAAAAGGCTTACGGACATTTCCAGAAATATAAACAGCTTGAACTTCTAATGCGCCGAAATCAATGATATGCTCTTGATCATCATAAGCAACTAAGACAACATCTATATTACCCGCTGATCTTCCATTTTTATCATCAAGGCCGACTTCAATTAACGAAGTCCAATGCGTATTAGGGGGAAAGAAAAATGCAGCTGCATCTTCAACAATTTGCCACTCCTGCCGAAATCGTACCGGGCAAGTAATCGCAATTTCATTCCCATCCCACACACTACACACACCAAGCGGGTCTTTGGCTTTGTCTTTGGTGCAATTTGGCACCTTATTATTAAATGGGCAAAGCTTTAGTCGCCGATGGCGATCGGCCTCTTTTGAAAAATTATTAATCGGAAAACCAAAAACTTCAGCTAATGGTTGTTTGGGCATAGGCTAATTTTAGCGTTATTCGTATTGTCGAATCTTGCTGAGTGCGCGTCTGAGGACGCGCACTCAGCGCCACGCAACAACTTGCCAAAAACCGCACAATCTGATTTTTTCCACTAAAATCAATAGTGCCTTGGAATTTATAAGCCAGTACAACACACGATGGAAAACCTAAACAACAATCACGCTGTCATCATCGGGGTGGGCGCAGACCTACCAGTAACCGTAGACGATGCCAAGATCTTGCATGAGATTTTGACTGACCCTGAAATTTGCAAATTT
>CAMDWA010000056.1 GCA_945877855.1 Thermoflexus hugenholtzii JAD2 | reverse complement strand
AAAAGGGCACGGCGTAAATGGCTTGCGTCAGCTTTAACGATTGCAAACGTCGCAAATTACCCACATACGTAAATTGCACTGCCCCGCGCCCGCGTGACACAATTTGCACCTCGCGCATTTGGCGCAACTCGTTTTCGGCAAGGGCTTCAATTCCTTCAACAATTTCAGCTTCAAATAAAGGCGGCATAGTAAAGTAAAAATTTAAAATTTAGAATGGGAAATTTAAAATTAGAAAGTGGGTATTATCGTCTTGGCAATTTGTAAGGCTTTGTTATCGCTATACAACCCAGCCATTATTACAACATTAGGCTGAGTCTAAGTCATGCAAACATTTGGTATTATTCATTTATTGAGTATGTTACATTGCTCACACATCAAACCCATAAACACTCAACATAACAATGAATAAACAACTTACAAATACATGGATCGCCATCGCCGTAATCGGCTCATTGGCATTATTTCTGTTCGCCATCTCATTTGCAGGGTTTGGCGGCTCAAGCACACCCGCGCCAGCCCCGCCCCCCACACAGCCTGCCGGATCCATCCCCGTGCCCAAGCCATCGCAACCGCAAATCTCTTCAGATAACGCGGCAGCCAAACCTGCCGCCCCAGCCCAACCCGCAGCGCCCGCCGCCGCCAGTGGGGCAACGGGGGCGCTCATCACTAGCCCATCAGGCTTGCAATATTTAGATGAAAAAGTAGGCACTGGCGCACAACCCCAAGCCGGGCAAACGGTGGTGGTGCACTATAGCGGCACGCTCGAAAATGGCACCGAATTTGACAGCAGTTATAAACGCAACCAACCCGCCGAGTTTAAGATTGGGGTTGGCCAAGTGATTAAAGGCTGGGATGAGGGCTTGTTGAGCATGAAAGTAGGTGGCAAGCGCAAATTGGTCATCCCTGCCAACTTGGCTTATGGTGCTCAAGGTCGCCCACCCGTCATTCCCGCCAATGCCAAATTAACCTTTATTGTCGAATTGATCGGGGTGAAATAGGTATCATCTCAACAATTCGGGGTAAATCTCAAAGGCGTAATGCCGAACTCACTATATGACCTTTGCGGGCAAGGGCTTTGCCCTTGCCCGCAAAGGTCATATAGTGAGTTCGGCGAAAATTTATTTTAATTTCCACTGTTTATTGAGAAAATTAACCTTGGTTAATCATTGGGCTTACCTTGCTAGATGGCTTGCTAGTAACATCAACGATTGATTTTTATTCCGAACTATGCAAAATCAACGCCGCTCAAGCGGACGTTGAGCGGTTTGAGGATAAAAATCAAAATGAAAACACCATCTTTACTTACATCACATACAGCAACATTAACAAGCCTTGCTGCTTTAATGACAATCAGCTTAGCGGCCTGCGCCGCCCCCACTGCCACCAATCAACCAAGTGCACAATCTGGTCAATTAACGATTTACACCACCCGCGCCGAAGCGCTGTTTAAGCCAGTGGTTGCCGAATTCAACAAGACCAACCCAAGTATAAAGATTAGCTTGTTGAGCGGCAAAAGTGGTGAGCTAGGCGCAAAATTGGCTGAAGAAAAAGCCAACCCGCAAGCCGATGTATTTGTAGGAACTGATATGCTGGCTGCTATTGATTTGGCGGCGCAAGGCATTTTCACCCCCATCACTTCGGCCAAAACGGCCCAAATACCAGAACGCTACCGCGCAACTGATAATGCTTGGGTTGGCCTGACCTTGCGCCCTCGGGTGATTATGTATAACAAAAATCTGGTTAAGCCCGAAGAATTACCCAAGTCGATATTTGATTTGACCGACCCGAAGTGGAAAGGGCAAGTGGGTGCAGCCAACAGCACCAACGACGCAATGACGGCCAACTTGGCTGCATTGCGAAAATTAATTGGCCCAGAAAAAACCGAGAAATTTGTTAAAGATTTGGTCGCAAACAACACCCAATTTTTTGGCGGACACACTGATGTGCGCAAAGCGGTGGGCGCGGGTGAATTGAAATTAGGGTTTGTTAACCACTATTATTATCATCTTTCGCGGGTCGAAGGCGCACCGGTCGGCATTATTTACCCAGACCTTGATACGACCGGCCTAATTGTAAATACGACGGTGGCGGGAGTGGTAAAAGGCAGCAAAAATAGCGCCGTTGCCCAAGCTTTTGTCGACTTTTTATTGTCGCCTGCCGGGCAAAAAGTGTTTGCCGACAATAATTATGAATACCCAATTGTGTCCGGGGTGGCTTTGGCCGATGGCGTAGATGCTTTAGATAAATATAAGATCAATGATTTACAGATGCAAACGCTTTATAACGACCTGAAAAACACCAAGCAAATGATGCAACAAGCGGGTTTGCCTTAGTTTGGCAAGGTCGCATTAAAAAGACGTATGCCGATTTCACTACATCACCCCTGCCATGGCAGGGGTGATGTAGTGAAATCGGCGAAGACTTGTTTGCATTTGCTAACTGATTCTTTTACTGGCTTTAGCGTAATTACGCCACTATAACGATGAGTACAATAAACGCGGTTATTACATTGTGATACGGGGACGACGATTTTCGATAAGGCTATTATTGATAGCGTGCGCAGTGAGTGTGCTGGCGGCGATGCCCCTGATTTATATTTTTATTCGGGCAAGCGCAGCATCCATCGACACATGGCAACGGCTATGGACAGGCCAAATACCGCGCTTATTGAGCAACACATTTTGGCTTTCAACTCTGTCAGCAAGTATCACCCTCGTTTTAGGGATTTCACTCGCGTGGTTAGTTGAGCGCACCGATTTAACCGCTAAGCATATGTGGCGCTGGCTATTGGCATTGCCGCTGGCGGTACCAGCCTATTCTGGGGCCATTTGTTATATTATTTTGCTGCGGCGGGGTGGGCTGATCGAGCAAGCATTTATGGCGCTCACCGGCTTGCCCCAAGGCCAATTGCCGGTACTCAATATTTACACCTTGGCTGGCACCGCCATCATCATCAGCCTCTTCGTCTTTCCTTATGTTTACCTGCCAGTATTGGCGGCGTTGAGAACCATCAATCGCTCGTTAGAAGAAGCTGCCCGTGCCGCAGGCCGCAGCCCAATTCGCACCTTTATCGAGATCACCTTGCCCATGTTGGCCCCCGCCGCCACCGGAGGTGGGCTATTGGTGGCGCTTTATGCTTTGTCAGACTTTGGCACAGTCTCGATGATGCGTTATAGCACATTTACCAACGCCATTTACAACCAGTTTAGCGGGCAAATCGACCGTTCGGCTGCCGCCATCTTAAGCATGGTCTTGGCCCTAATTACGCTACCATTGTTGTGGGGCGAAGGTTGGCTCTCGCACAAAACCAACCGCGGCAAGACGGGCAGCGCATGGAAGCCCGTTCAACCCATTACACTTGGGGCATGGCGTTGGCCGGCCTTTGTTTATGTGTGTGTGGTGGCGTTTTTGTCTATTGGGTTGCCAGTGTTGGTGCTGGGTGGATTAAGCCTGCAAGCCATTTTCTGGCCGAGCAAAATTGACTTAGTGTGGAATGTTGGCTCAGATAGCTTGCTATGGCAAATTGTGCATTCGTTAGGCTTGGCGATTGCGACAGCCACCTTGTCGATTGCCTTGGCCTTTGCTCCGGCTTATTTATCGCTGCGTTACCCATCGCGGTTTACCAATGCCTTGCTCAATCTCAGCAAATCGCCTTATGCCCTACCCGGGCCAATCGTTGGCTTGGCCTTTGTCATGCTGCTCAGTCAATGGCTACCTTGGCTCTATAACACTGTGTTTGGGCTGCTCATTGGCTTTATTTTTCGGCTTATGCCACAATCGGTTACTACTGCCTATGCCGCGCTCGAAACCGTGCCGCGCTCGGTTGAACAAGCCGGACGAGTAATGGGAAACACCGGATTACAAGCCATTCGCCGAATTTTGTTGCCTGTTGCCGCCCCCGGGTTTATGGCGGCGTGGGCTTTGGTGTTTATCACAGCCATGAAAGAATTGCCGACCGCCGTGATGTTGCGCCCCGCTGGTTTCGACACCCTGCCTGTGCGGCTATGGGCCGCCGCCAATGATTCGATCTACACCCAAGCCGCCTTGCCCGCCTTTATCATGATCGTAGTCACAGCCATACCGCTGGTTTTATTATATGGTCGTAGCCGGTTTGGGCTGAATCGAGCAATTGAGTAATGAATCAAATAACAACCACGTAAAATTGCCTCAAAATCGTTTAAGCCATGACCCAACCCGCCCCGCCTGCATCCGAAAACCAGCCACCTGTCGTAGAACTGAAACACGTCAGCCGCATCTACGATCAAAAAAGCAAGGCCGTCAATGATGTCTCGCTCACGCTCAAACGCGGCGAAATTATGGCTTTGCTCGGCGCAAGCGGTTGTGGCAAAACCACCACCCTGCGCCTCATCGCTGGCCTCGAAGCCCCCGACCAAGGTGAAATTTGGCTAAATGGGCATCGAGCGGCAGGGCATGGCACATGGGTTCCCCCCGAAAAACGCAGCGTTGGGTTGGTTTTTCAAGATTTCGCGCTTTTCCCACATCTCAATGTCAATGACAACGTGGCTTTTCCGCTCAACCGCCGCCCATCTGCTGAACGCGCCGAGATTGTCAAAAACATGCTCACCCTCGTCGGGCTTGAGGCTTACAGCCAACGATTTCCACATCAATTATCGGGCGGGCAACAACAGCGCGTGGCCTTGGCACGGGCCTTGGCCGCCCAACCTGCCGTTGTTTTGTTAGATGAGCCATTTTCTAACCTAGATGCCGCCTTGCGCCAGCATGTGCGCCAAGATGTAAAAAACGTACTGCGCAAGGTCAACGCCACCACCCTTTTTGTAACGCACGACCAAGAAGAAGCCTTTAGCCTAGCCGACAAAGTCGTGGTGATGCAAGCGGGCCAAATTGCCCAAATTGGCAGCCCACAAGAAATTTATTTGCGCTCAGCCACGCGCAATATCGCCGAATTTGTCGGCGATACCAATTTTTTGCGCGGGCAAGCCGATGGCAAAACGGTGATCTGTGAACTTGGCACATTGCCGCTTGCAACCACAGCCAATGGGATCGTCGATGTGCTTATTCGTCCCGAACGCTTATTTTTACAGCCCAACCCTCAAGGCAATGGGGTGGTACAGCACACCACTTTTTATGGGCATGATCAAATTGTGCACGTAAAAATGGGCGACCTTCACATTCGCGCTCGCACCGCCCCCCGCCTCGATCTATCTCCCGATTTGCGCGTGCAGGTCATGGTGTTTGGCCCTGTCATGGCTTACGCCCATTAATACACATTTTTTTGGGAAACACCTCAATCATCATGGATGCGATAAAATAAACCCGTTATGCCAATTTACGAGTATCGTTGTTTAGATTGCAAACGCAAGGTAAGCATCTTCTGGCGCAGTTTATCGGCGGTAGATGAGACGAAAGCCAGGTGCAGTCGTTGTGGTAGCCCCAAACTCACACGGTTAATGTCACGCGCACGCATGGTGCGCGGCAGCAACAATAGTGCCGGTGCAGCCAATGAAAGCGGTCCCGATCTGCCCGAAGGCGCAGAAGAACGCATGATGCAAGAGTTACAGAGCATTGATGAGAATGACCCACGCTCGCTGGGGCGTTTTATGCGCCGCATGGCCGCCGAAACCGGTGAGAGCCTCGGCGAAGAATTTGAAGAAGTGGTCGGGCGGCTTGAAGCAGGCGAAGACCCAGACAAAATTGAAGAACGCATGGGCGATATGTTTGGCGATGAAGCCGGTGGCCCGGGCGGTATGGGGGGTATGGGCGGTTATGATGAGATGGGCATGGGCGGCATGGGTATGCCAAGCGCCCCCGCGCCCACTGCCGAAACCGACGCGCCAACATCTGAAAAGAGTAGCGGCAAATCAAAAACCATCGGTATGGCGACAGGTAAAAGCAAGCCAAAAGCCAAGTCGACAAAAAAGGCGGCAAAAACCACAAAAGCGGCTATTACTTAACCCACGCCAACAATATTATACAGATTCAAGCTATGTCAAAAACACGAATCACCATCATTGGCTGCGGCAACCTTGGCATTGCGCTAGGGCTGGCCCTGCGCAATGTCATTAAAGATGCCGAAATTATTGGGCATGACAAAGACAACAGCGCGGCAAAAAAAGCCGAAGCGCTCAAGGCGGTCGATCGCACCCAGTGGAATTTGCCATCTTCGGTCGAAGGCTCGCAATTGGTGCTGCTCGCCATCCCACAAGATGGCCTTGAGGCCACGCTCAAAGCCATTACCAAAGATGTAGCGGCCGGGGCGATTGTGTCAGACCTGTGCCCAGTCAAAAACACCGCCCTCAAATTTGCCAATGGATTGCCAATGGATGTGGCTTATATCAGCAGTGACATTATTTTGAAGCCAATGTTGCCCGGCGCAGTTGCCTCCGCCACGCCCAGCTTCAAAGGCGCGGCATGGACCATCACCCCACGCACAGGCACAAACCCAGATTTGGTTCACCAGTTTGCAAATGTGGTGAGTGCGCTTGAAGCCACCCCCATCTTTATGGATGCCGACGAACATGACGGGCTACGGTTGGCCGTAGATGCCCTGCCCGCCGCCGTCAGCTTTGCCATGATGTCGGTGGTGGCAGGCGATGTGGCTTGGCGCGAGCGCAAATGGTTGGCAGGCGAGGCGTTTGATCGTTTAACCGCCCAACTCGAGCGCAGCACCCCAGCCGAAATTGCCGCAGCTTTGATGCAACAACCAAGCGCCAGCACCCATTGGCTCAATCAAACCATGCGCCAACTGGTTGCCCTGCGTGATGCCATCGACACCGGCGACACGGCGCAAGTAACACAAATGCTGGCGCAAGCCCAAAATCATCGCAGCGACTGGCTAAATGATTGGCATCGCGGGCGTTCAGATATACCACCCAATGTCGAGGTAAAAAAGCCGTCGTTAATGGGTTCATTACTCGGTCAACGCTTAAGTGACCAGTTACAACGCAAACGTTGAGCTTACGTATTCTTAGCATCGCCCCCACCTCGTTTTTTAACGACTATGGCTGTCACGTGCGCATTTTAGAAGAAGCACGGGCGCTACAGGCATTGGGTCACGAAGTCACGGTTGTGACCTATTTCAAGGGCAACGATGTGCCGCGATTGCGTATTATTCGCACGTCGCCCACCCCATGGCATGCCAATTATGAGGTGGGTTCGTCGCGCCATAAATTTGCCTTCGATGCGCTGCTGGGTATACGATTATTGCGCGTGCTAGCCCGCAATCGATTTGATATTGTGCATGGGCATTTGCACGAGGGGGCCTTGTTGGGCGGGATCTTGGCCCGCCCTTGGGGGGTGCCGGTGTGTATGGATTATCAAGGCAGCCTAACTGACGAAATGCTGCATCATGGTTTTATGCGAGCCGACGGCAAACGTGAGCGCGTGTGGCGTGTCGTCGAGCGTATGGCCGAACGCAGCACCCAAGCCATTTTCACCAGCACCATTCACGCCGCCACCACCTTGCGGGCGGCACACCCCGACCGTCGGGTCGAAGCCCTAACCGATGGTGTGAATACCCACGAAGTTGCGCCAAATTTAATCTCGCCTGCCGAACGCGCCCAATTACGTGCTCAATTTGGCATTGGCCTCGATGAACATGTGGTCATTTTCCTCGGTTTGTTAGCCCGTCACCAAGGCATTCAAAACCTAATCGATGCCGCCGCCATGCTCAAAACCCAAGGGCATAAACTGCGTTGGTTGGTCATGGGGTTCCCGGGGATTGATGTGTGGAAGGCCCAAGCCCAAGCCAACGGCGTGGCGGCAGAAATGGTATTTGGCGGGCGTGTGCCTTACTTAAACATGCCGCGCATATTGGCCTTGGGTGATGTAGCAGCAGCGCCTAAATTATCATTAACCGAAGGCAGCGGCAAAATCCTCAATTACATGGCGATGGGGCTGCCAACGGTGGCCTTCGACACCCCCGCCCAGCGCGAGTTGTTGGGCGAATATGGCATCTATGCGCCGGTAGGCGATACGGCAGCCTTGGCAAATGGCATCGCCGCCACAATGGCAAATGCCCCCCTGCGAGCCGAGTTGGGGCAAAAATTGCGATCACGCGCCCAACAACTGTTTAGCTGGGAACAACGTGCCAAGTTGATGGTTGAGGTGTATGAATGGTTGCGCAGGCAACATTCATCAAAATAACCCCACGATCATTGCATCGCCCTTCTTGCATCGGTGCGAAAATTTACAAGAGAAACGACCATGTGTATGTCGTTAAGTCATATCTTGTAGCTTCTCAATAATTAGGGATGTTCCCCAAAGACACAATGCCGAACTCACTATCGCTTCATGTTTGACGAGGGCTTCGCCTTCGTCAACCATGAAGCGATAGTGAGTTCGGCGACAATTTATATAAAAAACCATGTGTGGAATTGTTGGATATATTGGCCCTCAAGCCGCCGTTCCGGTCGTCATTAGCGGCCTTCGCAAATTAGAATATCGCGGCTACGATTCAGCCGGCATTGCAAAAATCAACCCCGATAGCGGCACATTTGAAATCGAACGTGCGGTCGGCAAATTGATCAACCTCGAGCGCAAGCTATCAGATGCCGATCACACCCCACATCAACGCTTAAATATCGCCATGGGGCATACCCGCTGGGCCACCCACGGCTCGGTCACTGAGCGCAACGCCCACCCCCATGTCAGCATGAGCGGGCGCATCGCCATTGTGCAAAATGGCATTGTCGAAAATTTTCTTGAGCTAAAACACGAATTGCAGGCCGAGGGCGTGGTATTCACCAGCGAAACCGACACCGAAGTGATTGTGCAATTGGTTGAAAAATTTATACATGGCGGTTGCGATTTTGAAAAAGCCGTGCATATGACTTTGGCACAATTGCGCGGCTCGTCGGCGGTGGTGTTGTTGAATTTGGCCGAGCCGGGCACCATGATCGCCGCCCGTTTGGGTAACGCCGGTGGCGTGGTCGTCGGCCTCGGCGATGGCGAAGTGTTGGTGGCATCGGATGTGCCGGGCGTATTGGAATGCACACGCAAAGTCATCTTTTTAGACAGCCATGAGGTGGTGGTCGCCAAAGTGGGCGACGTAAAAGTGCGGCGCTTAAACGGTGACCGCGTGCAAAAAGAAGTGCATACCATCGCATGGGACCCGGTTGCTGCCGAAAAAGGCGAATATCGTCACTTTATGCAAAAAGAAATCTTCGAGCAGGCCCGCGCTATTACCGACACCATTCGCGGGCGCGTCGATTTTGAGCAAGGCATAGTGACACTCGAAGGGATGAAACCCGGCCCTACCCCACGCAAAATTTTCTCCATCGGCATGGGAACCAGCTCAATTTCGACCATGATCGGCAAGTTTATGATTGAAAATTTGGCGCGTGTGCCGGTTGAGGTTGATTATGCCAGCGAATTTCGCTACCGCGACCCACTCATCACCCCCAACGATGTGGTATTGGGTATTACCCAATCGGGCGAAACCGCCGATACCTTGGCCGCCATGCAAGAAGGGCGCGAAAAAGGCGCGAAAATATGGGCAATTGTCAACGCCATTGGCTCACAAGCCCAGCGCGTGGCCGATGGCAATATCACCATGCGCTCTGGCCCCGAGATCAGCGTCGCCAGCACCAAGGCCTTTACGACCTCGGTGGTTGATCAATATTTGTTGGCCTGTTGGCTGGCGCAACAAAATGCCAATGGCAGCACTGCCGAAGCCCAGCACTTAGCCATTAGCGACCTCATGCATTTGCCCGGCTTGGTCAGCATCATGTTAGAAAAAAATAACATTTACGATGAGCTTGCCAATATTTTCCACACCCGCGAACATTTCTTGTTTTTAGGGCGTGGCATCAACTATCCGGTGGCGCTCGAAGGCGCACTCAAGATGAAAGAGATCAGCTATATTCACGCCGAGGGCTACCCTGCTGGCGAAATGAAGCACGGCCCAATTGCGCTCATTGATGAAAATATGCCGGTCGTTTGTATTTGTGTGCGCGACAATGTGTATGAGAAGATGGTCTCACAGATCGAACAAGTACGGGCGCGACATGGAACCGTCATCGCCATCGCCACTGAGGGCGACACCGACATTAGCAAGAAGGCCGATCATGTCATTTATGTGCCCGAAGCGCCAGCGATGCTTTCACCCGTGCTTACAGCCATCCCAATGCAACGTTTGGCTTATCATATGGCCTTACGGCGTGGCTGCGATGTTGACCAACCACGCAACTTGGCAAAGAGTGTAACCGTGGAATAAACGTTTATGCAAAAAACGGCCTAAAGCGCTTGAAGCGCTTTAGGCCGTTTTCAATCAGTGATTTCGGCGTTACATCTTTTTAGGTTACCTACGCCACGCCGAATGGCGCCCCATGTTGCAAATAGGTTTGCATCAGCGTTTCAACTTGTTTTGCATATTGCCGATTAATTTGGGCGCGAATGGTTTGCGCTAAAAAGTAATGCGCCCGTACATCGGTAGCAGCCATTTCGATGGCGCGGCGTAATTGGCTGGCGGCCTGCTCAAGCTTGCCCTCTTGCCCTTCTAAAAATAACACCCGCCCCAAATGATAGTGGGCTTGAAATGTATCGGCCTGAGTTGCCATTTGCAACGGAGCGATATCTTTTAACCACGTCAAGGCTTCGGCATAATCACCACAAGCGGCATAAGCAATCCCCAAATTAAGCCGCACATGCCATTGCATTGTATTTGGCCTCTCAAAAGCCGCCACATTATCATCGCAACCCTCTGTCGGCAACTTGAGGGCGGTGCGTAATACGCTAGCGATCTGTTTGAGTGGAGTTTTGCGAATCTCATCAACCATGCCAACCGCCTGATTATGGATTGTGCTCAAAAACACTGGGCGTTGTTCGCTATGTGCGCTCGCGGTGCGGGCGCTTGGCAATAAATTTTGATAAGCCGCGTGTAATGCTTGGCGCAATTGGGTCAAGGTCAAACTCATCCCAGCGCGATCCAAAATATCGACCAAAACAGAGGTTAGCCGCCCGCGATAGGTCGTCACCATATTGAGTGAATCGTTCCCTTGAATTTTGACCTCAAGTGAACGCGGTTGCGCGTAATCTTCGGGCGGGTGGGCATAAAGACTCATTGCCCCAACAGTTAACCCAGCGGCATGGTTGGCCCATGCTTCGCGGCTGCTAAAACGCGGCTGTGGGCGCAATTTTTGTGTCTGTTTCACCGATCGCCCACTGGCATATTTAGCTTGTTCACTTTCAAAACCCACATCAAAAATAGTTACTAAATTAGCCGATGTATCACCTGCAAATTTAGCCAACTCATCTAACGAAATTTCGCGCACATCACCACACCGCCCATCGACAGGAATAATGGTCGGTAAACGGTCTTGATCGGTTGACCCGTGCCCGGCAAAATAAAAAACACAGGGGCGCTCACGCGAGACCGCGGTTAATAGCTTAAATTTGGTCAAAATTGCATCGCGGGTCGCTTGATCATCAATCAACTCGGTGATATCGTCAGCCTGAAAACCCCAACGTTGCATCAACACATCACGCATGGCGGCCACATCATTCTTAGCGCCCCGCAAACGCGGCAAATCTTTGTGCTGATATTGGTTAATGCCCACCAAAACGGCATGGCGACGGCTTTGCGACAAACGGTCTAACAACGCTAAAACGGGTGCAACTGCAAAACGATTTTCAAGCGTCGCAAGCTCGGCATATTGCTTCATAATCCGAGTGGCATCGACATATTGCCCATATACTAAATAGGCATAGGCTAACTCAAACAAAGCCACCCCGCGCTGGCTCGGCGCAAATTCTGACACAGCCTGTTTTAATGCCTCGATTGCTTCGACATATGCATTTTTTTGCACCAATGCCCGCCCAAAAGCAAGATGACAGGTTGGAAATGGGGCGGTGATATGCGTCTTTACAGTGCTGTAGTATTGGTTCAATTGGGTTAATGTAAATTCAGGCCAAGTCTTGCGTAACGAGAATTCATAGGCCCATAAGGTTATATCATGATGTGCCCCATTGCCATTTGCGGCACTTTTTGCCCCTAACCACAAGGCATACTGGCGCACCCATGCGGCATGTTCATGCTTCACATGCGTTGCCCACCACACATCTAATACCCGCATTGCAGCCGCGTAATTATGTTGTTTTGCCAACAATATGCCCAAAGTAAATTCAAGCTCTGAGGCAAGCGGTTGCTGTTTTAACTTAGCTGCACTAATCAACGTCATCATATGCGAAATTGCATCTGCAATCGCCCGCTCATCTGCCAATACAAGCGCTGACTTCGCAAACCCAATACAAATCTCTGTCGATGCCGATTGACTAAAGGGGGATTTTTGAAGCATCGCCAATGCCTCGCCATAAACCCATAACGCAGATCTAAAACAATCTGGATCGTGGGTCTGCTGCCCTAGCTGATACATATGCTTGCCTATTTCACTATATCGCGTTAAAAAATCTGGCAATGAACTAGCTGTCTGCTCAGAAGTAACGTGCGATATCGCTGGCAAAACACCATTTTGCAACAAATGGTCAGGCCAAGCTTCATTTTTAGGGTAACTTTGTCGAATTGAACGAGCGTTCGGCATATCAATCTTTTTTATCCTTATTTTGAATCGGTAATCTAATCACACAAAACTACAACAATTATAGTTGCAAAGATATATACATGTATATTAATCTCTCGTGTATCAATCACATCCGACGAAAGTAGGAAGCCCAAAAATCTAAGTAATGATCCCAACAAAAATCCCCCAATTAGCCTCGCTAATTGGGGGATTTTGTTGTGAGGACGTTACAAACTGAAAATTTCGCCGATTTGACGATGCTTTGCAAAGCATCGCTTGGCAAGGCATCGTCAAATCGGCATTTCTTCAATTATTGCTTGTGCATAGCGCAAGATAATAATCGCACCACGCTTGCCAAATTTGGTTTGGCAAAAACGAAGCCAGTGTCCGTTGGCGGCCGGCCATGCCCAACTGTTGCCGTAGCTCAACATTTTCCAACACCTGTAAAAGCGCATTCGTTAACGCGGTCACATCACCAATTGAAACAAGCAGACCAGTCTTACCATTTACCACCGCGTCAACCATACCCGTTGCCAATGTGCCCACAACCGGCACTTCACACATGCTGGCCTCGAGCGGTGAAATGGGAAAACCTTCACGATACGTTGGCAGCGCCAACACATCCATCACCGGGTAATAAGGCGCAACATCTGCCACCCAACCTGTGCCATATACGCCCGATTGTGCCGAATTGGCTAATGCAGCTTGCAAATATTGCACCACTGCCACGTCTAACGGGTCGCCCGTTTCAAAAGTGCCAATCAACAACAAACAACATTGCAGATGGCGCTTGCGAATGGCTTGGAAAGCCGCCACCAATTCGCCGATGCCTTTGTCGCGCACAAAGCGCCCAACAAAACCAATCACCAGCGCATCGGCAGGTATGCCCAATTGTTGGCGCAACACCAGCCAATTTTGATCAAGTGAGCGTGGCAAATGGCGTTCGGCGATGACCCCACTGGCCGAGCCTGAGGCCAGCACCAAGGTTTTGCTCGCATCGGCAAAGCCTTCGTCAATATATTTTTGGCGCAAACTTTGGCTAACACACACCACTTTGTGCGCACACGCCACACAAATGTGTTCGGTAAAAGTCATAATCCGGCGGCGCAGGCCATGCAATGTTTCGAGTCGCAGCCCATGCAAAACATAGGTGCGCAATGGCACACCCAATAGCCACGATGCGATCATGCCCAACAAACCTGCTTTGGGTGTGCCAGCCGTTACCGCATCGGGCTTAATGTCGCGTAATACCCGCCACAATTGCCACAACGATTTTGCATCTGCCAATGGCGATATTTCACGCTGCATTGACACACCAATCACGGTTACGACTTCTTGTGCCCCAACTTGGTCAAGCAGTGGGTCGGGCGAGGTAATAAGGATCACTTCGTGCCCATGCTCACGCAAATAAGACAAATGCCCTACCAAAAACGCCTTGGCGGTAATGGGGACGGTGACGATGTAGACGATTTTCATCAAACAAGCAATCTATTGACCTGAGTCGGAAATAAATAATGGTAACAAATTAATTGTATCTTTGCCTAAGTGGAACAAGGCATCTATGATACTAAATTTTTGGATAAAATCACCGTGTATTTGTTTATATTCCCATGTAGGATATTCATAAACTATTAATTTTATTTTATTATCCAAAAATTTTTGCGGGTTCTGGTAATTCTGCCCCCCTTTACCTGAAATATAGATACAGGCATCTAACATAGTAGCAATTGATATTAAACGATCATCACTCACACCCACAGGAGCTAATTCACTAGATCTATAAAACTGGCAATTAATTCCAATATAATTTGCAATTAATTTGATCAATTCAATATTAAGGTCAGATAATTTCTCAAAGCGCCTTTTGTAAACAGGTTCAATAATATGAAATACTTCATCAAAATACTTACATTTAGAGTAAATTGTCTTGAGTGAATTTAGATGTTTTTTAACCCAATCTTCAGAATATGAGATATAAACATCTTTAATCAAATCGTGCGTTTGGCGATTAACAGGAACAGATAACCACATTGCATCTTGTTGATGCCCACGAATTTCAACTCGATAGCAAAAATTCCGCCCTTGTGGAATTTCTGCGTCGTCTAAAAACACAAATTTGTCACATAACCTCATTTTTGCAAAATAACCTCTCCAAGGCAAATAGTTGGGTTGATGAATTGCGACTTTCATAATCTTATAAGGAATAGTTCAATGCGAATTGCATATATGACATTGGGATACCCTGACCCAGGAGATGCCTCGAGCGGGGTTTTTCGTAAGGTAAATAATCAATTAAAAACTTGGAATAAATTGGGGCATACAACCCATTGGTTTGCAATAAGCCAGTTACCCAAAACATCAGACGAAGCTGCACATTTGGAATTATCACGCTACCAATGCGGGAATAGTCGAATGTCGCGATTTCGTGTTTGCAAAGATGTATTTGCAGGCGTGCTTGCATGGAAACCAGATATTATTTATACACGCTTTGGTTCCTATTATCCTGGATTAAGCCAATTAATGCAAAAAATCCCAACAATACTCGAAGCCAATACAAATGATTTATCTGAATACCAATTGATGTTACCAAAATATCAATTTATTTTTCATAAATTTACCAGAAATTGGACATTAAATAATTCTGCTGGAATTGTTTGTGTTGCATCCGAATTATCAGAATTATTTTTGTCTTACCATAAACCTTCATGTGTTATTGGGAATGCAATCGATATAAGTGATTATCCGATTTATCGTGCACCCAACAATATACATCCTCAAATCGTATTTATTGCCTCAAATGCATCCCCTTGGCACGGCACAGAAAAATTAATAACCATTGCTCAAGCATATCCAGATTGGGGGATCCACCTTATAGGAGATACGGGGTTGGAGGATAAAAATAACCCACCTAATATATACTGTCATGGTAAATTAAAACATCAAGATTATACAAAAATCATGCAAACGGCAGACGTTGCCATTGCTGGCATAGCAGCTTATACCAAAAATGCAAATGAAGCATCGGCGCTCAAAGTTCGTGAATACTTAGCCTATGGCATCCCTGTAATTTTAGGCCATATAGACACCGATTTCTCAGACAAAAAGCCTTTTATACTAAATTTACCAAATACTATTGATAATGTCGATGCAAATCTTGGTATTATTGAAAATTTTGTGCTTAATTGGATGGGAAAACGAGTTTCGCGTGATGATATTAAGCATTTAGATGTTTTAGCGAAAGAATCAAAACGTTTAGATTTTTTCGCGCAAGTCTTAGCTCAACATAGATCACGAAAGGTATAAAAACGTATTTTTCGCCGATTTCCCTCTCCCACCTCAAAATTAGCTTAAGATAGGAAAGGGAAATCGGCATTTCTTCAATTACTGATAAGCATTACTGAGAGGTCGCTTTTTCATCACCATTCACAGTTTTTTGCATAAATAATAAGTTATCTTCTTTATATATTGCCGCAACCTCAAAATTAAGTTTGCAATAAAAACCAATTGCAGAATAATTTTTCACATCTACTTTTAACGTGATCCTCGCAAGGTTAAGCTTTTGTAACTGCTCCTCTAAATTTTTTATCAAAGCAGCGCCTAGTTTTTTCGATCTCCATGTCGGCGCAACAATAATTCGATGAATGTGGGCTGCCCCACCCTTAAGTGATGCAATTAAATACGCTATTGGTTGATTCATCTGATCAACCGCATAACTGCTCATCACCCATTTATCTGGTAATTCTTGCAAAAAATTATCAAGTTTCCAATTTTCCCAAGCTAAATCCCTACCAAGTTCAATAAGTTGTTTTCCACGAAGTTTCGCATCATCTGATGTTAACGGCAAGATTTGGAATTTCTCACGATTATTGTCTATTACCAATTTTCCGATCTGACTACCTAGATTTATTCTTACCACTTCAAATGACTCGGCAAATTGCGTTTTAATTTGAACCCCACGCACTCTCGCCAAGCCATTTATAAAATCCCAATCAAAATAAGGTCGCCCTAGCGCTATCTGCGATTTATATGCTTGCAAAGCGAGCCATTTTTGTTTTAAGTGATTTACCTGCAATGGCATAAATGCTTGCGCTCGATAGGTAATATGATTCCAAGGTAATTCATACCCTAAAATTGTAATGTCCTTAAACGCTCTTAAACCTTCTGCATAAACCACTTGATGATCTTGATGAACATCATGTTCTGAAGGTAAAAATACCGTATCCGGTTTTAGTTCTTTTTTTAACGCAATCAAACTTTCAAGTAATTCCTGCCTAAATGCCGTTAATCTTCGAACTGGATAATCATAGATTCTCAGATTTTCCTTCGGAATACCCAACATATGCATCGCGTTTTTAAATTCTTCTGTCAATAAATCCGGCGATGCATCAGGAGGTAATGATTCCCGTGCAATTGAAAAAGACGCAATATAAACCTGTTTACCGGCCTCTTTTAAAAACGCAATGGTGCCGCCGCAACCTAGCTCAGCATCATCTGTATGCGGAGCCAAAATAAGAATCCTTTCCATATTTACCGCACCACTTCCCACGCCAAATGTTGAATTTCGGGCATAATCAACTTATCCATCGCCACCTGCACCGCATTAGGCGAACCCGGCATCGAGAAGATCAGCCGCCCACGATAAGTAC
This sequence comes from Thermoflexus hugenholtzii JAD2, assembly GCA_945877855.1. Classification (GTDB taxonomy): domain Bacteria; phylum Chloroflexota; class Anaerolineae; order J036; family Brachytrichaceae; genus AQU-03. Next base: position 9,067 of record CAMDWA010000056.1, on the reverse strand, counting down.
CGGCAGTGGCCCGTGACAACATTGCTGCCGCACCGACCTCGGCAAAACTTAACATGCGAAATAATTCGCCAAAACCCGGCATTACTTTTTCAAGCTTACGCGACAATGCATCATAGGTTGTGTCACGCGGGGCAATGCCAGTGCCACCGGTAAATAGCAGCATACGTGCATCCGTTTCATTCACAATTTGATCGAGCAACGCCGTAATTTGACTTGGCTCATCTTTAACAATAGCACGAAAAGCAACGCGATGACCACCCGTGGTAATGCGTTCGGCAATTAAATCGCCGCCCGTATCATTCTCACGGGTGCGGGTATCACTAACGGTAATAATGGCAACTGAAATTACCCCCTGTTTGGCGGCAATTTCGTGATGTTGTTGGGTTGATGGGCTTGACATAAAAAGGATGAAGGATGAAGGATGAAGGATAAAGGCATCTTTCATCCTTCATCCTTCATCCTTCATCCTTTGCTTAGGGTTTCTTTAAATTTCGGAATACGTTCTTCAATAATTGGATCGAGGCCGCTAATGATGGCGGTGTAATAGGCCACCCAATCACCAAATAGCACCAATGAAAACAATTGTGCCAATGCACTATTGCCTTTGCCTCGCACCGTGTCTTGATTAACACCCGCCTCAAGCAAAAATTGCGTGGTGAGGTCAAAACGTTGCGAAACACGCACAGGGTCATAAGCGCTGCGCAATTGCAAGACAATACTGCGCCGCCACACCTCGGCGCTATGTTCATAACCTTCAATCGCGTTATGATTCAATTCTGGCAATACGTCAACACTTGCCAACATTTTGGCATAGCTGTTCAACATGGTTTTCCAGCGCTGCGCCACGGCGGCGGTCAAGCCAGCCCCATAAATAATGGGCAAACGATCCATAAATTGCCCTGCAATACGCTTGGCTGGGTTACGCCGTGCTGGCGATTCAATATTGAGCGCGATATTGGCCTGCGTTAACACACTCACGGTTTCAGCGACATCTGCATCCATATCCGCCACCAATCCAACCGCCACCAAAACACCCAACAAGCCCGCTGTCATCCAGCCAATCACCTCACCTGCCGGGTCATCTGAAACAATCTTTAGTAAAGGCAAATGATGGGTCTCGGTCAATTGTGCCAATTTGCCCCCTTTTGCTATCACCACCACGCGGCAATCTTTGGCCAGCGCCTGCGTTGTCGCGCTCAATACTTCCTCGGTATTGCCAGAATATGAACAAGCAATAAACAAGGTGTTGGCCCCAGCGTAAGCGGGCAAATCATAACCATGCAATACTTGCATAGGAATAGGCAATTGTGATTGCAACAAGCCACACACCAAATCGCCGCCCATACCAGCCCCCCCCATCCCCGCCACAATCACATTCTGAAAAGCAAGATTTGGCAACACCATCGGCACAGCTTTACCTGCCGTATAGGCCATTTCAATTTCGTGGGGTAAATCAAGTGCGCGTCGATAAGCCCGCTGCGGGTCTAGCGTTACATAAGTTTGAAGATCGTCGAGGTTTTGCATTAGATTTTAAATATTGCCTAAACAATTGGTAAAACTGATTTCGGCATTGCGCTTTTAGAATTGCCCCTATATGCGCTAAATTATGGGAATTTTTCAATTTTCGCACTCGATTTTAACTTATTCATCCATTCTTCCAATACTGCTTGTTGCAGCTTCGCCGCATCATCGGTGCTTAATTCACGGCTTTCTTTCGCCATCACCTTAATAATATGAAACCCAATTGGGCTACGCACCACTTGGCTCAATTGATTTGGCCCCAATTTAAACGCAGCATCTTCAATTTCAGGCCAAACAATTGCCCCCGTGCCACGCGCAAACCAACCCAAATCGCCACCCGACCCGCGTGATGTAATATCGAGCGACAATGTTTGCGCCAACTGCCCAAAATCTTCACGGGGCAAACGCGCCAAAACACGCTTCGCCTCAGCATCGCTCGCCACAACAATATGCGCCGCCCGCACATATTCAACATTGGTTTTAAAATCTTTTAATACCCAATTTCGCACCGCTTGCGCCAACAACTGCCGTTGCAATACGTCTTGCATGTCTTGCTCGGTTTGCCGATAAGTCTTAAGCCACGCCTCAAACGCCTTACGCCCCCCGCGAGTCTTAATTAACGCATCTAAAGCCTTATCGACATCTTCAAGCGTGACCTTAATCCCATTTTGGGTCGCAATATTTACAATCAACGCTTGCTCAATCAATGAATCAAGCACAGATTCGCGCAACCGTGCAGCCAATTGTGCATATTCTTTACTGTCACTACGATACTGCTCGGGGTTGGCAGCAATTTGACGCTGTAGCTCAATCGCCACCCGCTCTTTTGTAATCCCAATGCCATTCACCCGCACCGCAAATGGTGAAATAGTGGCGGTAGGAATAGGCGTATTGGTTGGGGTAGCAGTCGGCAGCGGCGTGCGAGTTGCGGTTGGGATCGGGGTGGGCGACTGTAGGCGAGGCGGTGAAGCCGTCACAAATAAGGTAGCTGCAACCGTCGGATAAATGGTTGCGCCCGGGCTAACATAAACCGTCACCTGTGGGATCACAATATTCGGCGTGATAGGCAAGGTCTCAAGCGAACAAGCCGACAACACAAGCCCACATCCCATTACAAAAACATACCAACCACGCGCAAACATTCAGATGCAATTATACGTAATCGCCAGCTAATAAACTGATTACCAAAGCTAAAACAACCTCAATCATGGCCTATCAACCACAAATGCGCCGCAATAGACCTTCTAACCGCATGCCATCGGTTGCAATTAAACGAGTCAGCTCGCGCCCCGCCCGCACTGTAAACGCATCACGGGCGCTATCGCTTGGGCGAGCCTCTGCCGCAAAACGAATATTGGCCGCCAACAATTCATCGGTAGGGGCATCACGGGCTTCGAGAATGAGTCTGAGATAGAGCAAATGCTCGGTAAAAGCCACCATTTCAGCCTCACTACATTGCTGTACTTCATCTAAAATAATCGGCGGCTGGGCCGGCAGGCTTTGGCGAATGGGTTTTTCGCCCTCTTGATACCCCACGCACAACACACTGGCCTCGACCGGCACACGTCGATTGCGCTGCCATTCAATATCTTCAGGCCGCACATCATCGGCCACCGATAATAATTTGGTCATGCCATCATCTTGAATCACGATGTCATAAACCAACCCAAATACGGTGGCGGCACGATATTGAATGCGGGTCTTGACCAATGAGCCAAAAATAGGCACATCGTTACGGGGCAACTTGGCCCCAAATACAAAGGCGCGCGTATTCGCACGCAAAATTTTGCCAATCATCAGTTAATGGTTAATGGTTAGTGGTTAATGGTTAATGATTAATTTGCAATTAACCACTAACCACTAACCATTAACCATTATTAAAAGCGGGGGAGAATGAGAGTCGAACTCACCGCAGCCTGCCGAGCAAGCTGCCACCGGTTTTGAAGACCGGGGCATCCACCGGGACACATTCACCCCCAAGGCGATATCGTATCATACTAGCACAATGAGCAAAAAACAAGAAACAAAAGATAAAAAAACTGTAACCAGCGATACCAGTAATATCGCTGAGTTAAGCTTTGAAAGCGCCTACCGCGAATTAGAACAATTGGTAGCTCAAATGGAACAAGGCGATTTGCCACTCGAACAAGCACTCGAATTACACACACGTGGGCAACAATTGGCCGCCCATTGTGCCCAACACCTCGACCAAGCCGAATTGCGCGTAAAACAAATCACCTCGCCTCCTGCTTAAAATCTCAATCTTTAATCCTCAATCCTCAATCCCTAATCCAAAATCTAAAATTCCCATGATGTTCACCCCGCATGTCTCATTAATTGGCGCTCATGTGCGCCTAGAGCCACTCAGCCTAGCCCATGCCGAAGGGCTGTTGCCCCATGCCCTAGAGCCAGAAATCTGGTTATATATCCCTTACGGTAATATCAACACCCTCGAAAAATTGCAAAATATGATTTCGGGGTTACTACGCAAACAAGAAACCGGCAGCGATTTATGCTATACCGTCTTTCATCAAGCCAGCAACCAACCTATCGGCATGACCCGTTATATTAGTGTCGATCGCGGCAATTATGGGGTAGAAATTGGCGGCACCTGGTATGGCAAAGATTACCGTCGCAGTGCTGTTAATACTGAGACAAAATACCTGTTGTTACGTCATGCGTTCGAGGTGTTTGCTTGCCAACGGGTGCAAATTCAGTCAGATGTGCGCAATGAGCGTTCACAACGCGCCATCGAACGACTGGGGGCGGTGCGCGAGGGCATTATGCGCAAAAACAAACGTATGCCCGATGGTCATCAGCGCAATTCGATCATGTATAGCATCATTGACGATGAATGGCCTGCCATAAAAACAAAATTAGAAGGTTGGTTACAAAAATCTCAACTTTAAATTTTCTCAAAAATGGCTTCGGCTATGGTATACTTCTTGCCGCTAGTAAGCATGGGCCGCTAGCTCAATTGGCAGAGCAAATGACTCTTAATCATTAGGTTAAAGGTTCGATTCCTTTGCGGCTCATACAAAAAACTCGACTTGATAAGTCGAGTTTTTTATTTTTCTAGTGTCTCCTCAATTTTTACCTTTTCGGCATAAATTTATTTTAATTGCCATTACATTTTTTCGGGCATACAATGTATAAAGTTAAAAATAGCGAAAAAATGAGGTAATGCGATGCGATGGCAAAAATTTAAAAACCGCTGCCAATATTTAAGTGTGGTGCTAATCTTAACCAGCGCCTGCAACCGCGCCGAATTGCCCTCTGGCTTGCTGCCAACCCGAACCCCCGCCCCCCAACCAAACCCAGCACTAGCCACCGCCAATGCCTTGGCCGAATGCACCCAAACCAAATTAGACCTCACCGCGCCGCCCATAGCTACTGGCTCAGCTAACGGGCAAATTGGCTATATCACCATCGATGGCAATATTGCGGTAATGGATGCGACCGGACGTGGGGTTAAAGACATCACCACCGACGCTAATTTGGACGACCGCAGTCGCGATCTGATCAGTTACCGATTTCCAACATTTTCAAACGACAGCAAAAACATCGCTTTTGTCAGCATTCGCAGCTCGGTCCGCACCCAAGGTATGACCCAAACGGTGCATACCGCCCCAACCGAAAACCGACCCAAAATCACTAATGTGTTGTCCACAATCGAAGACAATATTCCTTATTTTGATTGGTCACCCGATGACCAGTCACTCGCCATCCTCGGCATCAACCCTACTGCTGGCAGCATCAAAGTGATTAGCAGCACTGGTGGCACAGCCCGCATTTTTGACAACGGCACCACCGTTTATTGGCATTGGCGCAAAGATTCTGCCGCACTATTTGCCCATTTGGGTGGCTCAACCGGTTTTAACCGTGATGCAAAAATGTCGGTAGGTGATGCGCGTAACGCCACCGCCCGTAAAATTACCCTAGCCCCCGGCGATTTTCAAGCGCCACAATTCTCGCCCAATGGCAAATATGTATTAGTGGTGGTTAACACCAATAATAGCAACGAGCTTGTTTTAAGTGATAGCGATGGCAATGTAGTTTGTCGGGTGACCACTCTAACCGATGGCGGCTTTTTTGCATGGTCGCCCGATGGCAAACGGATTGCACTCATGGATACAGCCTCGCCGGTGTTTGAACCTGCGCCCATCGACATCATCGAAATTGCGAGCGGCAAACGCACCCGCGTGCATGAACAAGCCACCGCCTTCTTTTGGTCGCCTAATGGGCAGCGTTTAGCGATTTACTCGGTGCGTTCGGCGGCAGAATCAGGGGGCGTGCCCAACGATTTGGTAGGGCTAAAACAAATTGCCGACCCCGACCTCGACATGAATACCGTGCCCCTCTTGCGTATTGAATTTTTTGATATTTCAAGTGGCAAATCGACCCTCATTGCCGATACATTGCCCACCCGTGATTTTGTATCATTGCTGGGCTATTTTGATCAATATTCACGGGCGCTTACGCCTTGGTCGCCAGACAGCACAAAATTGGTGCTGACCGGCTTATCGTTGCCGCGTGAAACCACCGATATCGCCGTTGCCAACATCACCAGCAGCGGCAATATAGAGATAAAACCCATTGGAGGCGGCACACTGGCCTTTTGGTCAACACGTTAACTTGATAAGGTCACATTAATTTTCGCCGATTTCACTATCCCTCTGCAAGGGGCCAGATTATATGAAATCGGCAGGTATATACCCAAAGATTAGATATTTTCTCAGCGCTCATTCAGTAACGAGGTCATAATATAACCATGCTCGACACGTATCGCCAACGTTCCAATTTGCCTCATAAACGGCTGGTCTCTATCGCCATTGCCATCAGTGCCGTCACACTATCGGCTTGCGCCAATGCGCCAACCGCGAATGGTGACCCACGTATCGAATTGCCCCAAAAATATCGCTTATCGCAAGAATCTTTGCTCAGCACCTTTGAACGGCGTTCAGGCAAAATTGCAGTCATTCAAACCGACGGCAATTTGAGTATTGTCGATCAAACTGGCAAAGGCAAGGTGCAACTCACCCGCGATGCCGTTACCCGCCCACGCCAAGGCAAACCATCGTTGTTTTATCAATTGCCGGTATGGTCACCCGACAGCACCCAGATTGCCTTTGTCGAAACCAGTGCCGAGCGCCCAGTCGTTTCGACCGTGCTCGAAACCAACCCCGAACAAGTAACCATTGAGCGCGGGCCAAATAGCAACAGTGTCGAGGTCGGTGGTGATCGCGCCCAAATTCAAGGGCAGTTACAACAACAACGCCAAATTCCACAAACCTCTGTCGAGAAAAACCCGCGCCGGGTATTAATTGAACGTAGCTCAGGCAATTCAGGTTTGTTATCCAGCGCCATTTATGTCGCGACAGTCGATGGTAAAAAACCATTAAATGAATTGCTGATGTTGAGCAAAGAGGCCATTAATTATTTAGATTGGTCACCCGATGGCAGCCAATTGGCCTTTAGCAGCGAACGCGCCGACCAAGCCCAACGCACCGATACCAGCACCGTTTCGCTCAATATCGTATCGACGGCTGGGGGCAAAGCCCGCCAAGTGTTGAATGGGGCCGCCGCCGTTTGGCATTGGAATTCGGATGGTAAAACCTTATTGGCAAAAGTCGATGCCGCAGGACGTGCCGGATTATCGGCCTTGTCATTGCTCGACACCCAAACCAACGCCACATCGGCGTTGGCTTCACGGGCGCGCCTGTCATTCCAAACCCCACAGTTTTCGCCCGATGGCAATAAAATGCTAATTACGACTGAGCCAAACAATGGCCGCAGCGATTTGCTGGTGGCCAATCGCGATGGCAAAGCCGAGCGTCGCCTCACCAGCTTTAGCGGTCGGGTCAGCTTCACTTGGTCACCCGATGGCAACAAAGTGGCTTATATGGTGCGCGAATCACCTACTTCTATTGGTGGCGTGTTGCACATGTTCGATCTGTATAGCGGCGAAGACAAAGTGCTTTCGCAATTGCCGGTTGCGGCCTTCTTTTGGTCGCCCGATAGTGTGCGCGTGCTCACGTTTAGCCCTACCCGCCCGCAAGATATGAGCGCCGATTTCCCCGGCATCGATCTCACCAACGACACCCCACAATCGGTGTTTACCCTCGCCACCATTGATGTCATGACACGCAACTCCCGCCAATTGTTTTACATTGAGCCAACTGAGCCTTTTGCCAATGTTTTAACCCAATTTGATCGTTTTAATCGCGCCATCAACTTGTGGTCGCCCGACAGCAAACGCATCGTTTTCCCCATCACCTATTACAACGGCATGAATTTGATTGTAGAAAGTGAGGCCACTGGGAGTATTTATCCACGTTCATTGGGGCCGGGCACAATGGCGGTTTGGTCACCAAAATAAAACCAGCGGGTTTCTTTCAGAAACCCGCTGTTTAATTCCAATACCTTCGCATCTCGCCCGTGAATGAATTCACGGTCTAAAAATTTCAAACGCGCTAAAGCGCGTTCGCCGCCCGCTTAATGCGTTTTAACGCATTTGTTTGTTTCAGCCCGTGAATTCATTCACGGGCAGGCAATCGCAAATTGGCGAAGATATTGTAATTCCCTCAAAATTTCCGCCCCAAAAACTATCCTTCTATTCCCTTCGGGAATAGAAGGATAGTTTTTGGCATTACGTCTTTAAGTTAAATTTTCAAATTTATTAACGCCCCATCGCCTGCTTTAATGTTGCACACGCTGGGCAAGTGCCATCAGGCCGGAAAATACTAAACCCCGCTTGTGGGTCTGAGTTCCAAGCGCGTTGGTCGATATTCCAAATAATCATCAAACGCACTTTGCCACTCTGTTTTGAAAGGGTGGCGGCCCGTGCCAACCAGGTCGCCTGATTCGCCAAAGTGGTATTTTGCGCCCAAGTAAAACCATTTGGCAAGGGATCAGCAATACCCTCACCAGTTAAATAGCCCAACTCAGTCCAACATACTTTGGTGCGCCCCGCAAATGCGTTGTAAGTGACATCGAGCGTGCCCCAGAAATACCATGAATAATGATTAGATGAACCCACTGGCGCACCGGTGCGCGTGTCTGGCCCTACCATTGACCCATTGTGATGTGCCCCCATGCAATCCATATAACGATCGGCCCGTAAAGCGCTCATACGGTTGAGAAAGAAATCATCACCGCAACCTTCATCGGTGCAGCGTGAGCCAAAATAACCGGTTGGGGCCATTGCCCCACCAATAACCAAGGTGCTGGGTTTTACTGCCTTAATGGCTGTATGCGCCTCACGCAGCATATTGACATAATTATCGGGGTTGACTTTCCCAAAGCCATATTCCCGATCCAAATTCGGTTCATTCCAAATTTCAATCGCATCGGCCCCTTGACGTGCCAATGCCGCAACTTGCTGAGCAAAACGCTTATGGTAATTGGTATCGCTGGCAATACTACGATTTCCAACTGCACCAACCAACACCCGCATCCCGCCAGAATGAATGGTATTAAACAGATTGCTAAAGTCTGGCACATCGTCGTTTGGCATCACCACCTGATATTTGACCCAAGTCATCCC
>CAMDWA010000055.1 GCA_945877855.1 Thermoflexus hugenholtzii JAD2 | reverse complement strand
ATTTAGGGTTGGTTTGAGGCGAAATAGTTTTATTTAAGGGTGAGAGGTTTCTTTCACGCTCGCTTTTGCTTGCCTTGGCTTCGAAGTGGGCTTTATTTGCCACTTACTGGGGTCGTTTTGTTAAATTTTTTTTAGCCTAAACTACTGTAAACCAATATCAGCACGATCAGCTTCAAGATGGTCAAACCCATTAATTAAGGCAGTGCGAGCGACATAATATTGCACCACGACCAACACGAGCAGTACCATCGTGATGGTCGATAACAATTTAATTCGCAAACTTAAGCCTTTACGCATGGCAACAACCAAGAGAAATTCTTCTCTAACTCATTTAACAACATCAGGTTATAAAACGCATCAATCTTATTGTAGAAGCAAACTAGGCATAACGATGCAATGATGCAGGGTTTGGTTAAACCCAAATCAATTCACTATGAAACAAACCTGTAATTGTGCCAACACGTGGAACAGCACAGGCCTTCAATAGAATGATCTCGCAGTTTACGTGGCATAGATGGGCAGCTTAAACCACCTCGGCTAAGCCAATAAACTTATAAAATCTCATGAAAATAGTTGATGTAAAAACCTTTGTGGTGGGTGTGCCACCCCCACATTTTGGTGGGCGATATTGGATATTTTTAAAACTAATCGCCGATAATGGCATTGTCGGCTATGGCGAAGTCTATTCAGTGCCATTTCACCCACATGTGGTTGCCCGCATGATCGAAGATGTATGCGAACGCAAGGTGATTGGGGCCGACCCATTTCATATTGAAAAACTGTGGCGCAATATTTATGGCAGCGGCTATACCCAACGCCCCGATACCTCCATTCTTGGCATTTTGAGCGGCATCGAAATGGCGTGTTGGGATATGGTTGGCAAGGCGCTTAACAAACCAGCCTATGAACTGCTAGGCGGTAAAGTGCACGAGAAATTACGCACCTACACTTACATTTACCCAGAGCCGGGCGATAAGACCGATGTTTATCACGATGCCGAACTCTCGGCTGAACGCGCCGACAATTATGTAAAACTGGGCTACACCGCCGTTAAATTTGACCCGATCGGGCCATACTCCAGCTTCGACCCACGCCAATTGTCACTAGAGGGGCTAGCGTTGGGCGAAAAATTTGCCAAATTAATCCGTGAGGCCGTAGGCGATCAATGCGATTTGTTGTTTGGCACACACGGTCAGCTCACCCCCGCCAGCGCCATTCGCCTCGCCAAACGCCTAGAGCCATTTGACCCACTATGGTTCGAGGAGCCAACGCCGCCCGAACAGCCCGAAGAAATGGCGACGGTGGCCCGTCAAACCAGCATTCCTATCGCCACAGGTGAACGCCTGACCACCAAATATGAATTTTCGCGGGTATTGGCCTGCAAATCGGCTTCTATTCTGCAAATGGCGCTAGGGCGGGTCGGCGGCCTGCTTGAGGGCAAGAAAATTGCCGGTATGGCCGAGGCACACTATGCCCAAATCGCGCCGCATCTCTATTGTGGCCCCATCGCCGCCGCCGCCGATATTCAACTCAGCACGTGCAGCCCCAACTTCCTCATTCAAGAGTCGATTCTCGATTTTGGCGGTTTCCACGCCCAAATTCTCAACAAGCCGATCAATTGGCAAGCGGGTTACATCATTCCGCCCAACGAGCCGGGCTTGGGCGTCACGCTAAATGAGGCTGTGGCTGCCGCACACCCATACACCGGCAATCGGCTACATTTAGAAATGACCGAATATCCGGTCCAATTTGAAATTGCGTAAATGAAAGGTTGCAAGTTGCAGGTTGCAGGTTGAATTCGCTATTTGGAAGATATCTTTCAACCTGCAACCTGCAACCTGCAACCTTCTAAAAGTTTGTTATGAACAAAAAACTAGGTTTTATTGGTATTGGTAATTTAGGCGTGCATTTGGCGGGCAGCTTGGTGCGGGCGGGCTTCGATGTGACTGTTTGCGACCTGAACAAGGCAGCGGCGGCTGGATTGCTGGCGGCGGGCGCAAAATGGGCCGATACGCCCAAGCAAGTGGGCGAGCAATGCGATAGCGTGTTCACCTGTTTGCCATCGCCCAAGGCGGTAACGATGGTCGTGGCCGGCGAGAATGGGCTGCTGAACGGCATGAAGCCGGGCGGCGCATGGATTGACATGAGCACCAACGATTTGCACGAAATCCAACGGTTGGCGGCATTGGCTGCCGAGAAAGGCGTGGCGTGCCTCGAGTCGCCCGTGACGGGCGGGGTGCACAAGGCCGCGTTGGGTGAGATCACCGTCATTGTGGGCGGCGACGAGACCGTGTTCGCGGCGCACAAACCCGCGCTAGAGGCGATGGGCGGCAAGGTCTTTTACATGGGCCAATTAGGCAGCGCATCGGTCATCAAGGTTATCACCAATATGTTGGCGTTTATCCATTTGGTGGCAGCCGGCGAAGCATTGATGTTGGCCAAGCGCGGTGGGCTGGATTTGGCACAAAGTTTCGAGGTGATTAAGGCCAGCTCGGGCAATAGTTTTGTACACGAGACCGAAAGCCAAGTGATTTTGAACGGCAGCTACAACATCGGGTTTACGATGGATTTGGCCTGCAAAGACCTTGGGTTTGCCACCCAGTTTGGGCGCGAGTTTGGCGTGCCGCTCGATTTAGCCGGTGCAGTCGAGCAAACCTTCATTCGCGCACGAGCACAATACGGCGGTGGCGCATGGTCATCGCAAGTGGTGAAATTGCTCGAAGATGCCCTCGGCACTGATTTGCGTGCGCCGGGTTTCCCTGAGGTGTTGACGGCATAGTGCATGAAATCGGCACAAATAGCATTTTATTGTTTTTTGCAACTACCTAGGGGTTACATAAATTAAATACGTCACCCCTCGCTTCGCATCGGGGTGACAAGCTAGTTCATTTACGTTTTTGGACGTAGCGCATAAGCACAAACGTCTTTAAATTTCGGAATGACACGCAAAATGGATGTAATTATTGAGATTTAAGAGCTTGCAAAAGCCAAGTTAATGAAAATCTAACTACGTAGATAGCGTTTTTTTACATTAAAAGGAGAAAAATGATTGATTGTGATGTCCATAATGATTGGAGTTCTTCCAATGTGTTGTTGCCTTATATAGACACAACTTTTCGCGATTATTTGTTGCGCGGCGAATTGCCCGGTGCGCGTGGTTCATTTCCTCATGCCCATCGGCCTTGGCTGCACCCCGAAGATTTTCGCCGCCATGACATTAAGCCGACCAACGACGATGAACATTACAGCTTTATGCGCGAGAATTTGCTCGACCGCTATAAACCCGATGTTGCCATCTTGACCGGTGAAGAAGCGCTCGAAGTCTCGACTTTAGCCAACCCCCATTACGCCAGCGCCTTAGCCAGCGCCTATAACAATTGGGTCATCGACACGTGGTTGCCACGTGATGATCGTTTCTGGGCCTCAATCATCATTGCCCCGCAAGACCCACAAGGCGCGGCAGCAGAAATTCGTCGTCTCGGCTCGCACCCGCGTGTGGTGCAAGTGCTGGCCTCGCACGGCTCATATCGCCCCTACGGCGATAAATTTTACGACCCGATTTGGCAAGCGTGTTCCGAGGTCGGCCTGCCCTTCGCCGTCCACCTCGGCGGGCAAGGCGGCATCAACTATCAACCCATCGGCGGCGGCCCCACCACCTATTATTGGGAAACCCACGCCTTGTTGCTACAACCGAGCATGACCCATGTCGCCAGTGTCATTTCAAATGGCATTTTTGAGCGTTACCCCAATATGATGTTTGTCGTGATCGAATGCGGCGTGACATGGCTGCCGTCTATTTTGTGGCGGCTGGATGCCAACTGGAAGGCCTTGCGCAAAGAAACCCCATGGGTGAAGCGTTTGCCCAGCGAATATGCGCGTGACCATATTCGCATGTCAACCCAACCGCTCGAAGAAGCCGCCAACAAACAACATTTGTGGGATGTATTGGCCGCGATGGATGGCGAGAATATGCTGATGTTTGCCTCAGACTATCCACATTGGGATTTTGACGCGCCGGACGATATGCAATTGCCCAAAGAATGGCTACCCAAGATTATGGACGGCAACGCCCGCCAAGTGTATAAAAAATTGCCGCGTCAACTTGTGCCAAATGACACAAAAGCCGGGGTGATGTCATGAGCGCAATGACCGACAAACGCAAACATTACGCCATTTGCAAGGCCGCCGACCTGCCGCCGGGACAGCGTATCATTGCCGACTTAGATGGGCGTAGCGTCGGCGTGTTTAATGTGAATGGCGAGTATCACGCCTTACACAACCGCTGCCCCCACGCAGCGGGCACGCTATGTATGGGGCCAGTGACCGGCACGACCCTGCCCACCGAACATGGCGCACGTGAATTTGTTTATGGTAGCGAAGGCCATATTTTGCGCTGTGCTTGGCATGGCTGGGAATTTGAAATTGAAACCGGCAAGTGTTTGATTGATGCCAAGGTGCGGGCCAAAACCTTTAAAGTAAGCGTTGAAAACGATCAAGTGGTGGTGCACATATGATCCGCAATATTGTCGGCGATGTTTACCAAATTGGTGAATACGTCGAAGGCAGTTACGGCTACGAGGCGGTGCTGGTCTATGTCATCATGAATGAACAGCACCCAATCTTGATTGACTGTGGCTCGCAACTGCACCGCACCGGCATCATGCAAGAAATTAACAGCTTGCTGGCGGGCCGCACGCCCGAGTACATCTTTCTCACCCATTCTGAATTGCCACACGCGGGTAATTTGCAACAAGTGGCAAAACAATGGCCCAATATTAAGGTGATCGTCTCGAATGTGATGCTGCCCTATATCGAAATCGCGCCTATTTTGCCGCTTTCACAAATTACCAGCGAAGCAGCGGGCAAAACCATCAATGTGGGCGGTCGCACACTAAAATTTGTGTTTGCCACGCTAAAAGATCAGCCCGGCTCGCAATGGGTGTTTGACGCGCAAACCGGCGTTTTGTTCACCGGCGATGGCTTTGGCTATTACCAAAGCGCCGAGCAAATTGGCAAATTTAGCGATGAAGTCGAGGGGGGTATTCGTGAAATCCAATTTCGCGATTATCATCGCACGGCTTTTCATTTTTTGCGCTGGGTGCTACCCGAAAAGTTTAACCCCGATCTGGATGCCATTTTTGCCCAACTGCCGGTCAAAATCATCGCGCCCATTCACGGCGATGCGATTCGCGGCGATATTCCAACCCATGTGGCGCGGCTCAAACAAGCCGTTGCCAATATTCGTAACGCAGTTTAGACATGATTGGTTAGTTGAATCGTTGATTGGTTGATTGATAACTCACATGTCACCAATAAACCAATCAACGATTCAACTAATCAATCAACTAATCAACCTAATTTAAACCTAATGAATACCATCGTTTTTGGCGAAGGGCTTGAGCGCGTCGCCGTTCGCCCCATTACCCCCGATATTTTTTGGATTACGCATTGTTTGGGCGACAAGGCGCAAGATATTTACAAAAATTACTTTAGCATGTTGCCCAATGCCGCCGATTATTCGGGGCATCGCATCGTCGATTACCCATTTTCGGCGTTTTTGATCCGCGACGAAAAGTCGTTGATGATTGACACCGGCGCACCGCGTCAGCAGGCCAATACGCTCAAGGCGGTTGAATATGTGTTGGGTGACAAGTCGCTCGATTACATTTGGATCAGCCATGTCGAATTGCCCCATGCCGGCAACGCGCCTGCGCTAAAGCGGCGTTATCCGCAAGCACAATACATGACTGTGCGCGGCGGCGAACAATATGCGCTGCACGGGCTTGAGGGGGCGCAACTGATGGCCCCGGGCGAAGTCATTGACTTGGGCAAACACCAATTAGAGTCGGTTGAGCCGCTGTTTGTTGATCATGGGCTATCGCAATGGGCTTATGAGCGCACAACTGGCTTTACGTTCACCGCCGATTGGGCGCACAACCTGCACGAACCCGCCAAAAATGAATGTTTTATGTTTTTGGATGAAATGGAAACGGCTGGTTATTCCGCAGCCTTACATTGTGACGATGTAAAAGTGAATGCCTGGTATCAGTTCCCTTGGCTAAAGTGGACTGACCCCGACGAAGTTTGCACCGCCATCGACGCATTTTTTGCGCGTTACGACACCAAAATTCTCGCGCCCAGTCACGGCAATATCATTCGGGGCGATATGGCGCGTTATGTGCCATTGATTAAAGAAGGAATGCGACAAGCGATCGCGATGTAGTATGAACCCAACGCAACCTGTTGTTTTACATACCGCGCCCTGCCAAGAAGGTTGGGATGACGCCGGGCGCGGCAATGTGTTGTGGCGCACCCTGTTTAGCAGTGACATCACCCCAACCAATGCACTGACTGCGGGCGTGTGCGAGATCACACCCGGCAATGCGTTAGAGGTGCATCGGCATAGTGCGCCAGAGGTGTATTTCATTCTGGCTGGCACAGGCTTGATGACGGTCGGTGATGCCGAGCATGTGGTGCGGGCCGATAGCGCCATCTATGTGCCCGGCAATGCCCTGCATGGCATTCGCAACATTGGCCCCGATCTGCTGCGCCTGTTTTATGTCTTTGCCGTTGATGGGTTTGGTGAGGTAAAGTATGTGTTTTGATACCCTCGGTTGGTAGCTTATGGTTCAGCAATATTGAGGTTAGGCAACCAAGGGCGAAAATCATTGGGGTTGCGAGTCAATAATCCTTGAAATCGTTGTGCAAATGCACCAATCAGAATATCGGCAATTGGACGTTTGGCGATACGCTCACGTCGTCGGGCTTGCACATAAGTCGCCCATGCTTGCATTGCTATTCGTGTATCTACCTCCAACCATGTTTGATGGTAATTTGCGCCTAATGCATCTAAAAACTGATACACGTCGGTGTACCCGCCTCGAAAATGCGGTGCAAGCTCTACTGTTGTTATAGGGCATACAACTAAATCCTCAGGCAGATAGGTAGCCAATATCGTTGCAGACCGCTGCATCCAAGTCGGATCTGGCAATGCAATGTCGAGTAAAAGACAAGTGTCAACAACCCACGCCATTAATCTTCATCACCTGCGCGTAGCTCACGCATAATCTCATCTGTGCTTCGGGTTTCATCTGAATTACTTCGTTTAATCCATCCTAAGACAGCATAAGGCCCTTGTACGGTTGGTTTTTCAGAAACTGTCACTCGAAATTCCTTCGAGGATAACATCTCCCACTTTAAAATTACACCTGGTTTCAAATTTGCCAATTTTCGAATACGGCTTGGCACAGAAACTTGTCCACGTTCTGTAATTACAGCTGTCATTTCTGTCATGTGATAAATTTTATCATGCAAAATTATCATACAAATTAAGCGCTTGTAAATTTTAATTTCAACACTTGGCGGATAAAACGTAGAATAAAAAGCTTCCTTATTTTCGGCTAAAGCAGCTTAAATTTTTGATATGATCTATTATCGGCATTATGATAAAAAATAAAAGCCATATCACTTTATTAATAGCGAGTATGTTTATGTTATTGGGTTGCCAAGCTGCACCCAGTATACCCTCTACGATAACGCCGTTTGTTGCCACTATATCACCCGTGCCTGCAGTAGCCACCGATATACAAGCCCCAATCTCGACGACAATATTGACTGCTGTGCCAACGAGTGTTGCTGTATTACCCACCACAACTATTCAAAACCCTTTGGCATGGCCCACCCCACAATCGCCCATATCAAATCCACAATCCTATATTACCCAACTAACAGCGACAGATAACCGATATATTGCCGAGGCTCGCACCGAATTTTCAGGTAAACATAATCGTAATACCTTAACAATTACAAGCCCTTTATCATCAAAAGCTTGGGTGGCAATTGCCCGAATGGATGAGGCCAGTTTAGGCTATAGTGTGATTACCCCTATTCAATGGTCAGCCAATGCTAAGTCTTTATATTTTAGCGAATCGAGTATTGGCGATGGCTGCCCTTTGACAAGTGATGCAGCTGGATTATGGCGGGCAGATTTAATCTCCCGAAAGATCACAAAGTTGGCATTAGCAAAAGACACATATGGGTTGTCATTGTCGCCTAGCACCCAATATATCGCTTATTGGGCCAGCAATGGCATTGAAATACAAAATTTGCGCAACCAGCAAAAACACCGTGCGTTAAATAATCTAAATAAATTTATTGTCGAACAAAACAAACGTTATGCCTACGGCGGGATCATTTGGTCAGCAGATGAAAAATGGTTGTATTTCACGATTGGCAAACCATGTGTATTTGGTGACAAGTGGAACACACGCATTATTCAGGTAGATATTGCCACTGGGAAAAGTCAGCAAATTTATGAGGGCAATGAGATGATGATCTTATATAAAGCTTTGCCCGATGAAGATGTGATTCTAAGAAACATGGCTACCGATGAACTAGGAGAATGGCGAGTGCATTTTTGGCGATTTAACTTAAAAACACAAAAATTAGTAGCGAATTAACCTGCGTCATCTAGCTCTTTTTAATATTCATCTTATCCGTGTTACGGGTTTTAGATCGAGATCAAGCCTTCACACTACCCGCGCCCAACCCCTGCACGACAAAACGCTGGGCGAAGAAATACAAAACCATGACCGGCACAGCCGAGACCACCGCTGCTGCCATCACCAACCCCATACGCACTGTGTCACCGGTGATGAGGTAATTGGTCTGCACCGGCACGGTGCGCAGTTCGGGCGAGGTGATGAAAATGAGGCCAAGCAAAAGCTCATTCCATGCGCCGGTAAAGGTGAACACGGCACATGAGATAAGACCCGGCGCCGATAACGGCAACACGATGCGAAACAACGCGCCCAAGCGCGTTGCGCCGTCTACCATTGCCTGTTCATCAAGATCAAAAGGGATGCTACGAAAGAAGCCCATGAGTAGCCATGTGCTAAGAGGCGCGGCAAAAGTCAAATAAACGAAGATTAGCCCCAGATGCGTATTCGCTAAACCAAGCTGGGCAATGATGACGGCCAGAGGAATGAATAACAATGATGACGGCGTAAGGTATGAAAATAAGATCAACCGCGCCGACCATGTGCGAAAACGATATTTGAGTCGCACCAAACTATAAGCCGCTAAACTGCTAATAAACACCGAAATAATCGTTGTCAGCCCGGCCACAATCACACTATTTTTAATGGCATCCAAAAATTTCCATGTGCCGATCAATTGCTCATAATTTTGCAAAGTGGGGTTAATCGGCAAAAGCGACGGCACACGATAAATATCGCGCACAGTCTTGAGCGAGGTGATGCCCATAAAATAAATGGGGAATAAAATAAACAACGCCAGTAAGATCAACAAACTATAGGCAAGCACTTTTTGGGGTGTAGTGAGTCGGGTAACCATTTGGAAAGGATGAAGGATAAAGGATGAAAGATGAAGGATGAAGGATGAAGGATGAAGGATGAAGGATGAAGGATGAAAGATGAAGGATGAAGGATGAAGGATGAAATCTTATTTCATCCTTCATCCTTCATCTTTCATCCTTTTATTTAGTCTTCTTTTTGCAAAAGCTTAACAGCAAAAAAGGCGAGCATGGTAAAAATAGGCAACATAGCAACCGAGACAGCACTGGCTTCACCGATGCGCAAAGTTTGCATGCCAAAATAGGCCAAGACCGGGAAAGTCATGGTCGCATCACTAGGCCCGCCTTGTGTCAGCAACCACACATTCTCGAAACTATTGGTAGTCCAAATTGTGCTGAGTAAAGTGATGACCAACACCACATGTTGAATGCCAGGAATGGTGATATGGCGAAAACGATGCCACGCGGTCGCACCGTCCATTGCAGCAGCTTCGTAAAGTTCCACTGAAATGCCTTGCATCGCGGCTAAAAATGAGATGACCCAAAATGGAAAGCCGCGCCAAAAGGAGGCCACAATCACGCTCGGCATAGCAAGTTCTTTGCTGCTGAGAAAATCGAGTTGAGTGCCAAACAATTCACCCAAAATCATGTTAAACGCGCCGCCTTGGGTTGGGTCATACAAAAATTTCCACAACAAATAGGCCACAAAAGCTGGCATGGCCCAGGGCAACAGCACCAAGCCGCGAAAAAAAGTGCGCCCGCGAATGGCCTGATTCAGCAATGACGCAATACCAAGCCCCAACACCAATTTAAATGCTTGCAAAAAAAATACTAATATAAATGTGTTGCGGACGCTTTGCTGAAAGCTATGCTGACCAAAAATATAACGAAAATTATCGAAACCTATAAATTTGACCACTTGCGCCCCCACCGTGCGGTCAGTAAAGCTGATGTAAACCGCAAAGACAAACGGGTATAACACCAACAACAGTAAGCAAATCAGCACCGGTGCAACCAGTGCTAACCCGAGACGGGCATCAGATTGGGCAAGGGTGAGGCGAGAGGGTTTCATTGAGAGTGGGAGGTGGAAAGTGGAAAGTGGAAAGTGGAAAGTAGAAAGTAGAAAGTGCTAAGTTTTCAATCACTTAGCACTTAGCACTTTCTACTTTTAACTCTTATTTATACTTGTCGTATATTGCTTGGCAAGCGGTTTGAGTCTCTTTGACGGCATCGTCAATGCTCTTCTTATCTACCACCACTTTTTGCAACATTTTGGGCACAAGGAAGTTGTTATTAAACTCGGCAATGGCAATGTTATCTTTGTCTGGGAAGTTAGGAGCCGTGCCATTTAATGCAAGGTCAAGCAACCCAGCATGAAGCACACTGTCTTTAAACACGGGCGCATTCATCTGATTTTTGGCAACTGGGCCATAAATGGCTTTGCTGTAATAATCAGACATGAATTTATCATCGGCCAAATAAGCGAGCAAATCTTTGGCTAGGTCTTTTTGCTTGCTGCTGACCGGAATGACGCGGTAATTTAAGCCAGTGGGCGCGGTGCGCAGTTTTGGCCCGCCCGGCAAGGCGCTGTATTTGCTGCCTTTGGCGAGTTCTGGGTCATTCTTAAGAATGTTGAGATAGACGCTACCCGGGTTAGCGATAAACACCGCTTGACCTGACTGATAAGCATTGTTGTCACCTGCACCGTCCCAAGTGGTGGTTCCGGGTGGAAACACACCGGCGGCATAAGCATCGGTGATGAGCTTCATAAAGGTGCGCACTTCGGGGGTATCGAGCGTGCATTTCTTGCCTTCATCATCGGCAATACGCCCACCATATGAGCGCATCACTTCAACCATCACGTTGGCGTCGCCGACATTGCTCAGCGCAAAACCCATTGAATAGAGTTTGGGCGGGGCATTGACCTTTTTGCTTTGTTCGATCAGTTCTTCCCATGTCTTGGGCGCATCTTTAAAACCAGCTTTGCTCAACACGTCATCGCGGCGGTTTAGCAGGTTGCCGCTTTGCCCAAAGGGCACGCCATAAATCTTGCCACCAAAGTCTTTCGGGTCAGTGGCACGATTGGTGCTGTCCATCCAGCCACCATGTGCATCACCGATTTTTTTATAAGTGTCATCTAGCGCTTCAAGTCGGTTATTCTTGCTCAACAACAACATCAAATCGCGCCCCATATCAAGCGCATCAGGCATATTCCCCGCCTCAATAGCAGCTGACACTTTTTGAGTTGTTTCATTTTGGTTAATCATGACCACCGTCACGTTAATCCCTTTTGCTTTGCCCCATTCTTTGACCTTATCTTCAAGCATTTTGTTGGCTTCGTCAGAGAAAATGAGGCCACCCCAATAGGTAAACGTGCCGCCGGATGCGGCGGGCGCGGCAGGGACAGCCGTTGCAGCCGGGGCTGCAGGGGCAGTGGTTGCGGCTGGGGCCGCTGGCGCAGATGTGGCAGCCGGTGCTGCTGGCTTGGCTGGGGCCGCTGTCGGCGTAGGTGAGCTACATGCTGCCAATAAGGTAGCGCTCACTGCGGCAAATGTCGTTAGGGATTGGGTTTTACGATTCATATTTTTTTGTTTTTGCCTCCTCTTAAAATATTAAAAATCAAAGTATCAAATTGTTATAGCAAAGGAACATAAAAATATGTTTTTCGCCGATTTCGCTAATCTGCTTCAAACCAAGCTTGAAGCAGGTTAGCAAAATTGGCATTTTCTCAATTTTTACACTTCATTGCTATAAATGACACTTTAAATTTACCATCAATCTGAAATGTAAAATTTCAGAACACGATAAAAAGATGATGCCTTGAAAAGACACTTATGACTCAAAGCTATAGTATAGCTTGATAGCATTACGCTGTAGTGTAATATCAAATCTATTGCTTGTCAAGCCAACAATTCTAAGTTTGTAATTGCTTAAGTGCGCGGGTCTAACTGCCGCGCCGATAAATCACGGGCAAGAGCCGTTTTTTGGGCGGCACGTTGAACCCGCCACATGGTCTCTCGTTCGGCATCGTCGCCATGATCATAACCAAGCAAGTGCAACATGCCGTGAATGGTAAGCAGCGCCAATTCATCATCGAGGCTATGATTGGCCTCGGTGGCTTGTTCAGCGCAGCGCGCCATTGAAATAATGATATCGCCCAAATACACCCCATCGGGGTCTTGCCCTTCGAATGATAAGACATCGGTGGGTTTGTCTTGCCCACGAAAATCGCGGTTTAGGGTTTGTAACTGGGCATCATCGCTTAGCACGATGCTAACTTCGTGCTGAATCCCATCATTAAGTAATTCGGGTTTACCCTCGGCAACGGCGGCATTGGCGGCATTGCGCACAAATGCGGTTAGCCCACGTCGTCGATACGCGGCTTTGGTTTGTAGGTGAATTTGAATTTGGGACATGGCAACAATTTAAATTTTAATCAAGCACTTGCGCGAGGTCGGCGATCAGGTCGTCGACATCTTCAAGACCGATAGAAGTACGAAAAATGCCCTCACCGGCCCATTGCCGATAGCCCGCCAAGGCCGCACCCTGATGTTGAAACGAGCTTTGTTGAATACCAGCGGTGGGCACATACACCACCAAACTGCGCGAATGCCCAAGTGAAACGGCGTAATGAAAGACTTTGAAATGCTGGGCCATCCGATGGGCCAACGCTGGCCCATCACTGACAGCAAAAGTTAACATGCCCGACATATTGCTCATTTGGCGTTGCGCCAATTCGTGTTGGGGGAATGAGGCCAGACCGGGGTAAATCACCCGTGTAACCTTGGGATGCTGCTCTAAAAAAGTGGCGACGGCGAATGCGTTACGCTCGTGTTGCGCCATGCGAATGGGCAAAGTTTCGATACCGCGTGAGATCAGCCACGCATTAAATGGACTGATGACTGCACCCGAATGAATGAGGCTGTCTTCACGCAGGGCCGCAATATCGGCTTGGCGGCCAGCAATGATGCCGCCCATCGCATCGCCATGCCCACACAAATATTTGGTGAGCGAGTGCATGACAAAATCGGCCCCAAAACGAAGCGGGCGCGTACCAACTGGGGTAGCAAAGGTCGAATCGACCGCTAACATTGCGCCGCCAGCATGGGCGATTTCGGCAATGGCGGCGATATCGGACAGACGCAAAGTTGGGTTCGTGGGGGTTTCAATCCACACCAACTTGGTGCGCGGGGTCATGCCTGCTGCAACAGCATTTAGATCAGAAGTATCGACCAAAGTAATATCGATACCCAGCGCTGGCAACTTTTTGCGCACAAATTCGGCAACCCCAACATAACAAGTATCGGCAATTAGTAAATGGTCGCCAGCGCTTAATTTATGCAACATTAGGCCAGTGGCGGCGGCCATGCCGCTGCCAAATGACACGGCAGCTTCGGCCCCCTCAAGCGCCGCCACACGGGTTTCGAGTTGGTGAGCATTGGGGCTGTCCCAACGCTGATAGATCCAAGGGGCTTCGTTTGTGGCATCGCCGCTGTCTTTGCCTTGGCCAAAGCCAAGGTCGGGCGGCAGCAAATAAGTGACCGAAGGCTGAATGCCCGGCGATGACGTCGCAAAATTTTGGTCTTTGACCTTGCCAGCGTGAATGGCGCGGGTGGCAAATTGGTGGTGGGTGTGTGGGTCTTTCATTCAGAGGTCTATCATATCCTCTTTTAGAAATTTAGAAATCGGATTTCTTGAAAAAAACCGATTTCTACATCAGAGATTGGGTTCGCGCAAACACAGCGCCCCAAAGTAATTAGGCGCAACTGAAACATCACACAAGCTCCATTCTGCCGAATAAAAATGAGGCGAGCGCACCGCCAAAAGCGCGGCGGGTTGCGCCGGATGCAGCCGCACATCAAAATCTTGCAAAGGGAAACCCAACCCAAGGCCGATGGCTTTGATAAAGGCTTCTTTGCTGGCCCAAGCGCGATAAAACCCTTGTTTTTTGAGCATTTGTGGCAGACTGCGCCATTCGGCTTGCTCGGCGGGCGAAAACACGGTTTGGGTCAGCGCCTCAAATTCAATATCATCGCGCATGGCTTCAATATCGATTCCGATAGGGTGATGGCGCGTAAAAGCATAGAGCGCTTGCCCGCCACTATGAGCGAGGTTAAATTGCAGGGCTGGCGCGCCATTTTTACCAGCAATGGCGGGTTTGCCATAGGGTGAATAGGTGAAGGCCAGGGCGGCAGGTGACACGTTGACATAACGCCCCAGCAATTGGCGTAACCTGCCGCGCCCACAAATAAAGTGATATTGATCGATGGTGCGGCGATAGCGGGCGGCGCGGGCCTGTTCATCTGCCGACAAGGTGGCGCGACAAATTTGCAGCGAGACTGCATCAACATCAAGCGGCACACGCCAAATATGCACATCGTCGTCGCTTAAAGCGAGTTCACTTGGCGCACTGTCAAAATCAAAACATGAGATATTAGGCATAATGGCAGGCAATTGCTTGCGGTCTATTATGCTCACGGTCATTATTGTTTCTTGGAATGTGCGCGATCTTTTGCGCGGCTGTCTCACCTCATTATTTGCCGATCTGGCCAGCGCTGCGCCCATTTCGGCACGGGTGATTGTGGTTGATAGCGCTTCAACCGATGGCACCCCCGATATGCTGCGGGCCGAATTTCCACAGGTCAAGCTAATTGCCCGCGCCGACAATATCGGGTTTGTTAAGGGCAATAATCTCGCGATGCGAGAAATGGAAAATGGGGCAGCGTTGAACGCTTCATTGGCTGATTTAAATAGTGAATTTATTTGGCTGCTCAACCCAGACACGCTGGTAAAGCCGGGCGCGACGCGAACACTGATCGACTTTATGCAGACGCGGCCTAAATGTGGCATGTGTGGGCCGACCTTGCGTAACCCCGATGGTAGCTTGCAGCATGGGGCATTTGCGTTTCCGGGCTTGGCGCAATTATTCATCGACACCGTGCCGCGTTTGGGTCGATGGCGCAATAGCCGTTGGGATGGGCGCTACCCGCCTGCATGGTTTGAACGCCCAACGCCATTTCAAATTGGCTTTCCGCTCGGGGCGGCGATGTTGGTGCGGGCCAAAACCCTCGACGAAGTGGGCTTACTCGACGAGGGCTTTGAGATGTATTCTGAAGAAGTGGATTGGGCCAAGCGTATAGCCGACGCTGGCTGGGAGCGTTGGTGCGTGCCTGCGGCGCAAGTGGTGCATTATGGCGGGGCCAGCACATCACAAGCCAGCGCCCGCACCAAACGCATTTTGTGGCAAAGCCGCCGCCGCTATTTCGGCAAACATTATGCGCCACTTAAGCGCTGGGTTGCACTGCGCTGGGTTGATTGGCTGGGTTATTGACAGTTTGTATAACACGCGATGTGTTGTCACGCTGCCAATGATCGCGCAACACGCGAAATAACACATTGGGTTTAAACAAACTGGATGGCGGCGCAAATAAATTCATGCAACTTAAAAATGCGGCATAAACCACTGGATCGTTGTGGCTGGCGCGATGCACTTTTGCCACATAGCTATTGATGAAATCTGCGCCAGTAGGTTTGGCTCCCTTTACTTCGGGGTAGGCAAAATCAGTGGTCACGGCCAATTGCCAAGGCATATCGACCACTTTTGCCGCCGCCTTAAAAAAGGGTCGCCATAATCCATCAAGCGAACGAGCCTTGGTAATTAAACCATTGAGTGCATCTGCCTGCATAATGGCGCTGGTCATGCCCTGACCATAAATAGGGTTAAAACTGCATACGGCATCACCCAACACCAAATAACCTTCGGGAAAACGGGTTAGCTGCTCATAATGTCGGCGCAAGTTGGCTGGGTACTTGTGCGAAATGATGTCGCTCAATGGCTCTGCATCTTTCAGCAGGTTATAAATATCAGGCGCTGGCAAATTACGGGCAAATTCAAGAAACCCTTGGGGATCTTCGGGGCAATGATCACCTAAAAGCCCGCCCATACTCACGATCCAGCGGTCGCCTTCGATTGGAAAGAGCACGCCCATGCGTTTTTCTTGCGGTGCGGCTGGAGTGATGAGATAAAGTTGTAGCTTTTGGTCAGGTCTACGTCGATAAGTGCAGGTGGCATAACCGACATTGATCTCTACTTTATTTTCGTTGGGTTTAGCAAAACCCATGGCCTCTAACCATTTTGAAGTTGCCGATCCACGCCCAGTGCAATCGACCACCAGATCAGCATTTAATGATTGAGGGGCGTTGTCAACTTGGCGTTGCTCAAATTGAACCCCCACAACACGGCCATGATCTGAGGTGCTGATGAGGGCTTTGACGTTGACATTGGTAATGATTTTGACATTGGGAATGGACATCACCCGCTTACGCACGGTGTATTCAATCAGCGGACGGCTCATTGAAACCCCTTGCCGCCCCCAATTAAATTTCATCCGATAGCCACCATCCATATACCATTGCATTGTTTCACCCATATCACCGCTGACGGCCCCTTGCGCCACTAATTCATCACGGAATTTTGGAAAATAGTGGTCAAGCAATTCGCCACCCGTGGCAAGTAAGCCATGTAAATGACGGCCTTGTGGCACGCCTTTGCGCGACTCCGGTGCATCTGTAAAACTATCGCGCTCGAGCACGGTAACATTCTTAAAATGATCGCTAAGTATCCGCGCGGTTAATAAGCCCGCCATACTGCTACCAATCACAATTACATGTTGTTTATTCATTTTTCACCTTGATTAATTAAATAGGTGTGATTTAGCACACCGTTGTTTTTGTCGATTTCACGAACAACATCACTGACCCGCTGTCATATTGTTAGTGAAATCGACCCGCTATATTTTTTATTCCTTGTTGAATATTTTTATCTAAAGAAGTGCTCATTAAAAAGGTCGTTTTGGGGTCAAAAAATGATCAGTTATCATAGTTGCATGTCAATACAAACACTTACCGAAAATTACAAAGGGGTATTTGATGGCCGCTTGGGCTTTGGCAAAAAGCCAGCTGTGCTGGTCATCGACTTTATTAAGGCTTATACCACGCCCGGCGCACCGTTATATGCGCTTGGGGTGGTCGATGCTGTCAATGCAACTATCGATGTTTTAGCCGCCGCCCGCGCAAAGGGCGTGCCCATCATTTACACCAAGGTGCTGTATCACAAGCACGGGTTAGATGGGGGGATTTTTGTGCAAAAAGTGCCAGTGTTGCGAGGCATGGTCGAAGGCGAACCCTTGGCCGAAATTGTGCCAGAATTGCCGCCTGCGCCAGACGATATCGTCATGGTGAAACAATATGCCAGCACCTTTTTTGGCACATCATTGGCGGCCACGTTGACGGCGTTGGGGGTCGATACGCTTATCGTGACCGGTTGCTCGACCAGCGGCTGTGTGCGAGCCTCGGCGGTCGATGGCATGCAATATGGTTTTCGCGTCATTGTGCCGCGTGAGTGTGTCGGTGACCGTCACGCCGCCCCGCACGAGGCCAATTTGTTTGACATTAATAGCAAATATGGCGATGTGGTGAGCAAAGCCGATGTGATAGCATATTTTAAGGATTAGGGATTAGGGATTGAGGATTAGATAATTATGTGTTTCTAAATGTTATAATGTTATAACATTTAGAGTTAACCATCAACTCAATCCCTAATCCCTAATTTTTTTATGAAACCCTTACAAGGACTACGTATGCTTGACCTCACGCACATGCTGAGTGGGCCATATTGCGGCATGATGCTGGCGGATATGGGGGTCGAGACAATTAAAATAGAGCCGCCCGTCACCGGCGAAGGCACACGGCGACTGCTTGAAAAAGACCCACGCAATAGCATTAACGGCATGGGGGCTTATTTTCTTACCCTTAGCCGCAATAAAAAAAGCGTCACGCTTAATTTAAAGACCGATGCAGGCTTGGCGTTATTTTATGAATTGGTCAAGCACGCGGATATTGTGCTCGATAACTTTAGCGCTGGTGTTAATAAACGGCTCAAAATAGATCAAGCCACGCTCGAACAAATTAACCCGCGCATTATTACCTGCACGATTACGGGTTTTGGTGAAACCGGCCCAGCCAAGGATTGGACAGCCTTTGACATGGTGTCGCAAGCAATGGGCGGCGGCATGAGCATTACAGGTGTCGAAGGCATGGCCCCACAACGCAGCGGCATTCCCATTGGCGATTTGGGCGGCGGCTTAAATGGTGTGATTGGCATTTTGGCGGCGGTGATTGCCCGCCAAAGCACTGGGCGCGGGCAACATGTCGATATCAGCATGTTAGATTCACAAATCAGCTTGCACAATTACGTTGGCACGATGTATTTTTTGAGCGGCGATAAACCCGCTCGCAATGGCAATGAGCATTTTGTGCATGTGCCATACAATACTTTTCCTACCAGTGATGGCTATATTATTATTGCCTGCATCACCGACGAATTTTGGCGTGGCTGTTGCGCGGCGTTAGATTTGCCCAACCTAGCCACCGAAGAAAATGGCGTAGTAAAGGGACGGCAAAAAAATCGTGCCTATATTAATGAAACGATTAGTGAACGCAGCAAAACCAATACCAAAGCCCATTGGCTTGAAAAACTGCGGGCCAATCGTGTGCCGTGTGCGCCGGTTAGCGATTTAGGCGAAGCGCTAAATGACCCACAAACCCGCGCCCGAAATATGGTGGTAGATGTGCCTACGCCATTTGGGCGCAGTGTGCCGCAACCCGGCAACCCCATTAAACTAAGCGACACCCATGAAGATAGCTTTACCCCGCCGCCATTGCTAGGTCAACATACCCACGAGGTGCTAAGCCAATGGCTCGGCAAGACCGATGCCGAGTTGGCGGATTTGCAGCAACGCGGAATTATTTAAAATAAAATTTGCCAAACGAACTACCCCATCTCAAGTATAGCTTGAGATGGGGTAGTTCATTCGGCGAAATCTGATTTCTTTAGCCTATGACCAATGGGCGGCAGGTTTTTCGGAAACCGGATCAGCTTTTACCGCAAAGGTAAGCAACATACCGATCAAAAAGACCCCCGCGCCCAATAAAAATGGCGCACTCGGCGCAATATTGTCATAGGCTACCCCCGCCGCCAATGGGCTGATCGCCGACATCAGGCTTTGAATGGCGGTATTGACCCCTGCCAATTTCCCCTGCTCACGGGGCAGCACCTTGCTGGCGGTCAATGCCCCCAAGGTGCCCCAGAAAAAGCCGCCGATGCCATTGCGCAAAATGGCGGTTGGGTATAGCATCCAAAACTCGGTAGCAATGGCAATAAAGCCATAGCCCAGCCCAAGACAAAGCAAACTGACAATCGCCATGTTTTTTTCGCCATAGCGTTTTACCGTAGGGTCAACAATTTTGGCTTGCACAATCGCCGTGATAATGCCGCCAACGACAAATAACATGCCAATTTGAGCAGGCGTGGCGTTTAACCGTTGGGCTGAATAAACGCCAACCACACTGCTTGTGCCACTAAAAGCAAAATTAAAAACACACACAATGAGCAAAAGCAAACCTAAATTGGGCTTTTTGAGCATATCACCAATCGACATTAACGGGTTAAAATCTTTAAGGCTCAATGGGGTTTTATCACGTTTTTCTTTTGGCAATGATTCAGGCAGCGCAAAATACATCACCCCAACACTAATCAGCGACAAAATGCCCGCCAAAAATGCGGGTGCGTCAATACTAATTTGGCTGACAAGCCCGCCCAAGGCTGGCCCTAAAATAAACCCCAACCCAAAAGCCACCCCAATTAAGCCAAAATTTTTGGCGCGGTCGGCAGGGGGCGAGACATCGGCAATATAAGCCGAGGCTGTTGATAAATTACCACCAGTAACACCATCGATCACACGCGACAAAAACAAAATCCATAACGCCCCGCCAATGCCAAAAATAAAATAACCAATAGCCGAGCCAAATACCGAAATAAGCAACACTGGCCGCCGCCCGACCCGATCACTAATATTACCCATCGCTGGTGCAGCAAAAAATTGGGCAGCAGCATAAATGCCTGAAAGCAATGTCACCGTAACGGCGCTGTCGCTATAACGTTGCACAATAAATGGCGCAACCGGAAAGATGATGCTAAGGCCGACAATATCCATCAGCATGACAAAAAAGACGATGCTGAGGGTGCGTTTTACTTGAGCCGGTGACTGAGGATGATTCATAGGAGGCTATGCTACCTCAGATATGGTCAAAATTCTACTCCGAATAGATCAAACGCCGTAATCCAGTACCCAAAAATTGTTTTAAGCCAACGCCAATTTGCGCTGACGCAGATTGGTGATGAGGGTGTTACGGCGGTTACGGCGCGTCACCGCCATTTGCACAATATGACTGATGGCCTGCCCATAGCTATACCCCAGCATTTTGCATCCGCCAATAAAGCCGCCATCCCAACAAATATCGGGGTTGGGGTTTACATCAACCACCCATGGGTTTTCATCGGCATCAATCCTAAAATCCACCCGCGCATAGTCGCGGCATTCAAAGACGCGATAAGTATCGAGGGCTATTTTTTCAATGCGCTCATACAGTGTTGGGCTGGTGCGAACATCGTAAATGATGGGCATTTTGTTCCAGTCTTCACTGCTGGGCACCCACTTGCTATCCCACGTCACCATCTGGTGAAAGGGGTCTGGAATGGCCGAAAAATCAATCTCACGCAAAGGCAAAATACGCGGACGGCCATTGCCCCAAATACCCACATTAATCTCGCGCCCCGTGATGAAGGCCTCGACCAAAGACGCTTCTTTAAAGGTGCGGTTAATAAAATCGACCCGCTCGCGCAAGGCGGCAAGATCATGCACAACTGCCGCACGGGTCACACCTGCCGAACAATGTTGGCTAACAGGTTTAACAATGGCGGGAAAATACCCCCATTGTTGGATATCATTAGCCGAGCGGAAAGCTTGCCCGGGCGGTGTAGGAATTTGCCAACGATTGAGCACGCGTTTGACTTGCCCTTTTTGCACCGAGAGCCTGAGCGCCGCCGGGGGGTTGCCGGTGTAGGTGAAACCAAGGGCTTGTAAATCTTCGCACAAGCGGGCATCGCCGCCCACCTCACCTTCTACGCCCTCGCACCAGTTAAAAATAATCCATTCATTGGGATCATAGCCTTGCAAACTTTGACCAACCGATTGCCAAAATTCAACCACTTCAACTCGATGTCCCTCTGTGCGAAGCCCATTAACCATTTCTTGAAGGTATTTTTGCCCAAGGGCAATATCTTCTGGAAGCCAAGTTGTATAGGTGTTGTAAAGGATTACAACGGGTGCTTTTACGGTCATTTTGTGTGCATAAGTATGCCTGAATATGTGTGAATATTTTGCGATAAATGACCGTTTATTTCATTAAATTTCATGGCCTAATTTAATGAAAATGTCTATGGTTTTACTCAGAATCGGATATCACCATAGTCATAAATATTACTGGGCAATATGCCTTTTTTAGCACAGATTCAGAGATGATGAAATCGGCCTTCATCTTTTAGGAATTTACTCTGGCATAGATATTTGCTATTGCCGAACCAAAAAACGCACACGCCAGCGCCCCTCTTCAATCACCATCACCACCTCAAACGTATGCATCATGTCGAGTGTTTGCGTTTGAGTGCCGTTACGGTGGCGCAATTGTTGTTGCACCCGCACATCAATATCGCGGAACCCGACCAAAGTGCCATCGTCTGAGGCATAAGTTAATTGCAGCGTGTGCATTTCATCGCTTTGGCGCACTTGCCAACCGGCCTCGCTGGTGCTGGTAATGGCATATTGCACCTGTGCCAAGGCCGATGCGCTGAAATAATCGTCTAGCCCCAAGGTTGTGCCGCGCTCGTGCGCCAGCGCCCATTGCCGCCACGCAGACACATAGGCTTGGGCAATATTCTCGCGGGTGTTGATGGGTGGCAACAAGGTGGGGGGCAATTGGTCAGGCAGCCAACGCACGCGCTCACTTGGGCGCGGGGTGCGTGTAATGCTGGGGGTTGGCGTAGAGGCGGCTTGGGGTGATTGCGCTCGCTGCCGCATCACCATTACCCCAACCACGCCCCCAGCCCTCAGCAACAAAAGCGCTAGCACAATCGCCAAACGCCACCGGTAAACTACAATTTTGCGCCACATTATTAACGGGTTAACACAAATTGAGATTCAACTTCGCGCCCGCCTAATTTTGCGCGAAATTGATATTGACCCGGGCTAAGGGTGCTGCTGCGGATATTCAAAACCGCTTGGCCCTGCTCGGCGGGCACGATATATTCATTTTGGGTGCCATTTGGCTGGGTGACCCACAAACGCACTGGGGTGCCATCGGGCACAAATTGGCCCAAATAGCTGAGCAATGGCGCAATCGTCACCTGCAGTTGGTAATCATTGGCGGTAAATTGGGTGGCAATGGTGAATGGGGCCATTGCTAACGCTGGGGCAAACGCTAAATTCAACTGCTCGCTCTGGGCCTCGCCAATAAATGCTTGCACACTTAGGCTACCAGCCGAAGCTGGGGTTTGCAAGCTAAATTTAGCCCGCCCTTCGCGCACCTGAAACGGGATCATACGTCGCGTGCCATCGGCCTCAATGACCACCGCTTGACCACTGGTGCCATCGAGCAATACATTGTCATACATATCGAGCAAGGGGTTGCTTAATATTTCAATCAGGCTATAGCCATCGGCCAATAACACTTGCGATGATGTCGATAGCCGAAAATCTTTGGCTCTGCGCGGCACAACCCGCACTAAACGCTCTGGCCCATAGGCCACCGAGCCGCTGGGGTTGATGGCCTGTACGCCTAAGCGTAGGCTACCGGCATTGTTTTGACTGGGCAGGCGCAACCACGCTAATTGGTTTTGAATCGTGATGGTGGTTGCTTCGGTTGGGGTAATCACATTTGGGTAATGTGCTAGCACTTGCAAAGGGGTGTCATTTGCCATCGGGTTGCCCAGCGCATCGGTCGCCAATACCGTAAGCAAACTGTAATCTGCCCCACCCGCCACAATGCTACGCGGCACAACCACAGGCAATAGGGTTTGCACATCGGGCAAAGGCGCAATGTGAATCGGCAACTCCCAAACCTTATCACCCACCCGTATTTGGGCTTGAATATGCCCAGCATAGCGGGTATCGGCAGAGCTAAACGAAAAACTGGCCTGTTGCTGAACGATGTTGGCTTGCTTAATCATCACGCCAGCACTGCCAAAGCCAATGAGTGTCACAGGGTAATCTTCGGGCATATCGACAAAGCCAATGGTGATATCAGCCGCTTGCCCCGCGCCAATGATTTGGCGTGGTAAAGCAGGAGGCGCAGGTTCAGACGTTGGCCCGCGCAAGCCAATCAAGCTAAAAATACCGATCAGCAACCAAATGTAAAAGCTCATGTTACAAAAATGTTATTTATTGCCCAGACCCACTAAACATGTGCACCATTACCCGTGCATAGGCATAGCCAGTTTCAGCAGGCAATGGCAAAATATCTGCTGGCAGCCATACACCATCTAATTCATCTGTGCCATTGATGCTCGGCAATGGCCCTTGTTGTTGGGTTGGGAAGCTTGAAATCATGCTGGCGGTTGTCAACGGCAGCGCAATATCTAAGGTGCGTTGTGAGCGAATTGCCTCATTTACAAACAAATCGTCAACCCACGCCACTTTGCCCCCTTGATCATAATAAGTGACCATGACATGAGGAATGGTGGCCTCACTCACCCCATTGTTGATCAGTTGGGCATACAGCATCCATTGCCCAGATACATCGCGCATTACACGTAACTGCTGTGTGCCGATGTCGCGGTCAAGGTCACGCGAGGTGACAAGGGCTTTGGCAAACACATCGTAGCTGCTCAGCGGGCGTGTAATCGGCACATTTGACACGCCATCAAAATCGACCCGAAATGGTGTGACCTCGTAGGGTAACAATTTATGAAACATGGCGGGGCCGGCATTGTAGATGCTAATTTGCTCGCCTGCTGCGTCGAATAGCCGCGCCGTCAAGGTAACATCGGCTGGGTCTACGTCATCGTTGCTCAATTCACCCACCAAACTAAACCCAATGCCCGCCCGTGCCACCAACCGCGATGACATAATACGCACTTGGGGGCGGTCTAAGCCGCTATCGAGTTGGGCCTTGCGTTGGGGTTGCACGGCATAGCTAATATCGGTTTTTCGCAAAAATGAATCGGGCGGCAGGCGAATATCTTCGCCGGGGAACAACACTTGCCAGCGTGGCAACCACGCCGATAAATCACGGGTGAGGCGAATGGATTGGGTGTCGGTGTAATAAGACAGGGCCGTGATATATCGGGCTTGCACTTTGGCATCTAAGACATCTTCGCTGAGTTGAAAAGTTGCAATTTTTAAGTCGCTCAATTTGGCATAAGAGGCCACCAAACCACCTTTTGCCGACAAATTCAGCAAATATTGATCATATTCGGGGCGATTATCGGGCGCAAGCCGTGAATAAGCCTTTTTAAAGCGCCGAAAGTCGAGGTCTTGATAATAATCGGTGATCACCGATTCGGGGTCACTGCGATAATTGAGCCATTGCCAAGCCGCCCAGCCGCCAAATGCCGTTAACATAAGGGCAATGAGCAGCACATTTAAAAATTGTCGCCAACGCGGCAATGGGGTGCGTGCCCGCGCCGGGATGGGCGGCGGAATATATATCGGCACTTGTTTGTCATCCGACATTTGATGCCGCCCCAACACCATGGCGATCATGGCGCTGATAAAGGCCGAAAACGGCAAAGTGCCAAACATAATACGCTGATACATCGGGATATCTTTGCGTGGCACTTCTTCGGGCAAAGGGGCAATATCTTCGCGTTCCCACACCGCAATGCCATTTTCGAGACGTTGCAACCGATGCCAGCCCGAAAAAAACAGCAATGGGTCATAAAATGGGTCATTTGAAAAAATAAATTTGAGGTTATATTTGTCAGGCACGGTGACAAATTGCTGCAACGAGCCAATACCCGGCACCCCGCTATATTTTGCGCCCTCGAGCCGTTCAACGGGGGTGGTGGTCAATTCGGGCAAACGCCGCGCCGAATGATAATTGCCATCGACTTGGGCCGCCGTGCTTTGGGCCGATAACCACGCCATTTGGTCGCCAAATCCCAAAGTTAAATAACGCCAGCGGTCGTGTTGGTCTTTTTCGAGAAAATTAACAATGGGTTGAGGATCTATCGGCGCGGGTTGCATGGGTTTGTATTGTGACAAACTGGCACAAAATACCGTTGTGCCCAAAATACCTAGCGTCAACCCCACTTGCACTCCCAACCAAGGCCGCACCCCTAGCCAAACTTGCAATTTGCGAGCGACACCACCCTGTTGCAGGCTGAGTGCAAATTCACCCGCCAACGGATACATCAACATGACCGCCCAAAAAGTAAAACGGTCGAGCGTCAAAATATCGAAGGCCCCGCCCAATATCATACGCGGGATGGGCGTGGTACCGCCCGTGCCCAGCAAAATCATGGCCGAAATAGACAACATCAAAGGCAAGGTGCGCCAGCGATAACCCGTCGCAAAAATATAGGGCAAGGCAAACAGCAACATGCCATAGGGAATAAGCCAAAATACCAAACCAGCGTTCAGATTGACCAAAAAATTATCACGGCTGGCATGTGGAATTGAAATTTGGTTAATTGGGTCACTGCGGCTCCATAACCAATAAGGCAAAACCACCGTAATCAGCAACACCCCGGCCCCAACCCCAAAGATACCTGCCCTTAACACCGAAAACCGCGCCCGACAAATAATCAAACCCAAAATAGGTTTTAGTTTGCGGCGGCGTAATTGTTTAAATGATTTTGGCAAGGCTGTGTCAATATTTTGCAACAAAGCCGAAGCCAACACCGGCGCAATAATAAACACCAAGCCAAACAATGTCGTAACGTGATGCGCCCCCGTTGTTGCCGCCACCAAGGCCCATGCAAACAGTAATGAGCGTTTACCGCCT
>CAMDWA010000054.1 GCA_945877855.1 Thermoflexus hugenholtzii JAD2 | reverse complement strand
CGTCACTAGGCATAGCCGTTGTTTGTTCGGTCACATTTTTGGTGATTTTAGGCCTGCTTCATTTTCTCGAGCCAGAATTTGACCCAACGTGGCGAATGATTAGCGAGTATGAAATTGGCGCGTATGGCTGGCTGATGCGAATGGCCTTTTTTTGTTGGGGCGCTGGTGTATTGGCGGTGTTGATCGCCCTGCGCCCAATGTTACATACCCTCGGTGGCAAAATTGGCTGGGGGTGGCTGGGGCTGATTGGGTTTGCGCTGTTTGGCGCTGGGGTTTTTGTCACTAATGCAATTACGGATACGACGCCCAACCTGTCAAATACCTTACACTCGATTTGTGGCGCGGTGGTCATATTAACCTTTCCGATTGCTTCAGCGTTGATTGTTGGCAGCTTGGCGCAAAATAAAGCATGGGCTGCCAACCGGCGTCGCTTATTTTGGGTCGAGGTGTTTGTTTGGTTGGGGATGGTTGCTTTTTTCGGATCTATCAGCGTGTCTCGCGTCATCAATCCATCTGCAGGCCGAGTGGGGACTGAGGTGTTTTTGGGGTGGCCGAATCGGGTGATGGTGATAATTTACCATGTCTGGTTGATCGTTGTTGCGCTTGGGGCAAAATCTTTCATCAACTTGGAATCTTTAATCAATTATGAATAACACACTTGTATCTGATCTGCAAATCCGCTACGCAATCTATCGTTTCTTTGCCGACGAGTGCCGTGCACCGCTAGCAAATGAAATCGCCGAGCGCATTCAACTTTCGCTTGATGATGTAAGGTTGGCGTTTCGGCGGCTACACGACCGACACATGATTTTTCTGGATGCTGAGACGGGGCATATTCGCATGGCGAACCCATTTTCCGCCATTCCTACAAATTATCGTGTTCGAGCTGGCGATAAATTGTGGTGGGCCAATTGCGCTTGGGACACATTAGGGATTGCGGCGGCCTTGGGGATCGATGTCGAGATCGAAGCAACGCATCCGGCAGATCAACAGCGGTTGTCGCTGAAAGTCGTTCAGGGCGAGGTCAGTAACCAAGATTGGCTGGTCTATTTTCCATTACCGTGCCGACAATGGTATGACGATTTGGTGTATACCTGAGCCAATATCTTGCTCTTTCGGTCGAAAGAGGAGGCGATGGATTGGTGCAAACAAAACAGGGTGGACATGGGCGAATTATTAAATATTGGGCAAGTTTGGGAATTGTCTAAGTTATGGTATCAAGATCGTATGTCAGAGGCGTTTAGCGGACGAACCGTTGCTGACGCACATCGCATTTTTGCGGCGCTGGGGCTAAATTCACCGTTTTGGCGTTTTGAATAGAAGCGAAGGCACATGATGATTGAACGCGAAGCTGTGCGTGCCATTTTGCTCACGCCCGAACAAGAGGTGCTGCTTTTACGAGTTCAGCCACCAAATGGTGGCAACAGATTTTGGATCACGCCGGGTGGCGGATTGGAGGCAGATGAAACGGCTGAAACCGGATTGCTGCGAGAATTGTGGGAGGAGGTGGGGCTGACCGAATGTGTGATGGGGCCGCTCGTTTGGCGACGACAGCACACCTTTACTTGGGCCGGGCAGCGAATCTGTCAACGAGAACAATACTACATCGTTCATGTTGACAGATTCGCACCTCAAATGACGGATGCCTATGAGTCACAGTTTATGGACCGTTTTCAATGGTGGCCTGTATTGGAATTGGTGAATATCGGTGAACCGCTGGCCCCACGATCGCTGGCGCAGATCGTCATGACTTACCTGTTGCATGGGGCACCGTCTGCGCCGTTGACGCTTGAGGTATCGGTTGATTAGGGTGGGACGGTTAAAAAACGGATTTCTTATAGAAACCCGTTTTAACAGAATCTTCAAATTTTACTTCGCCAAGGCGTGAACATCATACATAATGATGTCGCCACTGTCGAAGACGCGGTTGACCTTGAGGTCTTTTTCATATTTGCGCATTCCATCGATCGGGATGGGTGAGGTGTGGGCGTTGGCATCGGGTTCATCGGCATCAAAATATACGCCCAGCGCTGGTAACAAGCGGGTGAGGCGTAAGTCAACGGCGATATAGTGTAGCTTAAATGCCTTGATTTGATGCGCGACGCTTTCATCGACTTCGCCCGAGAAGAACAACCACGACAAACCACCCACAGCATCTTGGCGACCATATGAGCCGAGCAAGAGCTTGTTGATGAAGTCTGAGGTGACGCGGTTGTTGTTGCCAAGGGTCGTGCGCATCCAGTTGGCGGCTTGCACACCCTGTGGCTCAATCGAGCGTTCGAAGGCATTGACGATAAACTTGCCGGGCAAACGCCATGTGATGGAGGGGTAGCCGAGGGTGATGCTGCCGCCGAAGATGATGCTGACGGCGACGAAGGCGGCTGGCAACAAGAAGCGTTTGGTGCTTGGTTCTAATTTGCGCAGCCAACTGAGTGGAAACTCGCGCCAATTGGCATCGTCGAGCCATTCAATCGCCATAGCGATGCCATAACTCAGCGCCACAAAGAGATAGGGCGCCAAGCGTCCGGTAAATTCGGCCCCATCTGCCGACACCAAGCGAAAGCCCCAACTGGCGGGGTAAGCCAAGGCGATGACGGCCAAAGTGAGGGCGGCAATGTTATTGCGGCGGCGTTTCCAGATGGCCCATGCGCCCACGGGCGCGGCGGCGATCAATAGGCCCGTGGCGCTCCAGCTAATGACGCGCTCGGCAGGTGGGTTTTGTTGCAATACAAACGATTGTTTTTTTGCTTCTTTGCTTTCTTCGCCGACGGTGGCGTTGGCGAATTTGGCGACAACGGATTGTAAGGGCTTGCTGAAATATTCAAATACGGCGGTGGCGATGAAGAACGACCACAAGAAGCATACCAAAATAGCCAAGGCGGCGGCCCATACGCTGGCCGATTTGGCTTTGTGAATGCGTTTGCCGAGCAAGGCCACCATTGCCCATGTGCTGAGCATGCCGATGGTGATGTAATTGGTGAGGTGATGGCTGATGGTGAGTGAGAAAAGCGCCAACACGACGAGGGCACGTAGCCCCCATTTTGTTTTTGTGCTGTCGGCGGGGCTGTCGCGGCGGTCGAGCCGCGCAATGGCATACATGGCCATCAGGGCAAAGGGCATACCGATGGCTTGATAACCATAAAAATTGATGAATTGGTAGTGCGGGTTGCACATATAAACCAGGCTGGCGATGCCGATGACGCGGGGCGAACTGCCGATGGTTTCGAAAAAGGCGACGAGGGCGAAGACGAACATGACTCGCGCCATGAATAAGATAATCATGGCGGCGTTAAAAATATCGAGACCAGACAGGTTGACGAGGGCGACGGTGAGGTTTTCGAGGCCGGGGAAGTAAGGGCTAACTTGTAAGAGTGGATTAGGGTTAAACAATTGGCCGGTGCGCACCATATCGTCGGCGGTGCGCCAATGTTGAAATTCATCGCCAAATTTAAATTCGAGTGGGCTGTAGAGGGTGCGCATCATGTGTAGGGTGAGGCCGACAATGATGACAATGCCCAAACGCTCGGTGCGGCTGACATTGCGTTGCAATTGGCGGGCTGCCGATGGAATAAAGATGATGAGCAAACCGATCCAATAGGTGAAATAGGCGACGGTTGAATCGCGGCGTGCCAAGGTATAGCCGAGTGAGACCACCAACAGCCCAATCGCCACAATTAGGCTCATGGCTGGCAATGCGCCAATGCCTGTTTTATGGGCACCGATGGTGGCTTTTGCTGTGCGCGTGGGCTGTGCCGTGCGGGCTGGCCTACGTGGCAAGCCCCAAACTTGGGTGGGACGGGGTAATGTGATGGCGGGAGAGTGAGTGTGAGGGTTATACATATATCACGTCGTCTATCTTTGTAAATATACATAGACTTGCAGTGATACACCACCATCCTAAGCATGAGGCGAAATCGGCCCTTCGTCTTTTATGAATTTGCTCTATCGTGATTTTAACGGCAATTTGAGGGTTAAATGAGGTTGCGCAAAATGGGCAATTTGCTCAAAATAAAAGCCCCTAAACCAGCAACGACAAAGGCGATGAT
The DNA here is from genome assembly GCA_945877855.1 of Thermoflexus hugenholtzii JAD2. GTDB lineage: Bacteria > Chloroflexota > Anaerolineae > J036 > Brachytrichaceae > AQU-03. Next base: position 22,473 of record CAMDWA010000054.1, on the reverse strand, counting down.
TGAAATGAGAGGCACTGAAAGCAGGGCTGGCATAATATCCCAACGTAAGCCGAGAAAACTAAGCACATCTAAGATGGCGGGGTGTAGCAGGTAAATGCCCATCGAGATTGCCGCGATGCGCGGCATCCATTTGGCCAACGCGGCGGGGAGGGTCATGCGTTGTAACAAAATAAAGGCCGCTAGCGACATGGGGATGACGGCGATGCTGGCGTAATCGTAGAAATAAAACCCCAGCGCCAAGTTTTGGCGAATGGCTAAGTAATAACAGCCAACAGCGACTTCGACAATGGTTAACATAAGAACAAGCCATAAAATGCCATTACTTAGTTTTACTGGCAGCCGACCCAATAAATGCCCAGCGATGAAATAGCCTAAGTAATATAAAAACCAAAGAAAGAACAAAGAATTGGGCAAATTGAGCGCATAACGCAAAAGGGTTGTGAGCGCTGAGAAGACAAACAGCAGAACACACAAAAATATTTGCTCATTTGTGTTTAACACGCTTAACAATCGTTTGATAAAAGGCGCAAATAGATACAACCCTAAGATCATATGCAAATACCACATGTGATAGTAAGGCATTCCCCTTGCCCATTGTTCGAGCAGCGCCGTGATGACGATTGGCTGCCCCAACACTTGCCAACGCAGCGCCGTCCACGCCAAATAAAACAATGACCAAAACAACAGGGGCAATAAAATGCGGCTGGCTCGTTTTTGGTAAAACGTGGCTAAACTCTCAGTGGCTTGGTCTTTTTTCTTGGTGTTTAACAATAAAAAGCCGCTAATCATGACAAAAATAGGCACGCACCAACGCACCAGTGCATCCATCACATTGCCCATCCACCAAGCCGAGCTGCCGAGGGTGGCATTTTCAACCAGCCCAGCGGTAACATGAAGCATAACAACCGCAAATGCAGCGATAACGCGAGTGTGATCTACCCACAAAAACGCAGTCGAAGTGGACGAAATTTTAGTGTTTATTGAAGCCATAAGTTTATAAAAATTCTAGCGCTTATTGTGGTAAATGTTGCAGCAAGCCTACGTAGAAAATAAATTGAAGATGCGTAGATTGTTGTTTTTATTGTTCCCTATACGTTTTATAAAGTAATTAAATTAGGATTGCACCACGAGTGCTCATAAAAAATACTTTGAACCCACTCATACTACATCATTAGTCTCAAGACATTTAGGGCTTATTCAGCAAAATCTACGCAGTGCATATCATGGAAATTATCTTTATAAATATGATGTTAAACGAACGTGTTGATAGGAGAAATCGATTTAGTTATGAGTAATAGACAAAAAAAATTTTTAGGGCTGCGAATCTTTGCAGCGATGTTGATAGCAGCGAGCGTGAATGCACCGACACGTTCGTTTGCCGAAACGGAGCCACCTGTTACTGTTGCTCAGAAGGTGCAACCGACCACAAATGATGCCAGTAAGACCGACAAGTTAAGTGCCGGTATTTATAGCATTGGTAACCGAGTGTGGCGCGATTTGAATAATGATGGTATTCGTCAGAATACCGAGCCGGGCATGGATAGTGTGCCGGTGCGTTTATATGTGGCGGCAGATAACACCAATATTTCTGGCGCACCAATTGCCTCGACCTTTACAGATAATCAGGGTTACTACCGTTTTGATAACCTTGATGTTGGCAACTATATTGTCGAGGTTGAATTGCCCGACAACTTTTTGCCCAGCATTGTAAATGGTGGCGATATAGATGGCAACACCAGCGACACTGACAATAATGGTGTTAACACCTATTACATTAACAATATTAACTATGTTCGCAGTTTGGCTATTACGCTTGGGCCGGGCAATAGCGAGCCAATTGACGAAACCGACCTTGCCCCCGGCGACCCAGCCGAGCCAACCCCCCAAACCAACCTGACGGTTGATTTTGGTGTGTATCAGTTATTGGCTTTGGGCGATTTGGTATGGCATGATGCCAATAATAACGGCGTGCGTGATGTGGCCGAGCAAGATACTACTGTATTTGGTATTCAGGGGGTGTCGGTCGAGTTATATAACGAATTCGATAACCCATTAACCCAAGCCCCACTAGCAACCAGCGTAACCAACCCACGCGGGTTTTATGGCTTTGACCATATACGCCAAGGGCGTTATTTTCTATATATCCGCAATGTGCCAGCCGCTTACCCCAAGGCCAGCGCCAATGTAAACACCACCGAAGACGGTGTTAATGAAAATAGCAATGGTATTCAGGCGGGTGGCTCTGGCACGCCGGTGCGTAGCCCCGTGATCGACTTGCGCGCCAATACTGAGCCAGACTTAAGCATCGATGGCGACGATAAAAATGGCAATTTAGCGGTAGATTTTGGTTTTGTGGCAGCAAACGTGCCGCCCGGCCCAACCCCAACCGCAACTGCTATTCCCACCGCCACCCCAAGCCCGACTCCGATCCCACCCAATAAATTTAGCATCGGCAACCGTGTCTTCAAAGATTTTCAAAATGATGGACAACGTGGCCCAACCGAGACCGGCTTCTATAATTTGTTGATAAATCTTTACACCGATAATGACAATGATGATGCAATCGACCAAGTACAAGGCTCACCTGTGGCTACGGTGCGTACTGGGGTCAATGGCTATTATCGTTTTGATGGTTTAGATGCTGGGCGTTATATCGTCGAAGTTGAGATGCCATCGTATGCTTGGGTCAGCACCATTAACGGCGGCAGTCCCATCAACAACCCAGCCGACGAAGACAATAACGGCATCGACAATGTTGGCGTTACGGTCAAATTTTACAATAATCATTGGTATGTGCGCACCTTGGGTGTCGTGGTTGGCCCTGGCTCGCAACCGCTCAACGAGTTTGATCAAGGCCTCGGCGATGGCAATATTCCCGACAATCAAGCTAACCTTACCATTGACATTGGTTTATATGAATTGTTACGCATTGGCGATCAAATCTTTATCGACGCCAATGGCAATGGCTTGCGCGACAGTGGTGAATTTGGCCCTGCCAACTTGACGATTGAACTGTATCGTGAAACGGATCAGGTTGGGGTTTCTGCGCCTTGGGGTGTTGGCACCACCAATACCGATGGCTTTTACACCTTCACCAATCAGCGCCAAGGTAAATATCGCATCTCTATCCCCAACCCGCCCACAGCTTATCCGTGTAGTGCTAACCCCCGTGTATTACTCGATAATGGCATTAACGGCGATAATAACGGCGACCAACCGGGTGGCTGCGGCACACGCATTACCAGCCCACTGATTAATTTGTCGCCAAACACCGAGTCGATTAACGATGGTGATGATGGCAATGGTGATCTGACGGTTGATATGGGTTTGGTAGCAGGCACGGCTAATACGGCTACCCCAACTGCAACTGGCGTACCACCAACGGCTACAGCGACATCGACCGCCACCCGCACCCCAACTGGCGTACCACCAACGGCTACAGCGACATCGACCGCTACCCGCACCCCAACTGGCGTACCACCAACAGCCACAGCGACATCAACCGCCACCCGCACCCCAACCAATTTGCCACCCACCGTCACCAATACGCCCGGCACATTGGTGTGCAATAGCAATATGTTGGTGAATGCTGGTTTTGAAACGGGTGTTTTGACCCCTTGGGAAAATGCTGGCAACGCAAATGTAATCAGCACCGATATACGCAGCGGAACTCGTTCGCTTAACATTGGCAGCGGTCAAGGTGGCTTGGGCCAATGGGTGGCTGTCACCCCCGGTCAAGTGCTCAGCTTAAAGGTATGGGCCAAGAAAACCGCAACCGATGGCAGCATTGGGTTGACGTATTACAATGCGGCGCGTTCAGCCCAAGTCAGCGGCTCCCCCGCTCCTGCCAATATTTTGACCAACGTCTACACCGAATATTCGGTGGTGAATAGCACTGTGCCAGCCGGTGCAGCCTATGTATTGGTATGGGGCTGGAAAGATGCTTCGACAAACAACCTCTATTTGGATGATTTTTGTTTGACTGCTGGTGGTGTGGTAGCGACGGCTACCCCAACCAAGACCGCCACGCCAACCAATACGCCTGTTGGTCCAACTTCAACTCCAACCCGCACCCCAACGGCGACGGCGACGTCGACCCCATTAACCCCGGGCATCATCATTGCCAAGGCCTATAACGACCTAAACAGCAACGCCCTGCAAGATGTGGGTGAGCCGCTGCAAACAGGCTGGTCGATGAAGCTGTATTTGCAGACCAACCCCAACCCATTGACGGGGCAATTATTGCAAACGCAGACAACCAATGCCCAAGGACAGGCGACATTTGCCAACTTGGCCGTAGGAACCTATTTTGTCTGCGAGAGTGTGCAAGCGGGTTGGCAAAACACCTTCCCAGCGACATTCTTTATTTATCAGGGCGACCCATGCTTTGCCTTTAGCCTGTTGTCAGGGCAAAGCCAAACCGTTGCTTTTGGTAACCGTGTTCAGGTTGGGCCAACCGCGACCTCAACGGCAACCCCAATTTTCACCCCAACCCCAAGTGGGTCGGTATGTGTGGCAAATATGTTGACCAATGGCGGCTTTGAAGGGCTAGCATCTTGGGCCAATGCGGGTAACTTGAGCACCAGCACTGACCGACATGGCGGCGCAACGGCTGCTATTGTGGGTACAGGCCAAGGCGGTTTTGGGCAATTTGTGCCAGTAACGCCGGGTCAAGTGCTAACGCTGAAGGGTTGGGGCAAGGTATCGGCGGCAAATGCTAGCGCAAACTTTGGTTTGTCATTCTTTGATGCCAGCTACAACAACCAAGTTGCCAATTCTGGCTCGTCGGTGTCGGTGGCAGCGCTTGCTTATACCGAATATCAAATGACGAATATTCAAGTCCCTGCAAGTGCAGCCTATGCTTTGGTTTGGGGCTGGAAGCAAGGAACGGGTTCGAATTTGTTTGCTGACGATTTCTGCTTGACCGCTGGTGGCACGCCACCCACGGCCACGCCCACCAAGACGGCTACCCCGACTAACACACCGGTCGGCCCAACCGCCACACCTACCAAGACGGCTACCCCGACCAACACACCGGTCGGCCCAACCGCCACACCTACCAAGACGGCTACGCCAACCAGCACACCGGTCGGCCCAACCGCCACACCCACCAAGACGGCTACGCCAACCAGCACACCAGCAGGCGTAACCCCAACGCCGACACTGGCCCCAGGTATGGCACGTATTACGATCAAGCTTGAATCTTTGCCAAAAGATCCGCAAAATATTCAATTTACGGGTGGCTTAGGTTCGTTCTATCTCGACGACCCAGCCAGCAACGATGGCGATGCGTATGTCAATACCAAGACCTTCGATGTGGTGCCGGGTAGCTACACCGTCAATGAGTTAGTGCCGAATGGTTGGCATCTGATCTACATTGTGTGTGACACCCAATGCACACCCAACTTGGCAAACAAGAGCGTCACGATCAATGCCTTTGCTGGCATGAACAGCACCTTCACCTTCCGCACCAATAAAGGCGGCGAAATTCATACTCGCGTATTCAACGACTTCAATAGCGACGGCATTCGCCAAACTGGTGAGCCAACGCTATCGGGTTGGACCATACAACTGTATGATGGTAATGGGCAACTTGCGTCCTCGCAGTTGTCAGATGCAAACGGCATGGTTAAGTTCCTCAATGTGAAACCCAATGTCATTTATGGCATTTGTGGCGCCATCGAGGCTGGCTTTGTCAATATCATCCCGACCAATATTACCGGTCAAGAGTGTTATGAGTTTGAGCTAAACCCCGGTCAGATCGTGGGTGATGGCAATGACCCCAGCACACTCATGTTTGGTAATCATTATCTTGGGCTGGTGAAGTTAAGCACCGGGTTAACCCCTGAGCAACTTGGCCCCGCCCCAGTGGCCGCTGAGTAATAAAAAATAGTTTTTGCCGACTGTCCCATCCCTCACTTAGCGTCGCTAGGTGAGGGATGGTCGATTTAACTATCTATCTCCAAAAGCGTAGCTCTTGGGGATAGATAGTTAAATCGGCCTTTCAACCCTTTTATAATTTGTGACATCTTAAAAAATCGACCTCTTCTCCCGCCCAGTTTATTGGTTGTTGTTACCGCGCTTGCCGTCTCACTTTATTTCGATACGCCGCTGTTCGATATCTTTCGGTTTACCATTTACGAAGCCGTTATTGTGTTGTTTGGCTTTACGGTTTATCGCGCTTGCGGGGGCGGGCATCGCCCCATACTCACCCAAATCACCACCGGCTGGGCCTTGGGTTATGTTGGCGAAATTCTGTTATATAACGTATTTTCGTGGGTGCAACTATGGGTTGGCACCGTCATCGCTTGGGGGATTGTTGCTGGTGTTATTGGGTTAATTGCCTTGATGGCGGTTGCCAAAACCTCACGATTGGCGCCATCTTCACCCACACCCCCTTCTGTTACCGCTTCTTGGCACATATGGGCTATCGCGTTGCTCATTTCGTTGGCCTTGCTATACGCTGGCATGGTTTATTTTGCCGAAGTGCCGCTGCCGGGTGGTCGCAACTTAGCTGGTGCTTATTTTGTCGATGTGCCGTGGCAACTCAGTATGGTTGCCGAAGCTAAATATCATTGGCCGACCGGTGACCCCAATATTGTGGGCGAAGGCTATAACTATTATTGGTTTTTTTATCATCATCTCGCCGCTGCCAGTTGGTTATCGGGCGTGCCCCTCATTTCGCTTTATTTTCGGCTGTGGTTCGTGCCGTTGCTTATTTTGTTGGTGCTACAAATTTACACGCTTGCGGTGCGGTTAAGCGGCAAGCCAACGGTTGGGCTATTGGCGGTGCTGCTGGTGTTGTTTGTTGGCGAATTAGACCCCTTCCCACAACAATACTCGGTGTTTATGTTTGAAAACGCCTTTATGTATTTTATGTATGCCAGCCCAACGCTCGGTTTTAGCTTGGTGATGTTTGTGCCGCTGTTGCTTGAAATGTGGCAATTTACCCAACCTGAGCCAACCGCGTTTGGCAGGCGAGTGGGGGCATTGGTCATCATTACTTTGCTGCTCATCGGGTGCGCTGGGGTCAAAGTGACCACACTTTCGGTGGCGCTGGGTGGTTTGCTGTTGCTAACGGCCTCGACCATCGCTCTTTATCTACTACAGCGCATTTTTAAATTTGCCGCGTTCAAACTTCACCTGACACCTTTATTATTGCTTCTTTTACCCGCGCTTGCAGTGCAAATTGGGGCTTATGCCTTTACATTTAGTGGCACTTCGGGTGGTTTAAGCATCAGCCCATTTCGCAGCATCTTGCAAATGTATTTTGTATATGCTTATCTATGGCAACCCGTTTTGCAGCGCTTTGCCTTGTCTGACCCACTCAAGTTTATTTATGCCGCAATTTTGGTCATTCCGGGTCTCATTGGTCATATGGCGTTGGTGATGGTAGGGGTAGGGGTAGAAATCAGGTTTCGCAAAGAAACCCGATTTTTAAAAACACAGGTTTTGGCTAAATTATGGCTTTTGGCCTTTTTTGCCACCGGCCTCATCATCTTTTTGTTGGTGAATGGGGTGAACTATGGGCAAAAATACTTTCTGTTTGCTGCCTATGTGCCGGGTTGTGTTGCGGCGGCTTGGGGATTAAACCGATTATGGCAGCGTTTACGAGTGTCACGTCCGTTTGTGCGCTGGGGCGTTGGCTTGCCTTTGGGTGTTTTGGCGCTGATTGGCTTGCTCGACACCCCACTTGACAATGTGACTAAATGGCGGCAGTTGCCCAATGCTGAACCCGTTGCCATTGCGTTTTATCGTCACATGACCCCCGCCATTTATGATGGTATGCGTTGGCTGCGCGATAACACCGCAACCAACGCCGTCATCGCCCTTAGCACCACCGAGGCTGCCAATGTTGACCCAGTTTATTTTTTCGCGGCGGGCTTCACCGAGCGCCGTATGTTTTTGGGTGGCTTTGGCAATTCAAACCAAGCCCATCATTTGGGTTTCGATAAAGTCGTGCGGGGTGAGGTTCATCCATTCCCAGAGCGTTTGGCGCTAAACCAGCGCGTGTTTTTGCAGACCGATGCCCAAGCCTTACAGCGCATGTCGCAAGTATATGGTGTCACGCATCTCATGGTGGTGAGAGGGCATGGTGGACGGGCTGTCGATCTTCGCGCCATCGCCCAGCCCGTGTTTATGAATGCTGAGATTGAGGTTTTTGCCGTGCAATAATGTGATGATGTCGTAACTTTGATGTAACTTGTCAGTTCGGTTGTCTAATTTAATAATGTTAACCGTTTAACGAGGTCTGTATAGGTGGTCATTAGGCCATCTATCAAGGCATCGGCCAATGATAATTGGCTTGCTTCACTTAATTGCGCAATCCGCTCACGTTCGCTTGCTTGCAAAGGCCCCAATTTGCGCTCAATGAGGCGTGCAATAGTCGCCTGTATTCCGCGTTGTTCACCGATTTGCAGTCCACGTTGTTCACCAATTTTCAGTCCACGTTGTTCACCGATTTGCAATCCACGTTGTTCACCAATTTGCAGTCCACGTTGTTCACCAATTTCCATGCCGCGCTCAATCAATTCTTTTGCAAAATTGCTCATGATTACCTCCTGCAAATTTGGATCAGTTTCTGCTGCCGCTATTGCGGTTTGCACATCAGATCTTTCCCAATTATTCCCTATCGATGTTACATATTTTAGCAGTCGAATCAATTGCCCTTGCGCTAATTTGCGGTCGCCGATGCCACTCAGTAACGCCATTACGCGCACTAAAATTTTGTTGGCGTGTGGGTTGCGGCTATATTTCATGCCAAGCAACCCAACTCGTGTAATGATTTGCCCGTGAATTTGCTCATCTGGCATCTGAGACAAATCGGTTAAGTAATAATTAAATTGAGGTATAAACCCAACTTGTTGGCCTAAATCGCCAAATAATATAGCGAATTGGGTGGGAATATTCCATTGTTTTTCACCATGATATAACACCATCGGGATAATAGGTGTTAGTTTGGTTGCCCCTTTTTGCATTTGACGTTGCCAAATATGCACCATATATCGTAACAATTGGAACGCAACCATGCTATCGGGGTAACTTTTATGTTCGATGAGGCAATAGATAAATACATCACTGCCGCTGCGTAGCTTTACTGTGCAAAGCACGTCTGTCAATTGTTGACGTAGTTCATCATCTACAAAACTACCATGTTCGATATTGGCAGTGCTTGGGTCGATAAGTGCAACGATATGTTGTGGCAAATAATGCCGAAGATAATCGGCTAGCACCCCGGGTTCACTGATCCAATCGCGAAAATAGCTGTCGTGTAAATTTGCACTGGGTATGGTTGTCATTATCGAATCGCCAACTTGTTCTCGAAGGCAGGGATGAGCAAGTTATCGGTTGGCACATATTCGTCGGTCAAGACCAATTGCGGTGGCTTGGCCAGCCATTTGTCTAAATCGGCGCGGTCAATTAACCAGCTATTGATATGACGCACGTCGTCATGCCCACCAACCGAGCGCAGTTTTGCTTCATCAAGCGGTTTGGCTGAGGCGATGAGCAACATGGTATTGAGACGTATGCCATCATAGGCTTTGTTGGTGGGGCAAAAATAAAGGTATGGGAAATTAATGCCAACGGTGCGAATGAGGGCGCGGGCAAATTCGGCATCGCCGCCGTCGATCATGTTGACCAAATACACACCATCGTCGGTTAAGTGTTGTTTCACCAATGAGCCAAATTCACGGGTGGTAAGGTGATAAGGCACCGAAAAGTCATTAAACGCATCGGCCTGAATGATGTTGTATTTGCGTTCACTCACGTTGCGTTCGGCTAAAAATTGACGGGCATCAAGATTATATGACGTGACGCGGGTATTAAGCCCTAACCCCATGTGGGTTTTGGCGACTTGGGTCACCATGGGGTCGATCTCAACCACGTCAATAATGGCTTTGTCGGCGGGGTAAGCATTTTCAAGATAACGGGGCATGGTGTAGCCGCCGCCCCCTAACAGCAAATAACGCACTTGCCCATCGCGTTTCAAGATAAATTCGGCTACCTCCGAATCGATTTGCTCATAGGCATAACGCAGGTCATCGGTCTTGGTGGCGTGGCTATAGCTATGCACCAAATGATCGAGGGTTAGCACTTTATACGTCTCGCCGTTTTGCACCTCTTCGCGCACCCGAATACAAAAATAGTTGGATTCGATCATGCACCAACTGTTGAGCAGCCGATTAACAGGGGTGAAAGGGAGCGCAATCAGGACGCATACTGCGACGATGGCGGCTTGCCACCATTGGCGCGTCCACTGACCGAGCAAAATTCCCATCACAATGAGCAACATGCTTGCCCCTAGCGTGGTGTAACGGGTACCAAACCATGAAATGAGATAAAACCCAGTGGCAAAGGTGCCAATAATGGCCCCGATGGTTGAAGCAGCATAGATGCGTCCCATGGTGCTGCCACTGGTGTTTAGGTCACGTAGGGTCAGCTTAATCACCATCGGCGAGATCAACCCCAACAAAATACAAGGCAATAAAAAAATCATGGCGACAAAGGCCGACATGCGCAGAATGAGCGGAATGCGAAATTCAGGTAACCCACCCGTGCCAACTAACTCAAAGAGCGCCAAAATACTCAGGCTGCCCAGCCCGGCCAAGATAAAAATGCTGCCGAGCAAGCGCCGCGAGGCAAAGCGGTCGGCCAAGGCCCCACCGATGAAGTTGCCGGCACTCAGGCCAGCCAACATCACGCCAATGACGGTGGTCCAACTGTAAAGCGATACGCCGATAACGGGTGCAATGAGGCGACTGGCGATAAGTTCAATCACCATGATGCACACATTGCTGGTAAATACGATAAGAGCTGGGTGCCAGAACGGGTCTGGTTGGGTGGGGCGAGAAAGGGAACTGGTCATGAGATAAACACTATTTTACGCTACTGGCCCAACAAATGGCGTAACACCACGCCACCAAAATTCCACTTCTTGAATTTGCGCCGTTAGCCCACCATCGACACAAATGGCTTGACCATTGACAAAACTGGCCTGTGATGATGCCAAAAACAACGCTACATTGGCGACCTCAATCGGCTCGCCGGGCCGCCCACGCGGGTAAAGTTTGGCCATGCGGCGGTTTTCGTCGGTCAGGGTCATGCTTTCGGTAAAAATCCAGCCCGGGCAAATGGCATTAACGCGAATATTATGCTGCCCGCCATCAATCGCCATTTGCCGGGTTAGGTGAATGAGGCCCGCCTTGGCTGCGGCATACACCGGGTAACGCGGGGCTGCCACGAGGCCGTGAATCGAGGCAATATTAATCATGGCCCCACCGCCGTTGCGCAGCATGTGTGGGAAGGCGTGTTTGCCAAATAAATAAGCCGCCTTGAGCATCACGTCCATGCCTTTGTCCCACTCAGCTTCTTCAAGCGCCACCACGTCTTTAACCACCGACCAATAAGCATTGTTTACCACCACATCGAGCCGCCCGTGTTGTTGAATGATTGCCTCGACTGTATCGCGTATTTGGCTGTGATATTCGACATTACAAAGCCTAAACTCGGCACTGCCGCCCGCCGCGATGATCTCATCGCGGGTGCGTTCACCTTTATCTTGGGCAATGTCGGCCACAATCACGTGCATACCGACTTCGGCAAAACGCTGGCAAATGGCGCGGCCAATGCCTTGCGCCCCGCCAGTAACAATGGCGACTTTGTGGGAGAGATCTGCATATGGGTTCATAAGTTGTGATCAATTTTAACTGTTTGATAAGTGGGATAAACTTTGTATTTGTGACTTTTAAACCTTCATTTTCATCGCCGACCTTTACCGCCTTTCGTTTGTCTTTTGGGTTGATGGTGGCCTTGGGGCTTGGGCGTTTTGCTTATGCGCTGTTGTTGCCGCCCATGCGCCAAGCTTTGGGTTGGGGCTATACTGAGGCGGGGTTAATGAACACGGCCAATGCCGTTGGCTATTTGTCTGGCTCGTTACTAGCCCCGTGGCTTATTCGGCGCATGGGGTTGCGCACGGCTTTTCGCGCCATGTTGTTGCTGACGGCGCTCAGCATTTTGGCAATGAGTGCCGCCCGCCCCTTTGGCTTTATGTTAGCCTTACGTGGGTTAACCGGCTTTACTGGCGCGGTGGTGTTTATTGCGGCAGGCACGCTAATTTCATTATTGGCGGCAGAGCACTCCGCGCAGGCAGGGTTGTTGCTGGGGTTGAATGTTGGCGGTATCGGTATTGGCATTTTGCTGGCGGGGTTGTTGCTGCCATTGGTGCTGACCAGCGGTGATGCCGAGCGGTGGCGCAATGGCTGGGTGATTTTGGGTGCGTTGGCGTTGGCGGCGTGTGTCATGGCGGCAACGCCTTGGCAACCACAAGCCCCATCTCACCCAATGGCAACGGGGCAGGGCCATGTGCCCCAACCTGCGGTGACAATATGGCATTTGTGGCCTGCATTGGCGGCATATTTCATGTTTGGCTTGGGTTATGTTTCTTACATGACCTTTATTATTGCGTTTTTACAGTCGCAGGGCGTGCCGCCATTAACGGCATCGCTGGTGTTTGGTGCGCTGGGGGTGGGCGTCATCGCGTCTAGCTTTGTGTGGCGGCGGGTGATCGATCGCGCTCAGCGCGGACACGCCATTGCCATGACGATGGGCGCGACGGCAGTCGCCACTTTGTTGCCTTTGGTGGTGGTATCTTTACCGGCGGTGTTTGCCTCTAGCGTGATATTTGGTTTGTCGTTTTTGGCGGTGGTGTCGGCCATTACCGCGTTTGTGCGGCGCGAGTTCCCAAAATCAGATTGGACGCGGGGGTTGGCGATCTTTACGATTGTTTTTGCGCTTGGTCAATCGTTCGGTCCTACCATCACCGGCGCGTTGTCTGATTGGCTGGGGGGCTTGAATATTGGTTTGGCATTTTCGGCGGTGGTGCTAGTGGGTGGGGTGGTGTTGGCGTTGGGGCAGCGGCGGGGGCGGGTGGTGGGTGGCGACTTTTAGTCGCTCTTTTAACCCCAACCACCACCAACCCCAACCACAGCAAAACCCCAACCCCACTGAGCACAAACCCCAATGTGACCGAGGTGGGCCGAAAGACAAACTCGACTTGTTGCGCACCGGGTAACACATTTACCACCCGCGCTATGCCGGTGGGGCAGGTGATGGGCGTTTCGACCCCATCGACATAAGCCAACCAGCCCGGGTAACACGAGTCGCGCAAGGTTAATTGCACATTGGAATAGCTGAATGGGTCGCTGGGCACGCCGCCTAGCGATGGCGTTGGCAGCGCCGGCAGCTTGATCAACACCCGCTCGGCTTGGTCGATAAGCATTTGGGCGGGCAAGGCGATGGTTGGCAACCCTTGCATATATAACGCGGCATTGTGTGGTTTGCGCTCGGCGCTGAGGGTGGCCCGCCCGGCATAGCTGAGGTTTTCGTAGATTTTGGTGTCGCCGCTATACACCATACGCATGTTATGCCCGTCGGGCGCATCGGATTGCAGCATTTGCGAGATAAAGGTCTTGTCGGTATGGTCGATGCTGCTCAGGCCGCGTAATACGGGTGGGCCAATGGTATTGCCAAGCGTATGAACGAACAAGGTACTTGGGCTGCGGCGCTGCCCCCAATCGAGCCGCACATAGCCAAATTGTTCGCCGGTGTTGGCTGGGGTAAATGGTTTTGCTACCCCCTCAAATTGCTGCGATGCCCCATCGGCAAATAAGACTGTCATGCTATAGGGTGGGGCGGGTTGCGCCAACAAAATGCCTAGGCTAGTGGCGGTGTATGGCGCTAGGGTGAGTGTGAGCACTGACCCTACACGGGTGATGGTGGGCGAACTGAATAATGTATCGTAATACACGTCCTCTACAAATACATCGGCGGTTTTATCGGCCAGCACATAGCGCACCCCCATTTGATCGAGCCAGCGCTGCTCTGGCACCCCTTTCAAAAATTCACGCAGTCGCCCATCGACACTGCGCGGCGGGCTACCGACGGGCGCGGGTGGAATAACTTGGCGCACAAAATCGGCATATTGACGGGTGGGCAATAGTCCGCCATCGTAGCCATCGACGCTGGGCAAGCGGTAATAGAGCGAAAAATTGGGTGTGAGAATCTCTTTTTGTTTGCTGGCGATGATGCGGTCGTATAACTCATCGGCGCTTAATTGTGACTGGTAGATCAGCGTTTGCTCGTCTTTGTCGCCGGGGTCAAAAAATAGGCCGGAGAGGGAGAGGATGCGGTCAAATTTAGAATTTAAAATGGAAAATTTAAAATTGGGGCGCTCATCTAAATTTTCAATTTTCAATTTTTCATTTTCCATTTTTTGCGCCAGCAAATGCGCGGTGGCGGGGCGCAGGCTGGTGAGAGCGGCGGCATCGGCAGCGCGGGCATAGGGCTGAAATTGTGAGGCGACCAGTAGCTCGGTCATCATGACCGCAATGAGGCCCCATTGTTGGGCATGGGCCAAACGGTTGGGGAGTAACAATAGCGCGGTCACGGCTGCTGCGCCCAAGCCCCATCCCCATAAAACCGAGTTGGCAGGCCACGACTTATATTCGGCTTCGGGTGAAAAACGCACGCCCCACCAAGCCAAGCCCCCCAGCACCACCATTAGCCCAAGCCACGCCACAAGGTTGATGATTTTAGCGTTGCGATTGACGATTGTGGGAGTATTGAAGCGTAAATAATCGACCCCCAGCCCAATAAGCATGGCCGCGCCGAGGCTAAACATGATGAGCCAACGCGCTTGCACGCGAAATTGGCTGAAGCCCGGCACATAGCGATATAAATAGGGAAAACTCGGCAAGGCTGTGCCCCATGCCAGCAGCAGGCCGAGGATGAGCAGGGTGAAGGCGAGGGGGAAATGGGCCGACGGGCGCTGTTTACGAAACCCAGCCACAACCCCGATCAACATGAGCGCCAAGCCGCCCGCCCCGATATAGGCCACATATTCGGCAAAAAGTGGGTCACCATAGGTGGGCATGAGGGCGCGGGTGAAAACCCAAGGCCGCCACGAAAACGAGCCAGCCTCAGACAAGGTCATGCGTGCGCCACGCGCCGAAAATTGGCTGAGTTCGAGGGTGGGCACAAGTTGGGCGGCGCTGAGCAACGCGCCGAGCGCGGCGGCCATCCCCAGCAGCAACAAGGGCAGCAAGGCGCGTAGCAAGGCTTTTAGGTCATCGGCATTGGGTGGGCGAATGGGGAGGGCGTTGGCCCAAGGGCTGTTTGGCTGAATCGGGTGTAGCCGCTGCGACGACGACTGCTTGCCTGCCGCAATCAGCGCGGGCAGGCATTGCCCCAGCGCCACCACCCCCAACATGACCAAACAAATGTAAAGGGATTGGGTGTGCCCGGCCGTCACTTGAAAGGCGATGACGAGTGAGAGAAGGGCCAGATTTTGGATTTTGGATTTTAGATTTTGGATTTTGGATTGCGCAACCCAAAATACCTCAAGCGGTAGCCACGCCAACACTTGCACTTGGTTGATGTGCTCGATTTGTGCGCCGAGGTAGCCGCCGAGGCCAAAGGCGAGGGCGCTGGTAAAGGCGGCGAGTCGGCTGAGCGCCATGCCACGCCGTGCCAAGACATACATGCCCAAACCGGCGATGATGAGATGCAGCGGTATTTGTAGCGCAATGGCGCGTTCGGCAGGCAGCCACGCGCTGAGTAAATTGAACGGATAGAAAAAGCCGGCCTGCGAATTGGCCAAAAACGGCGACCCCATGAACGTATAGGGGTTCCACAAGGGCAAATGCCCGTCACGCAAGGCCGCGGCGGCAAAATCGCGCAGTGGGTAAAAATACAGCAGCAAATCGCCCCGTGCAATGATGCGTTCCCCCAGCGTCAGCTTCCACGTAGCAAGCAACGTCAATAACGTGAGGATGGCAGGGGCGAGGAAACGCATCTTTTTTTTAATTACGAATTACAAATTACGAATTACGAATTAGCCTTTTGGGTGACTTAACAAGTCACCTAATTTGTCATAGGGTGTCAATTAAACCTAAATGACAGATCACCCCAATTCGTAATTCATAATTCGTAATTCGTAATTTTTTTACAGGGTTTGTAAGAAGCGGTCGATTTCGGCGTGGGTGTTGTAGTGGGCGAAGCCGACGCGCACCATGCCGCCCGATTCTTCGATGCCGAGGCGTTCGGTCAGGTTGAGGGCATAATAATTGCCGCTCCACACACAAATACCGGCTTCGCCGAGGCGTTTGGCGGTGGCGTGTGGGTTTTCGCCATCGAGGCGTATGCCGAAGGTGGGGGTGCGTTGGTGAATGCGGGCTGGGTCGGTGATGCCATACACCTTGCAGCCGCGAATTTTGCTCAGGCCAGCCAACATGTGGCGGCTGAGGTCGGCTTCGTAATCTTGAATCGATTGCAGGGCCTGATGCAGGGTCTTGGCGCGGGCACTGCGGAAATTGCCCGAGACTTCGGCTGGGTAGGTTTGGCCGAGCCATTCGAGATAGGTCATTGTGCCGTTCAGGCCAGCCATATGCTCATGGTTTTGGGTTCCGGTTTCAAATTTGCTGGGCAAGGCATTGTCGGCGGGGCGCACTTTGTAGGCCGGCAGGCTTTCGAGCAAAGCCTTGCGCCCGTAGATCACGCCCATGTGGGGGGCGAAGAATTTGTAGGTGGAGCAGCCGAGAAAATCGCAGCCGAGGTCTTGCACATCGATGGGGGCGTGCGGGGCGTAATGCACCGCATCGAGGAAGGTGAGCGCCCCGACGGCCTTGGCCATGCCGATGATTTGCTTGAGCGGGTTGACGGTGCCGACGGCGTTTGAGGCGCAGCCGATGGCGACCAATTTGGTCTTGTGGCTGAGGTGCTTCTCGAAATCGTCGAGGTTGAGGGTGCAATCGACCTCGTTGACATCGACGGTATGCACGGTTACGCCTTTGTCTTGGGCCATCAGATGCCAAGGTGAGTAATTGGCATCGTGGTCGAGCTTGGTCAAGATGATCTCGTCACCGGCTTGCAGCGTTTGCCCAAGCGAGCGGCTGAGCGCGAAGGTGAGCGAGGTCATGTTGGCCCCAAAATACACCTCTTCGCGGTGTTGGGCGTTGAGCATGTCGGCCATCCATTCGTGCGCCGCCACAATAATGGCGTCGGTTTCGTGGCTGGTCATGAATTGCCCGTGTGTGTTGGCATTCGAGCGGGTGAAGTATTCGACGATGCCGTCGATACAGGATTGCGTCACTTGGGTGCCGGCGGGGCCGTCGAAGAAAACGATGGGGCGGCCATGTTGCAGGCGGGCCAGGGCCGGGAAGTGTGGGCGGATTTGGGTGATGTCGAGCATAGGGGGGAATTGTATCTGGGGTGGGGAGGAGCACAATATATAAGTGTAGGGCTTATGCGAATCAAAAAATTTTTGCCACAAAGCACACAAAGATCACAAAGAAGGGGGATGAAATTGGTTTGATCGTTTTAATATCTTTGCCAAATTTTGCTTTTTTTGTAAGGGTCAAGATGATAGTGGAAGCGTAAAATCGTCATTTTTGCCTAACACCTGTCATTTCGAGCGGAGCGAGAAATCTTTGCGTAAATTGAAGCTAAAAGCGTATGTTATGCAAGGATTTCTCGCTTCGCTCGAAATAACGGTTCCGTTATCATTTTGACCCTTACAAATTTTGCTTTTTATTTTGATAAAAAAGAGGAGTATGAGGACGAGGTGTTCCTATGAGATTTTTATGATTTTGGGGTTGTGTGTAAGTCGCAATTTGGCAAGTTTTTGGGACTAATTTTGAGGTTTTGGATATTAGAATATAAGACATAGGAGATTTTATGGCAAGTCAATCAAAATCAGCAATGTTTCCTGATGCTCAAGAAGAGTACGGGGAATCGCCAAATTTTCCGGGGGCAGGATCAAAATCCATCAATCCCGAGGATACACATCCCAATTTAACTCAAGCAGAGCGAAAACGATTAAGGGATGCTTGGTTGGATGGGACAGTAGCGAGCTTCAAATTAAGTGAGAAGTTATTAAATTCAACATTTAATCAATATATGAGCGATTATCGTTGGGTGACACGAATGTATAGGCTTATGTTTGCAGTTGGGCTGGTTTTATTTATTGCGGCTGTTATTGCCGGAACTGTACGTGAAGTTGCAATTGCAGCCCTATTTGGCGGGCTAGGTGTAACGGTATTTCTCGCGTTTTTTATTAGCCAACCGTTGCGGGCCATAGAAGAAAACTTTGAGTTGATTACGTGGTTAAGTGGCAACTACAACACCTACGTAACTCGGCTCAACGCAATTTCTGATCCGGTTAAGGGTGTCGAGCAATTAAAAGAGGCGGGTAATGATTTTCATCAATCTATGAAAGACCTGGTGGAAAAACATGCTGCTTTACGTGCCGGTCGATCAAGTATGACGAATCATTAAGAGAACATAGTGAATTAATATTATGCGGAATTGGACTATCTTTATTTACTTAGCAGCACATAACAATTTAGATGCTTATGCGCGTCGATCAATTGAGCAAGTATGGGATTTAGGTAGCACGGATCAGATCAAAATTGTTACCTTAATTGATACCCCTGATGGTGCAAAAATCTACGACCATAAAGACCCCAAAACTTACTTTGCGGGTAAGCCACCTGATCAGCACTTCGACAGTGGTGACCCTAAACAATTGATTAAATATGCAACTCACGCATTTCAAGCTTACCCCGCCGAGCATTATGGCTTGATACTATGGAGTCATGGTACGGGTTGGATGCCACATGATTTACGTGATATTTCGCCGCGTGAGCGTAAAATGAGATCGGCAAATAGCACTGTGCCTGCGCTTTTTCGCTCGACACTAGAAACCATGATGAGCGAGCCAACTGTCAGTAAACGCGCTATTTGCTTTGATGACGGCAGTCAACATTCGATAGACACTGTTGAATTGGAAAAGGTAGTTACGGAAATTACAACCGCCATTTCAACGCCTGATAATCCGCGTAAACTAGATTTATTAGGGATGGATGCTTGTTTAATGGCATCGATAGAAGTGGCTTATCAGTTACGTCAGCAAGTAGACTATATGGTTGCTTCTGAAGAATTGGTGCCAGCCACCAGTTGGCCTTATAGCAAAATTGTATCTGACTTACATGCAAGACCAAATATCTCGCCTAAAGAATTAAGCACGTTAATTGTGACAGAATATTCAAATTATCACAAAAAATTTCCACCAAAGGCAGGAGATGTCACCAAGTGTGCTATTGAATTGGCTGGTATGGATGCATTGAAACTGGTGGTGCGGGATTTGGCTAAAGTGCTTATTGCGAATATGCCGGAGCATCGTCAAACTTTGTGGAAAGCACAAAAAATTACACAATACAAAGAAGTTAACACAAATGCAGGGGAGCGCCGCATTCACAAATTTAAATATCAATTGTGGGACTTACGTAGTGTTGCTCAAGCATTAACTCAACTGACACAAAATGAACAATTAAAACAGGCTGCTGAGGCTGTAGTGAAGTCGTTTGATAATAATCCTTCTTTAGCAGTGTTGAAGAATATCCATCATGGCATATGGTTCGATGAAATTGGTGGTTTGTCGGTATACTTACCTCCGCCAAATATTAGCCGGATTTCGCGATATTATGGGCGGGTGGCTTTTGCTAATGATGCCTTGTGGGATAAGATGATTAGTCGATATCAAACACTATGATGCAGTACAAAGATTTTGTGATTGATTTGGCGGGTTATAACTCTGAAACCCGCCAATTTTCAGTACGGGTTAGTGAAATGCCGGGCTGGGACGCTCACGCCCCTAATTACGCAGAGCGAAGCCAACTTCCAGAAGATTTGCTCGACCTGCAAGCCGAGCTAGCATTAGGAACATTACAGCGCAATGAAATAGAGCGATTTGGGAATTTATTGTTCGAAGCATTATTACCCGAACAAGGGAGAAACTCAACTAGTGATCTTTTTCGCCAAGCTCGTCGCAATCTCAATCCAGATCAAGGTTTACGCTTATGTCTCCGTTTTGGGCAAACCGATTTAGCCCTCGCTGGTATTGCTTGGGAATATTTGTGGGTGGAGGGCGAAGGAACCCCTTTATTACTAGATCGAAAATGCTCAATGGCACGGGTGGAAGTTTTGGCTGGTGAACGGCAAGGGAATCTTACAACACCGGTGAATATTCGAATGTTGGGATTGTTTGCCAACCCAGCATCAACCGAGAGGTTGGATCTTAATAAAGATGTTGAAAGCTTGAAAAAGTTACATCAAAAATTGCCAGATCGCATTCAACAAATCTTAGTGCCATCGACTGCTAATTCAAGTCAAAAGATAACTCGATCTTGGTTACGTCAATTTTTTGTTGATCATGGTGATGTGCAAATATTACATTTTTCAGGCCACGGTTATGTTATCACTCGTATGGCAGATGAAGTGGGAAAATTAAAGCAAGAGGGTGGCTTAATTTTGCTAAAAGAAGACAGCACGGCTGATTTTTGCCCCGCCGCAAATATTGCAGGATATTTGGCTGATCGAGATGTGCGTTTAGTGGTCTTGTCAGCTTGCGAAGGTGCGCGTCGTGATGCATTTAACCCTTGGCAAACGGTTGCCACAGCTTTGATCGGGCGTGGGATCCCAGCTGTCATCGGTATGCAATTTGAAATTGCTGATGCACATGCAATTGTATTTAATCAGGCCTTT
Source organism: Thermoflexus hugenholtzii JAD2 (assembly GCA_945877855.1). Classification (GTDB taxonomy): domain Bacteria; phylum Chloroflexota; class Anaerolineae; order J036; family Brachytrichaceae; genus AQU-03. Next base: position 1,872 of record CAMDWA010000054.1, on the reverse strand, counting down.
TATCATGCGTTGGCATCTGGGTTAAGCATTGATGAAGCGGTGTGGGCAGCGCGTTGGGCGATTTGGGATTGTGAATTGCCAGAAGATGCTAATACCCATGTATGTGCCTTTGGTATGGCGGCGCTTTACTTACGTGGGAAAGGGGATTTGGTGCTTTTTCCAAAACAGGTTTTAACGCCAGCACATCCATCATTAAATGAACCAAATAATAATAACTCACAAGGAGTAAGCGTGTCGACGACGATAAAAGCAGCTATTCAACCTATTCGAGATATTTTTATTCAGCTGTATAGAAAATCTGCCAATGCCACATTAGTGGCAGAAGATGCCAATATTAATCTAACAAATATTAACACGGATGGTGCAATATTAGTAATTTGGAACGATATTTTTACTGAAGCTGAAAACCAAGGAAAACTAGATGACCTCATTACTCGTGGTGCAAGAGAATATGAGGGAAATAAAAATTTACGAGAAGCGATTGCACACTATCGAACATTAATAAAACCAGCAGACACATCAACAAATGTACAAGAGGGTGTAAAAATGAAAATAGAATCTTTAAGTGACGTTGAGTTACGCGACAAAATGGCTGAGTTATTTAGTTTAAGTGATTTGGAGTTAATTTGCAAAGAGATACCAGTTGATTGGGAAGAAATTCCGGGAGTTACTAAGAAGCTACGTATTCAAAACCTAATTGATTATTTGAAGCGCCGTTCACGAATACCTGTGTTGTTAAGCGCAGTAAAAAAGGCACGGCCTGATGACTTTGTTTGATGAACCACAAGTCTTTTAATCGGTAATTAATATTCACATTGTTGTAAAAACAAAGACGCTTTATGTCTCATCATCCATTTCAATTACGTGTCCGTAATGCGCTTGCAACACACTACCAGCCAAATTCTGCACGCGGATTATTAGAAGATAATGGCGTAAGCCTAATGAAGCTTAATTTTGATTGGAATGCGGAGCATTTCTGGGCTGAAGCAATTAATGAGACTATTAGCTGTGGTAAGTTATCTCAATTATTAGAGGCTGTTTCAAAAACAGATAAGCTCGATCTTAGGAGGATAGTAGCATATTATCAAGTTTATGAAAGTTTAAAAGAGGTTGTAACTGAGTCTTTGGTCATGAAGGTTTATCCGTTAAAAGAGAATGCATGCACATTAGCTAATATTTTACAAGAGGTCTTAGATGAAGAGCCTCAGAGAACGCCATCTGAATGGCGAAAATCACAAAAATTACCACCTATCCTACTCCTTTTGCAACAATTAGTACAGTATGAGCCTACATTATTTGGGGTGATTCACACATGGGCTACGAAACACACATTGACTTTGTATAGTCTTTCTCAAACTCAGATCGATGATTTATTTAGATCTAAATGGAAAATACTAAAAGGAGAAATTTCCAAACAAAGTTTATTGTCTATTTTTGTTTCGTCTAACCGTCATATTTTGACCGAAGATCCACGTCAATTGCCGCTTGAGATAAAAGCGTTTGGCAAGCGGTTTGATCAAGATTTATGGGGCAGGCTTGATATGCCTAATGGAAATAATTCAGCGAAGGACTTCAGCGAATTAGAGCATAAATTGCGCCCGGTATTTCAAAAGTGGCTAAGGGATGCTAATCCTGACGAAAACATAATAGTCGATCTTTATTTGCCACTTGCAATTATGAATTTGGTTCATGCTGGTGCATGGTTAATAAATAAAAATTCGAGTGAATCATTGAGCAGCAAATTTAAGGTAAACCTCCGTATAACGGATCGCTGGAGCATTATTGAGGGGGGCGATGTAATGGACGGGGGGGTGTTGCGCACAAAATGGGAATCAATGGGGCGTTTGCCATTTGCGCAACTGGAAGATATTT
>CAMDWA010000053.1 GCA_945877855.1 Thermoflexus hugenholtzii JAD2 | reverse complement strand
CTGTTCCTTTGTTGATGCTTGCTAGCGTTGCTATCATCGCTTCGACTGTTTTGTATACTGCGGGGGGATGTTGTTCTTCTTTTTTTTCATACCCTCTGTTTTACTACAGGTTTGAACAACATCCCTACTTTTAGACTAAACTACTGTTCAACCAATTCTGACAATAATCTACCTGAAATTTAATGTTTTTGTGTCTTGACAAAGGGGTCCACTTTATTCAACCCGCCCCACCCAAATATTGCGGCTAGGTATGGTGCCGCTTAAAACCACCTGTAACGAACAACCCTGCGAAGCCAAAATTAAAATCAAATTGGTAACTTCTCAATAATAAGTCACAACAGATTTTCGCCGAAATCACCCAATCTCCATTCCCTAGGAGGATGGGAATTAAGTGATTTTGTCATTGCGTCTTTTTAAATTGCCCTGTTTATTAAGAAATAAAAACAACTTTCATGCAAAAAACCTCATTAAAAAAAATATTTCGCTTTTTTTGCACATTAATATGTGCCACAACCCCATTTTCGCCAACTTTGTCGCAAACAACAACCCCAAATATCGATTTTGACTCAACATCCAACCTCCATTTGCCAACCCAAGCCATCGAAGTTTCGGCTGGGTTGGTGCATACTTGTGCATTGTTTGCAGATGGCAAAGTGTCGTGTTGGGGCGGGAACAATAATGGGCAACTTGGAAATGGCACATTTACGGCATCAAATATTTTGTCACCCGTAGATGGCTTGCCTTCTGCCGCCACCGCCGTTGCCACTGGGGCTTATCACACTTGTAGCATTGTGGGCGATGGTGACGTATGGTGTTGGGGCAGCAACCTTTATGGCGAATTGGGCGATGCTACCAGCATCACTCGCCCCACCCCCCGCAGTGTGATGGGGTTGCCAACAAAAGCAAAGACCATTTCGGCAGGCAAAAATATCACTTGTGCACTGCTCATTGACGAGCGTATTTATTGTTGGGGTGCAAATGGTCAGGGGCAATTGGGTAACAATACATTAATCGATCAACATACGCCAACCAAAGTGACGCAAATTGACAAAGCCAAATCGGTTCAGGTTGGCATTAACCACAGTTGCGCCGTGCTTCTCAACAGCACCGTAATGTGTTGGGGCGCAAACGGCGGTGGGCAATTGGGCAATGGAAATACCATCGATAGCCCACAAGCCCAACTTGTGAATGGGCTAACCAATGTTACCAACGTTGCATTAGGGTTATTCCATACGTGTGCCCTATTAATCACAGACCAAGTGAAATGCTGGGGCAACAACGACTCTGGGCAACTTGGCAATGGCAGCACAACCGCAAGCACAACCCCTGTCATTGTTCAAAATTTGGGCAACGATCTTAACCATATTGTGAGCCGGCAAAATCACACCTGCGCCATTAGCCCTGCCAAGGTTGTATGTTGGGGCGAAAACACAAGTGGACAATTGGGAAATGGCACTTGGTTAAATCAAAATATTGCAGTAGCCATAAAAGACCTAGACACCGATATTTTGTCGGTTGCCACCGGCGGGTTTCACACCTGTGTGGCAACCACATCAGCCAGCAACAACCTGTTTTGTGTAGGCGAAAACAGCTATGGGCAATTGGGCAACGGGGTTTCAACGCTTGCATATATTCCGGCCCCCATCGCTTCGCTGTCAACAGGGGTGGGTCAAATCTCTGCTGGATCATCGCATAGTTGCGTAAGCAATGCCAACCAAATTCAGTGTTGGGGCAATAACAGATTTGGGCAACTGGGTGATGGCTCAACCGAAAGCACAATTATGGTTAGCAAACCCATTGCCTTTGACAGCGACATACGCCAGCTTAAAGCCGGTGCTGGCTTTACTTGCGCCATCACAGCCAAAGGTGCTGCATCCTGTTGGGGCAGCAATCTTTATGGTGAATTGGGGAACGAGACAACCACCAATGCACTGACCCCCACTTTGGTTAAAGGATTAGCAAATAATGTAACAGCTATCGCCGCCGGGAATTCTCATGCCTGTGCTATGGTGCAAAACACCAGCCCTTCATCTCATTCAATTTGGTGTTGGGGCAATAACTTATACCAACAATTGGGCAATGAAAGCATTACATTTTCTCGTAGCCCGCTAGAAGTTGCCAACAGCCCAGTAAAATTAAACGCACTTGCGGCAGGCAACGATCATACCTGCGTCATAACTGAGGATGGGGCAGCCAAATGTTGGGGGCATAACAATGCTGGGCAATTAGGTGACGGCACACAAAAAGATCGCGGTAGCTTACAAGACGTGAAAGGCTTAGGGGGTAATGTCACCCAAATTGCAGCTGGCAATGAACACACCTGTGCATTAATGCGCGATGGCTCAGTAATGTGCTGGGGGAGCAATACCTATGGGCAATTAGGGGATGGCAGCACCAATATACAACTGACCCCGCGTCCTGTTACGGGGTTGCCTTCGGTTGCAATTAGCATTTCCGCAGGTAAAAATCATACCTGTGCAATATTGACATTGGGTGAATTGCGCTGTTGGGGGTTAAACACAAGCGGCCAACTTGGCAATGGTCAAACCTCAAATACATCGCCACCAAACACAGTAATGGGGTTTGCCCAAAACGCAACTTCGGTGACAGCTGGGGGCAATCATACCTGTGCAACCGTTGCCTCGGGGCGCGTCTTTTGTTGGGGCGAAAATACATCTGGGCAATTAGGCACTGGGCAAGCAAGCAAAGAAAATAAGCTGAATGGCGTGTTAGCCACACCGATACCGCGTCTTTTATTAAGTGATAACAATGGTGCAGTGGGGAGTGTTATCACACTCTTTGGTTTTGATTTTGCCAAAAATGCAAAGGTAAATGTAAACATCAATGGATCAGAAATTGCTAAATCGCTTAGCGTTTCACCCAGCGGCAATTTTGTTATATTTATTGACACAAAAAATGCAAGCAACGGGTCATATTTTATTTCTGCAACCGATATTACGGCTACAAATAATCAATCCAATACCTTAGCGCTCTTAACGCTTGACCCATCAGCACCCAAACGCACGCTAGAGGGCGGCGGAAATATGTTTGAACTGGCGAATAATATCGCCCGAAAATTATTTTTTAGTTATTTACCACTGTTGCGTTAACCTAGATCGGGCAACAATTTTTCATCAAAATCACGATATGTCCTTTGAGAGCAGGAGCTTTGCCCCTGCTCTCAAAGGGCATATCGTGATTTCGGCATTACAGCTTTTGGGGTTACTCCGAATTATTGAGACGATACAAACAAACACTAAAAGACTAATTGTAAAGTTGCAATACATAAACACAATATTGCATCCATCAGCTTTGATAAAATACCGCCAACCTCATGAATGTAGAACTCATTGCACTTAATCGTATGGCTTTTGGGCTGCGCCCTGGCGACCTTGAAGCATTTCGCGCACTTGGCAATACTGATGATGCCCGCTTGAGTGCCTATATCGAGCAACAGTTGCAACCCAATAATATTCTTGATACAGAATGCGATAACAAGCTCACCTTAGCCGGGTTAACGACTTTGGGTAAATCGCTCACCCAATTATGGGCCGAGCACTATGTCGATAACAAAAAGGATTACTCGTTTCGTATTGCGCCCGTCACCGATACACGCAAAGCTACGATCTTAAGAGCGGTCTACAGCAAACGGCAATTGCAAGAGGTGCTGGCCGATTTTTGGCACAATCATTTTAATGTCTTTGGTTGGGAAGGATACGCCCAACATGTTTGGTCGCATTATGATCGCGATTGTCTTCGCGCCAATATGTTTGGCAATTTTCGCCAAATGCTCGAAGCCGTTGCCACGAGTCCAGCCATGTTGTATTACCTCGACAACTATCGCAACTCACGCGGGGGGCCAAACGAAAACTGGGCGCGTGAATTGATTGAACTGCACACACTAGGCGCAGAAAACTATTTGGGCGTGAAGCCCCAAAACGAAGTACAGGGCTATGCCAGCGGGTCGCCCATTGGCTATGTAGACGGCGATGTATATGAGGCCACACGCTGTTTTACTGGTTGGCGCGTCAACGATAGCACCTATGAAAAAGATGTCACCAACACCGGCACCTTTTTGTTTTATGAGCCGTGGCACGACCGTTTTCAAAAAATTGTGTTGGGCAAAAATTTACCACCCGACCAATCACAGCTTAAAGATGGGCGCGATGTGCTCGATCTTCTCGCGGCCCACCCGGGCACAGGGCGTTTCGTATGCCGCAAATTATGCCGACGGCTGATTAGCGATAACCCACCCGACCGGGTGGTCAATGAGGCAGCGGCATTGTTTACCGCCCAAAAAGATGCGCCCGATCAATTGCGGCAGGTCTATCGGCTCATTTTAAAATCGCCCGAATTTAGCCAAACGTGGGGTGACAAAATTAAGCGCCCCTTTGATTTTGCCATGTCGATGTTACGTGCGACCAATACCGACATTACCTTTCAAGACGATAGCTTCTTCTGGAATTACGATGCGTTGGGTCAGTCGATGTTTGCCCGTCGCCCACCCGATGGCTACCCTGACACCAAAGAGGCATGGACAAATACCACTTCAATATTACAACGTTGGCGACTCACGGCGGCGGTGATCGAAGGTAACATTAAAGGGTTTAACGCCAAGATTGTCGAGCAAACACCGGTCAATGCCATTACGCCCAACCAACTGGCCGATTTTTGGATCGACCGGATATTGGGCCGCGCCATGACACGCCCAGATGACCGCGCCGAAATTGTGCGCTTGATTGCCCAAGGCAAAGGCAATGATACAGCCCTCACCACCGCCCAAATTACCGAGCGTATGCCACGCGCTGTCGAACTCGTTTTAATGTGCCCAGATTTTCAATTGAAATAATGAACTCATCATCACTCTGGACCCGCCGCCAATTTTTGCAGGGCTGCTCGGCTGCAATTGCGGCTATGGCTGGCTCACGCTTGTCAAATTTGGCATTTGCCGACCCAAGCAGCCCGCTGGCCGAAAATAGCGATATTCTTATTTGCGTGTTTTTGCGCGGTGGATGGGATGCGTTGAACGTCATCCCGCCGATTGATGGGCCAGATCGCGGGTTATATGAGTCGGCCCGCGCCAACCTAAAAATAGCCACCAGTGGTCAAAATTCGGCGTTAAAGTTAGATGATCGTTTTGGTTTTCACCCGGCCTTGGCCCCATTACACGAGCTGTATAAAGCCAAACACTTGGCCGTAGTACATGCCACTGGCCTCACCGCCGACACCCGCAGCCATTTTGATGCCATGCAATTTATGGAATTGGGCACGCCCGGTGCAAAGGCATCTACCACTGGCTGGATCACGCGGCATTTAAATACCATCGGCATCGGCAGCGCCCTTATTCCAGCCTTGGCGGCAGGCAACGGCCAGCCCATTTCACTATCGGGGTTAACCAATGCCGCCGCCATGAGTAACCCCAGCAGTTTTAAATTGGCGGGACATTGGAAATATATCGAACAGCAACAAGCCGCCCTGCGGCAAATGTATGGCGGCAGCAACAGTTGGATTCATGTGGCAGGGTTAAACACGCTCAACGCCATTGACACCGTTGAACAAGCCAGCTCGGGCAATTATGCCCCCGCCAATGGCGCAACTTACCCCAATGGCGGGTTTGGCGATCAACTGAAGACCATCGCCCAAATCATCAAAATGAATCTTGGGTTACGCGCCGCCACCGTCGATTTGGGCGGCTGGGATACACATGAAAACCAAGGCGATGGCGGCACAGGCTATTTGTCAAATATTCTCACGCAGCTATCTCAAGGCTTAGCCGCACTGTATACCGATTTAGATGGCGCAGGTGGCAGCAATTACACCAGCCGAGTTAGCATGGTTGTGATGAGCGAATTTGGCCGCCGCGTCAAAGAAAATGCCAATCATGGCACCGATCATGGTCACGGCAGCGCCATGCTGGTGCTTGGCGGCGGCATCAATGGCGGGCAAGTGTATGGCAATTGGCCCGGCCTCGCCAACGAGCAATTGTATGATCGCGCCGATTTGGCAGTCACCACCGATTACCGTCAGGTGTTGGGTGAATTGGTGGTGCGGCGGTTGGGCAATAAAAATTTGGGGGCAGTGTTTGCCGGTATCAACTATGCACCTTTAGGCGTGGCTCAAGGCACTGATGATGGCGTGACACTGGCGACGCCCTCGCCTTCGACATCCGCCTCGGCAACCCCTCAAACAACCGCGACCTCATCCCCGGGCATGACGGCTACCCCAGCCCCAAATATGACAGCCACGCCGACTGCCACCCCAGCCCCCGCACCCACCAATTTAACCAATCAAACATTCTTGCCGCTTACCGCCAACCAAATACGCCGTTAATCCATTTAGCAAAAATAAATAACGCGGTTTGCCCATTGACCCGCCTGTAACACTCGTTACGGGCCGATGTCACTATCGTGGCCTCAAGCTACGTTTGAGGCCGCGATAGTGACATCGGCAAAACCTTTTATCAACTTAGAATCTGCTCTAAGCAACACCCAAAAATTTGATTACGTCTAGGCTACCTACAGATAGCTTGCATATTTGTTGCAATCCAAAGAAGAATATAAAAATAACAATTATTAAACAAAATAAAAATCCCTCTAAAGACCAATATCTCATTGCACCATATTTAGTTATAGTTGCAGTGATAGTATCAAGGAGTATTGGTCATGAAAAAGTTATATGTTGTTGGGTCGATCTGTGTATCGATTGTTTTAATTGGGTGCAATACAAATCCCAGCACCCCGGGGGCAGGTTTAGAAGCGTCACGCATCGGCGTTCCAATTGCAGTGGGCTTACCGACCGCCGTCCCGGGTAGCGTCTCATTTGTCATTACGTCTACGCCATCGCCATCCTCATCCAGCCGGTCAGCCGCGCCGGTCGATACCCGTGTGGCTGAAAAAGCCAATCAGGTGATAAAAGCGATTAAAAATAAAGATTTCGCCGCTATCAATGCGCTTACCCACCCAGCACGTGGGTTATGTTTTTCGCCCACCGTTCAAATGTCGCCCAATAGTGTCTGCTTAAAAGCCAATCTATTGCCTGATTATTTAGAGGGAACAAGGCGTAGCCAACTATTTAATTGGGGCAATAGCCATGGGACGCCAGTGCGGCTTAATTTCAATGATTATTTTGAGCGCTATCTCAATAGCCGCGACTTTAGCAGCAGCACTGCCACCATTACACCCAACCCGCGTGAGGCGCGGGGGCCAGTCAAGAGCAATATTGCACGGTTTTATCCCAATTGCGCCGCCGTTGAATATTATGTGCAAGGCACCGGCAGCAATGATTGGCGTGCCATTAGCGTGGTTTTTCAGCCTTATCGGGGTGATTGGCGTTTGATTGCTATTGTGAGTGACGAGGCGTAATTTGCCCATCTCCTCAAGGCGCATCAATAAATTCAACTTTTTCAAACCCAGCCGCCAGCAATACCCTTTCGATAATAGCGCGGGCATTACGTGAAGCATCCCGCAGCAAGCCGCTTTGAATGGCCATTTCACGCAAGGCCTTCACGGCTTGCTCGCGGGCTTGACCTTCGAGTTCAAGCGTGGGCGATAACACGATCAAATTGGTGCGGTCATATACCCGTGTTGTGCAGGGCTGGGTCGAATCATCGATCAGATACACATCTTGCAATTCAGCCTTAGGCAGGCGCACGGTCACGGTCTTGCCATCGGCGCTTACCTGCACATCTTCTTCGCGCAATTTTGAGAGGTCAATGCCAGCCTTGATGCGCCCACAGGCCACCAACAACAAGCGTTCGACAATGACATTGCCCACCCGCGCCTTTTGTGCCTCGACAATGGTCGACATATACGACGAAACGGTTGACAAATCGGCCACCGCCCGCACTTGCAGAATGGCCGGTGGGCGGGCCACGATGGTGGGTGTGGCAGCGGGTAAGATGGTCTTAACGATATTGGCTGGGTTCGCAGCATCTGCCGCCTGTCCCAATCGGTCGCCAAAATTGCGCAGCGCCAAAGCCACAATCAACGCCCCCGCAATACACCCCAGCGCCAACATGCCCGCAATCAGCAGCCCCAACCCACGTCGCGGCGGCAGTGAAGGGGGTGGTGATGATGGTGGCGACGGTGGGCGCGGCAATGCCCGCCTTGTCGGCACAGTTGTTAGCCCTTGGTTGGGTCGTCGCGGTGGCTGCATAAAAAAAGGGATTGGGGATTAGGGATTGAGGTTGAGTAACAAATCACGAGTCACAAGTCATAAGTCATGAGTCATGACTTGTGACTCGTGACTCATAATTTACCTTTATTTTTAATCCCTAATCCCTAATCCCCAATCCCCAATCCCTATTCCTTAATCCCCAATGTCTTCACATGGGTGACTAACACGGCATCACTTGGCTCAACGAGCTTAGACCCATCATAAAAAACAATGGTGGGAATGCTGCGCATGCCATTATTGAGCGATTTAATCAGTTCTTCGGCCTCTTTGTTTTTATCAACATCAATCCATTCGTAAGGCACATTGTTGTTGTCAAACCAGCGGCGAGCACGGCGAGTATCGCCACACCACATAGCGCCATAAAATTTGGTGATTGTTTGGGTATCCGTCATGTTTTTTCTTTAAGTTGAGAATGATCGATGTGTGTTTTCACACCTTACATTTTGATTATACGCTTGGCGGCTTTTTCACTTACAACAATTGTGCGTTTGGCAAATAGCCTATTCACGCTAAAATCCATCCCCAAATACGATGTAATCATCATTAACCTGTTTAATCGCGGCTTGCAAGGCGGCAATATCAACATATCGCGCTAGTTCAGGGTCACGCTGCGCCATCTGCAACACCATACGGGCATAGGCCTTCTCTGAGCCATGAAAACCATCCAAGGTTTCGGCATCACTCGCCCCGACACTGGCTAAATCCGAAAAATCAAATAAACTATAACCCAATGCGGCAAAAAGGGGCCGAATACTTGGGTCAATTTTTGCCAAATAGGCAAACTTGCCCGAATCTTGCATCGTTTTGTAAATGCTATGGGCATAAGGCGGCAAATAGCCAATGACGCGAATGTTACGACGTTGACATTCGGCTAAAAATAATTTAAGCTCGGCAACGGCGGCGGCGTTGACCTCGGCCCCCGGCTCGAAACGAAAACCGCCATTGGCAATGCGGTCAAGCGTATCTTTATAGTGATAATCGCGCCAAGTTGGGCTTTGGGGGTTGTCATCACGTGGGTAGCGATAACTGCCATCACTGCGAAAACCGGCATTTTTGCTGAGCGCGGTTAAGCCCAAGCGTTGTGCATTGGGCTGGGCCGCCGTGACCATTGGCAAACTAATTTTGCTACTGGCGTAATCTTCATACACTTGCCTAAAATGGGTCGCTACAATTTCAAATGCGCTCAATTGGCGTGCCCCGGCTAACACCCGCGCATAGTCGTCATTGGCTAAATTATCCCAATTGACGTTAAAAAAATATTGATCTAGCCCCAAAATCAACACTTTAGGCTCACGCCCAAGTGGCATTTGGTTTAAAAACAAGCGTAAATGTTTGATTTTTGACACCGCCCGCCCAGCATTAAAAAAACGGGCCGCAGGCGTAAACATTTCGGCCCGAAATTGTAAAGCGCGTGAGGTTCCCAACGCCAACACCTGCGGTTGCGCGTCGAGCGTTCCACGCAATTTCAGCAATTCAGCCGGGTCGGTGTAGGCCAAACCGACCAGCACCGGCGACGCACTTTGCTGGCGGGCTTGTGCTTGACGGGCGGTTAGTTCGGTCATGGGGGTTAATTCGCCCGACAATGACAATAACCCCGCTGGAAAACCAAATACCAGGACGACAGGCAAAAAAAGTAAAAACAAACGATTAAGCAAACGGCGCACAAATGGATATTGTAATTTGTAATGATGACATCATGCCAAATCTGCGCTAAAACAAATTTTTGCCGAACTCACTATATGGCCTATGAAAGCATGGGCAAGCCCATGCTTTCATAGGTCATATAGTGAGTTCGGCATTACGTTTTTGGGGGTTGCCCCCAAATTATTGAGGTGATACCTAAAAACGTGAAAACTCACTTTAAGAATCACATAAAATAGCCCCCGTATTTTCATTAATAAAACACAATTGGGTTACACCCAATAACGAACTAGGACATAGCATTTATGCAAAGAACACTTTTTGAGAAAATTTGGGATGCGCACGTGGTTACGCAAGAGCCGGGTAGCCCAGCGGTGTTGTATATCGACCTACACTTGGTGCACGAAGTGACCAGCCCACAGGCATTTGAAGGCTTGCGCAAGCGTGGCATTAAGGTGCGCCGCCCCGACCGCACCTTCGCCACCCTCGATCATGGCATCCCGACCTATAGCCGCGATTTGCCGATTATTGACCAAATGGCCGCCAAGCAAATTGCCATGATGGAGCAAAACGCCGCCGATAACGGCATCATGCTTTATGGCATGAAAACCGGCGCCGACAAACAAGGCATTGTGCATGTGATTGGGCCTGAACTGGGCCTGACTCAACCCGGCAAGACCATCGTGTGCGGCGACAGCCACACCGCCACGCACGGCGCATTTGGCGCACTCGGCTTCGGCATCGGCACCTCCGAGGTCGAAATGGTGCTCTCGACCCAATGCTTGCTGCAACGCAAACCCAAGACCGCCAATGTCAAAATTAGCGGCACGCTGCAAAAAGGTGTCACCGCCAAAGACATCATCCTCGGCATCATCGCCAAATATGGCGTTGGCGGCGGCACTGGCTATGTGTTTGAATACACCGGCGAGGCCATTCGCAAAATGAACATGGAAGAGCGCATGACCGTGTGCAATATGAGCATCGAAGGCGGCAGCCGCGCTGGCATGATTGCGCCCGATGACACCACGTTTGAATATTTGGCGGGGCGCGAATTTAGCCCGAAAGGCGCATACTGGGATAAGGCCGTTGCCCAATGGCGCACCTTGCCCAGCGATGAAGGTGCGACCTATGACGCGATTTTTGAGCTAGATGCCGACACCTTGGCCCCGATGATCACCTACGGCACGAACCCGGGCATGGGGATGCATATCACCGACCGCGTGCCAGACCCCGCCAACATTGGCGACCTGAGCCAACGTAATGCATTGAGCAAAGCCTTGAACTATATGGGCCTGAATGCTGGCGAAGCCTTGCTCGGCAAGCCGATTGATGTCGTGTTTATTGGTAGCTGTACCAACAGCCGCATGAGCGACCTACGCCAAGCCGCAGACCTGATTAAAGGCCGCAAGGTGAGCGATAAAGTGCGCGTGATGGTGGTGCCCGGCAGTGCGCCCATCAAAAAGCAAGCCGAGCGCGAAGGGCTGCACGAGATTTTCTTGGCCGCAGGCGCAGAATGGCGCGAACCCGGTTGCAGTATGTGTATTGCCATGAACGGCGATGAACTGAGCGCTGGGCAATATGCCGTCAGCACCAGCAACCGCAACTTCGAGGGTCGCCAAGGTAAGGGCGGGCGCACCTTCCTCGCCTCGCCACTCACCGCCGTCGCCAGCGCCATCACCGGTGTGGTGACCGACGCTCGCACCCTCGCATAAGTCAAACTGGTTGGCAAATTGCCGCGAAACTGGTCGTTGCCTTCGCCATAAAGATTCATTAAGATAGACGCTGCACAGCCGCAGCGTCTATTTTTTTATCTCATGCTCATCCCGCTCAACCCGCTTTTAAGTACCCCTTTATATTTGCAAATTGTCGAGCATGTGTGTTTGCTGGTGCGTGGCGGTCAGTTGAATGTGGGCGACCGCCTGCCAAGCACCCGTGCGTTGGCCGACCAACTGAGTGTGCATCGCAGCACCGTGATCAATGCCTACGACGAGTTGCGGGCGCGGGGCCTGATCGACAGCGCCCAAGGCAGCGGCAGCTATATCAGCGCCAATTTACGCGAATTGACGCGCAACCCAGCGCCCCAACGCGATCAATACCCCATTGACGACCAAAATATTGAACGCTTGACGAGTGAATTGTGGCAGGCCAACCACGACAAAAGCATCATTTCGCTGGCGCTCGGCACACCGCCCGAAGACCTCTTCCCCATGCAGGCCATCGAGCGTTGCCGCAATCTGGTCATTCGGCGTGATGGCGGGCACGCTTACGGCTATGAAATGCCGCAAGGCTATTTGCCACTGCGGGTCGAAATTGCCCGCGACCTCGCCCGACACGGCATTTTGTGCGATGCCGACGAAATCATCATCACCAGCGGGGTGCAAGAGGCGCTGACCTTGACCTCACGGGCCTTGGCCTCGCCCAACGATGTGGCTTTGGTGCAGCAGCCACATTTTTTCTCCGATCTGGCCAATTTTCGGCATTTGCGCTTGCGCGGGGTAGGCTTTGGCCTAAATGAGCATGGGCCAAATAGGCTTGATCTTGAATATGCGCTGACATTGTGCCGCGAGGGCGGCAGTGGCAGTTATCCGCGTTTTATCGTCGTTTCACCCGACTATCAAAACCCAATCGGCGTGTGTTGGGATGCGCAAAATCGGCTTGCTTTTTTGCACTGGGCTGCCGACCACGAAATTCGCGTCATTGAAGATGCCACCTATCGAGATGTGGCCTATGAGCCGCAACCCAACCCGCCGTTGCGGGCGCTTGATGCCGAGGTGTTGTATCTCGGTTCCTACAGCAAATCGCTCATGCCCGGGCTACGAATTGGCTATGTGTTGGCGCGTGGCTCATTGCGTGAGCAATTGATTTCGATGAAGCGCATCACCACCACCAGCAGCGAAAGCCTTGGGCAGCGCACCTTGGCGGCGTTTTTGGCGGCGGGTGCGTATGCCGAGCATCTCGAGCGGGTGAATGCTATTTATGCCCTGCGGCGCAACGCCTTGCACGAGGCGCTACAGCGTTATTTGCCCGCCGGTTGTTCGTGGTGGCTGCCCAATGGCGGCTATTATGTTTGGCTCAATTTGCCGCCAACAATGGATGCCATGCGTATTTACACACAGGCGTTGGCAAGGGGGCTTGCCATTTTTCCATCGGCCCCCTTCTATTTGCTCGACAACCAGCCGCACACACAAGCCTTGCGGCTGTGTTTTGTGCGTTACCCCGAAGATGTGCTGACCTACGCGGTGCGTATGTTGGGGCAAATTATGAATTCTCTCAATAATCAGAGGCAATTTAAAAATACATAATGCCGAAATGACAATCCCTGCATCCTTACGGGGATGCAGGGATCGTCATTTCGGCGAAAACTTGTTTCTCCAAATGATGAAAAACAAGCTAATAACGAAATAATCATGCAAACAAAGTTATCTGCGTTTTGGGCTGGCGTGCGCACCACCGCCCCCTTGCTGTTGGGCGTTGTGCCATTTGCGCTGGTGTATGGGGTGGTGGTCAATGGGGCCGGTTTGCCGCCCGGCATCGGCTGGGCCATGAGCCAAATCATTTTCGCTGGCTCGTCGCAGCTTATCACGGCGCGACTGTTTGGCGAAGGCACGCCGATTTTGACCATTGTGCTGACTGCAGCCATCATCAATTTGCGGCATATGCTTTACAGCGCGTCGATTGCGCCCTATGTGCAGCATCTCAGCCTCAAATGGCGGGCGCTGCTGGCCTATTTGCTCACCGACGAGGGTTATGCGGTGGGCATTTCGCACTATGTGATGCATAAAGCCAAGCCCGACCCGCTGTCACATTGGTTTTTCTTTGGTTGCGGCGCAACCATGTGGCTCACTTGGCAAATTGTCACGGGCATCGGCATTTTTATCGGTGGGCAAATACCGGCCAGTTGGGGGCTAGATTTTGCCGTGCCGCTCACGTTTATCGCCATTGTCTTTCCGGCATTGCGCCACAAGGCCGATATTATGGCGGCGGCAGTGGCGGGTGTCGTGGCGGTGGTGGCCTTTGCCATGCCACTCAAATTGGGGCTGATTGTGGCGACGTTGCTCGGCATCGCGGCGGGGGTGTTGGTCGAGGCAAAATTTAAATAGCACAGAAATCGTTTTTTGCCACAAAGATCACAAAGATCACAAAAAAAAGGTTTTTCGTTACAAATCTTTGCGTTCTTTGTGCACTTCGTGGTGGAATACGTATTTTGCGCGTAATACAAGTTAAAAACAATGATTTTATTTGCAATTATTTTAATTGGCCTCATCACCTTTGGCTATCGGTTGTCGTTCATCATGCTGATGGACAAACTGCATGTGTCGCCATTTTGGGCGCGGGCGTTGCGTTTTGTGCCCATCGCCGCGCTCACCGCCATCATCACGCCAGAATTGTTGGTGCGCGATCAAGCGCTCGACTTTTCGCTCGGCAATGTGCGTTTGTTGGCGGGGGTAATCGCCACTTTTGTGGCATGGCGCACCCGTAATCTTACCGCCACGCTCGTCATCGGCATGGCGGCATTTTGGTTGTTAATGTTGATCTTAAAATGAACTGGAATTCTCAATTTGCCACGCGTACCCAGTACGCAAAACGCTCGGCAGTGCGCGAACTGCTCAAACTGACCGCGCAGCCCGACATGATCTCATTTGCCGGGGGCCTGCCTGCCCCAGAGCTTTTTCCAGTGGAAAAAGTGAAAGAAGCCGCCGATCTCGTGCTGAGCGAATTTGGTCGCCAAGCCTTGCAATATGGCGAAACCGAGGGTATTGCGCCACTGCGCGACTGGGTGGCGGCACAATTTAACCGAGCTGGGCAACCATTCACCGTAGGCCGCGACAATGTGCTGATTGTGAGCGGGGCACAGCAAGGCCTCGATTTAATTGGGCGGGTGTTGTTGAATGAGGGCGACAAGGTGATTGTGGAAAACCCGACCTATTTGGCGCTATTGGGCGCATGGCGACCACTGGGCGTGCAGTTTTTGGGTGTGCCCTCTGATGAAAATGGCATGGTGGTCGATGCGCTTGAGCCTTTGTTACAACAGGGCGCAAAGCTGATCTACTCGATCCCCACTTTTCAAAACCCACAAGGCACGACACTCAGCCTTGCACGACGGCAGCAGTTGGCGGGCTTGTTGCGCAAATACAATGTTGGCCTGCTCGAAGACAACCCCTATGGCGAATTGCGCTATAGCGGCGAGGCCCTGCCACACGTTTTTCAACTAGAGGCTGAGGCCGACGCAACAGGGCGACTGCACAGCCGTGTCATTTATAGCGGCACATTCTCAAAAGTGCTGACGCCGGGCTTGCGCATCGGCTGGGTGTTGGCGGATGAAGCCGTGATCGACAAACTGGTGATGTTTAAGCAAGGCACAGATTTGCACACCAGCACCCTCAACCAATACATTACCTACACCTTGGCGCGAGATGGTGTGATTGATCAACAATTGCCACGGCTGCGGGCGGCTTACAAACAGCGCCGTGATGTCATGTTGACGGCACTGGCACAACATTTTCCGGCAGGGGTGACATGGACGCGCCCCGATGGTGGCTTGTTTTTGATGGTGACATTGCCTGCGCATGTGAACACCGCCGATGTGCTGCAAGTTGCCATTCAACACAAAGTGGCCTTTGTGCCGGGTGAAGATTTTCACTTAAACGGTGGGCAAAATACTTTCCGGCTTAATTTCTCGAATGCGCAACCAGAACGCATTGAGCAAGGCATTGCCATACTTGGGCAAGTATTGCGAGCGATTATAGTATAGGATATGAAAAACGCCAGCCCGCGCCGAATGGTCGCCACAATCATCGGTATTTGCTTTTTGTGCATCGGGCTGCTGGCTTGCCTTGGCCTCGGCAGCGTTGGGTTGTGGGTTGGCTACCCGCTTTATCAATCGATCGATTACCCTAACGCCACCGAGTCGAGCGAAGATGTAACGACCGAATGGTGGCCCGACATCAGTGTGCAGCGGGCGGGGCTGTATCGCACCAACGACGAATTCCCCAAGGTGTATCACTATTATTCGCGTCAGTTTGAGCTTGGGCCAGAGCGCTCGGCCAATAGCAATTGTATTTTGATGGCACGCACCGAAATTACCTATCGCGTGATCGAACAAAACACCAGTGTGAATGTATGCGACACCCCTAGCGACCGCATGATGATTGTGTATCGCACCGTTACGGTGAAATGGCGCAAGTGGTTTGGTGAGTGAGCGGTTTTGCGTAACAATCATTGCGGAATAAGATTTATTTTGCAATGATTACTCTGGTTACAATTATCTCATTCTCAACGATGATTACACCCGTTGACTGCGCCAAATAAAATATGAAAATTACGATCTCAATGTCATTAAACCAGCGCTTGAAAGCCACTTCGCGCAACACCCGATTATTGCTACTATATATTTTTATCGCGGTTTTATTTCCGGTATTTCTACTATTTACTTTCGTCACCGTTTCACTGGCGTTATCGCCTCGAACAGGTTCGGCTAGGCCAGATCATGTTGGCATGATGCTTCCTCCTTTTCCTTCTCCTACAGCAACGGATACAAGCACCCCTGGCCCATCGCCGACCCTCACAAACACACCAGTACCAACCAGCACGCCAGTACCCGCATCACCGCCGGCAGGTGATAGTTTCGCCCAAACCCAAATCAGGGAAAATCAGGTGCAATTTACCACACAGTTTGATAGCAGTGCGATCGTTGTGCCGGGCGCGGCAGTGCGTCAGCCGCAAAGACGTATGACATTATTGTGCAATTACAAAACATCTCGCCAGTAAATGCACCAGCGGTATTGGCAAATGTGGTTGTGCCGTCTGGCATGAACGTTAGCTCTACAAAGTGGGATAAGACTGGCAATTGGTATAGCGATGGCGCTTTGTCACGCACATGCAATTATGATGGCCGCACTGCCTATTGTGGTATTGGTCAATTGTGGTCGGGGATGAAAGTCACCCTTACGCTACGGGTCTCGGCTGAGCCAGGCCAATATAGCTTGGGCTTAAGCGCGGAAGAGTTGTCTGCACTGTATGAAGTGCCAAGCAACAACCGCACAAGCATCTTAGTGACTTTGAACTAACGTCACCAGCTTCATTCAGAAACAAAAGAGCCGCCGTGCGACGCACGGCGGCTCTTTTATTGTTGGGGCGACTGAGGCAGAATCTGCGCAACAGATTAAAATGAGCAGATGAAAGGATCGATTGCACCACCCTTGGCGGTTGCTTGGGTTCAACAGCTGGGGGAACTGACGCACCACGATTTAGCCATTGCCGGCGGCAAAGGCGCAAATTTGGGTGAATTGACCCGCATCAACATGCCGGTTCCGGCTGGGTTTGTGGTGACAACAGCAGCTTACGATGCGTTCATCGCCCACAATGCTTTGGCAGAGCTGATTGCGCGTGAGGTGGCGCAGACCGACTTTACCGACAGTGCCGCGGTAGCGCAGGCCGCCCAAACCATTCAACAAGCCATTGAGGCCGCGCCCATGCCCGACCCCATTGCCCAAACGGTGCGCCAAGCGCTGCATGAACTGGGCAAAGCGCATAATGACACACCCGTTGCGGTGCGTTCAAGCGCCACTGCCGAAGATTTACCCGACGCGGCCTTTGCCGGGCAACAAGAAACATTTTTGAATGTGATCGGAGAGGCATCAATTTTAGACGCAATACGCGGATGTTGGGCTTCGTTGTGGGGCGAGCGGGCGCTGGTGTATCGTCATCGCCAACAAATTAAGCATCTCGACACCAAGCTGGCGGTGGTGGTGCAACAAATGGTGGCGGCCCAAGTGGCAGGCGTGATGTTTACGGCCAACCCACTCAACCATGAACGCGGCGAAATGGTGATTGATGCCAGCGAAGGCTTGGGCGAGGCCGTGGTATCGGGGTTAGTGACACCCGATCATTATGTCATCGATCAGGTTGACAAGCGCCCAATGCGGATTAAAACGCGGCAAATTGGACGGCGCGAAGTTCAAATTCGCAGCAAGGCCGGTGGCGGCACCGAAACCATTCAACAAAACACCCCCACCCAACAAGCCGCGCTCAACGACGCGCAAATCAATACGCTCGCAGCGCTGGGCAAACGCATTGAGCAGCATTATGGTGCAGCGCAAGATATTGAATGGGCGTGGGCCACCGACCCACATGGTGTGAGCCGTTTGTATATTTTGCAATCACGGCCCATCACCACGCTCAAGCCGCCTTTAAAGTTGGGCAGGGTGCAGCGCATGTTGGCCCAAACACTGGGCGAAGTCATCCCCATGCGGCCTTATCCATTTGATATGAGCAGTTCGGCAACTATGGTTTTGGGCGGTATGATCAATATTATGCAAGGGCTGTTTGGTTTAAACATGCCGCCACTTGCATCGGTTTTGGTTGAAAAAGAGGGGGTGATGACGGAAATCATGCCACAACCGATCACACTGAGCAAACATACCCCGCTCGCCATTTTGCGGGCGTTGCGCCAAGCGCGGCGCGTCACGGTTGCCGATTGGCAATCTGACCCCACCTTTGCCGCACTGCTGGCCCGCGCCCAAATGCTAGAATCGCAAAACTGGGCCAATTTAAGCTGGGCCGAGCTGATTGGTGTGATGCAACAGGCCGGTGAGATTGGCGATGCCGTCTTAACATTGCGCAAGCGCTATTTTCCGGCCATGATGTTGGGGCGGGCGCGGATGGAAATGTTGCTGCGCTTGGCTGGGCAATCACAACACAGCGAGGCACTGACCCAAGGCATTTTGACCCAAACCGAGCAAACCAACCGCGCCCTGCAAGCGCTGGCCGATGATATTCGGGCCGATGCGGCTTTGCAAGCCTTGTTTGCCAACCATACACCGACGGCCTTATTGCAACAACTTCCCCTTGCCGCACCAGCGTTTTTTGCCAAATTCAACCAATTTTTGTTGCGTTATGGCTACCGCGAGACGAGTGTTGCGCTGGCCTCGCAACCGACTTGGAAAGACCAACCCGAAGCCCCCTTAGGGCTGCTCAAAGTGATCGCGGCTGCGCCAGCCAGCCCCCCCGCCCACGCCGATTGGCAAGCCGTCCGTGATGCCATTTTAGCCAAAAGTTGGCTGGGCAAACCGATTGCACGCAACCTGTTTAAACGCACCTTAGACACCGGTCGGGTCTTTATATTGTTCCGCGAAGACACACATTTTTATGTCGTCTTGGCCTACCCAGCCTTACGGCGTGGCGCATTGGCCTTGGGGCAGCGGTTGGCGGCGGCGGGTGCGGTGAATGAGGCCGAGGATGTTTTTCATTTGCGGCTGGATGAGTTGGCGGCTTTAGATGAACATCAACTGAGCGACCCAGTGATAACACAAGCGATTAAAGCCAAAGTGCAAACACGCAAAGCCAAACGAGCCGCCCTCGCCAATACACCGCTCATCGACCCACGCGCCTTTGCCCACACCGACACAAACGAAAAAGCCGCCGACACAACCGGCGCTATTTTGCGCGGCACGGCTGGCAGCGCTGGCATCACCGAAGGGCCGGTTTGCATCATTAATGGCCCCGCCGAGTTTGGCAAGCTAAAGCCCGGCGATGTGTTGGTTGCGCCAAACACCAACCCAGCGTGGACGCCGCTATTTTTAAACGCGGCTGCGGTGGTGGTAAATGCGGGCAGCGCCATGTCGCACGCCGCCATTGTGGCCCGTGAATATGGCTTGCCTGCCGTGATGGGGGCCTATAACGCCACCCAAATCTTGCGCGATGGTCAGCGGGTGCGGGTGGATGGCGGGCGCGGGTTGGTATTTGATCTTGACGCGAATTAGCGTAAATTCCTAAAAGACGAAGGCCGATTCCACCAGCCAATAAAACAAATATTAAAGAGGATAATATTGACCTAAACTATGTCAACCTCATATTACATTTGGCCCAACGAAGTGCATTTTGGTTATGGCACTGTGGCAAAAGTTGGCCCCAGCGCCAAAGCCGAAGGCGCAACCCATGTTTTTGTGCTGGCCGACCCGGGTGTGGTCGCCGCAAAATTAGTAGACCCCATCTTAGCCTCGCTGCAAAACGCGGGGTTGGCTTATACACTTTACGACAAAGTCGAACCCAATCCGTCTGACACCTCGGTAGATGCGGCAGTGGCGGCCTATCGCGCCAGCGGGGCCGACCTGATTGTGGGTGTGGGCGGCGGCAGCGGTCTCGACACCGCCAAGGCCCTCATGTTGGTGGCCGGTGGCCCCGCCGATGCCAAAGTGGCCGAATATGCCTATCGCATGGGCGACAAAGCCCGCCCTTGCCCCAAGGTCTTGCCGAGCTTCATCGCCATCCCCACCACCGCAGGCACCGGGGCCGAAGCCACCTCTTGGGCCGTCATCACCGACCCCGTTGCCAAAATGAAATTCGGGGTTGGGCATCCCCGTTCAATGCCCACCATTGCCATCATTGACCCCGAACTGATGCTGGGTTTGCCGCCCTTTTTGACCGCCGCAACCGGCATGGATGCACTTTCGCACTGTATCGAAGCCTATGTCAGCAAAAATTGGAACCCGATGTTGGATGCAATGGCGTTGCAAGGCATTCGCCTGATTGCCCAAAGTTTGCCGGTGGCGGTGGCACAGGGCGATAATCGTCAAGCCCGCGAAGACATGGCCCACGCCGCCTTCATCGGCGGGGTTGCCATCAGCAGCAAATGGCTGGGGGCGTGCCATTCGTTGGCGCACCAACTAAGCAGCCTCGCCAATGTGCATCATGGGTTGGCGTGCAGTCTGATGTTGCCACATCAAATGACCTACAGCTTGCCCGGCGCAATTGAGCGCTATGCCGCCGTTGCCGAAGCGATGGGTGTGCCCGCCACTGGCTCATTGCGCCAACGCGCTGAGCGCGGGATCGAGGCCGTCACCCAACTCGCCAAAGACTGCAACCTGCCCACCCGCCTGAGCGACGTCAATGTGCCCGAGTCGGTCATTCCGGCTATGGCAAAATATGCCTATACCGTTGACTCAAACTGGTGGACCAACCCCCGCAGCGTCAACGAAAAAGTGATGGAGCAACTCTATCGAGCAGCTTTCTAGAAAAGTGCAAAGTGCAAAGTAGAAAGTAGAAAGTGCGGATACTTTGCACTTTGCACTTTGCACTTTGCACTTTCTACTTTGCACTATAAAAAAGATGAAAACACGAACAGGACAATTTCCGATTGGCGTTCGGCGCGGCTGGACGGATTGGTTTAAAGACACGGCGGGCTTGGTGACATGGGTCAAGGCCAACGGGTTAGAAGCCATCGACATCGGGCGCGATGCCGATGTGATTGGGGCGCAAATCTTAGATGCTGGCCTCAAGCTCGGCTCGGTCGATTTGAAAGAGTGGCACGGCATGATCTCGCCCGATGCCGACACGCGCCAACGCGCCGTCGCCACGAATGTGGCCTATATCGAAGCCTGCGCCAAACTTGGGCAGCTCAACTACTTTTTGGTGATGTTGCCCGAAAAGCCTGAATTGCCGCGCGCCGAGAATTTTGGCTATATGGTCGAGAGCTTCGCCGCACTGGCCCCAGTGCTTGAACAGCACGGCGGGCATATCGTCATCGAAGGCTGGCCCGGGCCGGGCGCGTTGTGTTGCACCCCCGAAGGCTATCGCGCCTTTTTCAAGGCCGTGCCATCGGCCAGCATGGGGGTCAATTACGACCCATCGCACCTGCAACGCATGGGCATTGACCCCATTCGCTTCTTGCGCGAGTTTATCGGGCGGGTGCATCATGTGCATGGCAAAGATTGCGCCCTGCTGACCGACAATGCCTATGAATATGGGCACGAGCAACCTGCCACCTTTGCCAAACCCATTCAATTTGGCAATCAGGCATGGCGCTACACCATCCCCGGGCATGGCAGCTCGAATTGGCTCGACATCGTGCAAATTTTGCAGCAAAATCATTACACTGGCGCAATCTCAATCGAGCTTGAAGATGCCAATTTCAACGGCAGCACCGCAGGCGAGCAACTCGGCCTCACCCTCGGCGCACAGTTTTTGGCAAGCCTCTAATAAAAGGATGAAGGATGAAGGATAAAGGATGAAACAACCTTCATCCTTCATCCTTCATCCTTTATCTTTCATCCTTTATCCTTCATCCTTTCCCTATGCGTTTATCTAACATGATTCAAGCCGTTGATGTTCACGCCTGCGGCGAGCCGGGGCGGGTCATCGTGGGGGGCGTGCTCGATGTGCCGGGCGCGACCATGTTCGACAAAATGCAGTATTTGGCGACCAAGGCCGATGGGCTGCGCCAGCGCATGTTGCGCGAGCCGCGCGGCTATCCGGCGCTGTGCTGCAACCTCATTTTGCCGCCCACCCACCCCGACGCCGATGCCGGTTTTGTCATCATGGAGCAGGTCGAATACCCGGGTATGTCTGGCTCAAATACCATCTGCGTCACCACCGCCTTGCTCGAAACCGGCATGATCCCGATGCAAGAACCCGTCACCGAATTGACGCTCGAAGCCCCGGCTGGCCTCATTCGCGTGCGGGCCGAATGTGCCAACGGCAAAGTTCGCCGCGTCACCTTCAAAAATGTGCCAGCCTTCGCCACCCATTTAGATGCCATCATCGAAGTGCCGCATCTCGGCACGGTAAAAGTCGATGTGGCCTATGGCGGCATGTTTTACGTCATCGCCGAGGCCGCCCAATTTGGGCTAAAACTCACCGCCGACGAAGGCGGCGACATCGTGCGCATCACCGAGATGATCAAGGCCGCCGCCGCCGAGCAATTACCCGTCACCCACCCCGACCAGCCCGGCTTTTCGGGCATCACCATCGGGCAATTGACTGGCCCGGCCCATAACCCCGCCAACCACATGCGTAACGTCGTCACCGTCAGCACCGGCAAATTGGATTGGAAACGCCCCAGCACTTGGACGGGCGTGATTGACCGCTCGCCGTGCGGCACTGGCACATCGGCCCGCATGGCGACCCTATTCGCACGCGGCAAACTCGGCCTCAACCAAGACTTTCATCACGAAGGGGTACTCGGTACGGTTTTCACAGGCCGCCTGATCGAGCAAACCCAAATCGGCCCCTACACCGCTGTCGTGCCCACTATCAGCGGCACCGGCTGGATCACCGGCTTCGCCCAATATGTCGTTGACCCCGAAGACCCTTACCCGAATGGGTTTACGGTGGGGGACATTTGGTAAAAGGATGAAGGATAAAGGATGAGGGATGTAGGATTGAAGATTTTCATCCTTCATCCTTCATCCTTCACCCTTCATCCTTCATCCTTCATCCTTTATCCTTCACCCTTCACCCTTCATCCTTCACCCTTCATCCTTCACCCTTTATCCTTTATCCTTCCCCCACTCATTCATTATGAAAATTGATTCCATCGAAATCCACCACTACCGGCTGCCACTCGACCCGCCATTTAACGCAAGCTGGGACCCGCGCCCACGCAAGGCCCACAGCGCCACACTGGTGCGGGTGCGGGCGGGCGAATTTGAGGGCGTGGGCAGCGGCGACAGTATGCTCGGCTTTGCCGGACACGAGCATTTGTTCATCGGTCACGACCCATTCGACATCGAGCGGCATGTGCATATCCTCGACAATTTGCAATTTATGTATGCCCGTATGTGGCCGCTTGAGGTGGCGCTGTGGGATTTGATGGGCAAGATCAGCGGGCAACCGCTGTGGAAGCTATTGGGTGGGCGCAGCAACAAAGTAAAGCTATATGCCAGTTGTGGCGAACGCAAACCCGCCGCCGCCCGCGCCGAAAGCGCCAAAATGCTGCGCGATCAAGGCTATCCAGCCCTCAAAATTCGCTTTCACGACCCCGACCCACGCAAAGATTTAGCCGTCATTCGCGCCGTGCGCGATGCCATTGGCAACGACATGCACATTTTGGTGGATGCCAATCAGGGCTGGCAAATGCCTTGGGATGCCAGTGCGCCTTGGGATTTTAAAACCGCCTTGTGGATGGCGGACGCGCTGCACGAGCTAGGCTGCTATTGGCTGGAAGAACCGCTGCACCGCCACGATTATCGCGGTTTGGCCGAATTGCGCCGCCGCGCCAAATTGCGCATCGCCGGTGGCGAAGGCAACCGCGACTTTAACGAACAACTCGAATATCTCAAGCACGGTTCGCTCGATGTGTATCAGGCCGATGTGGTGTGGGCGACCGGCATTTTGCGGGCGCAACAATTGGCGCGTGAGGTGCAAGCCGCTGGCTGCATCTTCACCCCGCATACCTGGGGCGATGGCTTAGTCGTGCTGGCCAATCTGCAAGTGAGTGCCGCCCTCAGCACCGCGCCATTCATCGAGTTCCCCTACGACCCGCCGGGCTGGACCTACGAGCGCCGCGACTACATCTTGCCACAACCAATTGTGCCAAGCGAACCCGCCATCGTCACCCTGCCCGATGCGCCCGGCCTTGGGGTCAATATTGACTGGGCTGCGCTTGAGCAATATCGTTTCGGCACAGGCACGATTCCGTAGGAGCCGTGAGCCTTGAGCCATGAGCCATGAGCCGTGAGCTTTGAGCCGTGAGATAACGCTGCCATTAGAAATGGCGCGCTGGGCATACAAGGCCTGCCTACGCAGGCTAAGCATTTAGACCGCGCAGGCGGTCTTTGTGTGCCTCAGCGCGGGATTTTAATCCCCGCGCTGAGGCTATGGGCAATGAGATAACGCTGCCATTAGAAATGGCGCGCTGAGCATACAAAGCCTGCCTTCGCAGGCTAAGCATTTAGACCGCGCAGGCGGTCTTTGTGTGCTCAGCGCGGGATTTTAATCCCCGCGCTGAGGCTTTGGGCCGTGAGATACCTGCCATTAGAAATGGCGCGCTGGGCATACAAAGCCTGCCTTCGCAGGCTAGGAATTTAGACCACGCAGGCGGTCTTTGTGTGCCCAACGCGGGATTTTAATCCCCGCGCTGAGGCTATGGGCAAGATAATCATTGACAGCCAAGTATAATTTGGCCGAACACCAATAGGCTTCTGGATGTGGTGTAAAAATATCATATGCGCACTCAAACAGTTTCCGCCGCCACCATCGGCTTCGAGGCCAAACTCTGGCTCGCCGCCGACAAGCTGCGCAACAATATGGACGCGGCAGAATACAAGCACGTCGTCCTCGGCCTCATCTTCCTGAAATACATCTCCGACAGCTTCGAGGAACACCGCGCCAAGCTCGTGGCGGGCAAAGGCGACTACGCGGGGGCCAACCCTGAAGATCAGGATGAATACAAAGCCGAGAATGTTTTCTGGGTGCCGCCTGTGGCACGTTGGAGCTACCTGCAAAATAGCGCCACGCAGCCCACCATCGGCAAGATCGTGGACGACGCCATGGTCGCCATCGAGCGCGACAACCCGCGCCTCAAAGGCGTGCTGCCCAAGGACTACGCCCGCCCCGCGCTCGACAAGCACCGCCTCGGCGAACTCATCAATTTGATCGCCGGTATCGTTCTCACCGCCGCCAGCGAGGGCGAGAAGACCCACCGCTCTGTCGATCTGCTGGGCCGCGTGTATGAGTATTTCCTCACCCGCTTCGCCAGCGCCGAGGGCAAAAACGGCGGCCAGTTCTACACCCCATCCTGCGTCGTGCGCTGCCTCGTCGAGATGCTCGCCCCCTACAAAGGCCGCATCTACGACCCCGCCTGCGGCTCCGGCGGCATGTTTGTGCAGTCGGAAAAGTTCGTCGAATCGCACGGCGGCAAGCTCGGCGACATCTCGATCTACGGGCAAGAGAGCAACGCCACCACCCGCCGCCTCGCCATCATGAACCTCGCCATTCGTGGCATCGAGGCCGACATCGGAAAGGAACACGCCGACACCTTTCGCAACGTCCAGCATCCCGACCTGCGCGCCGACTACGTGCTCGCCAACCCGCCCTTCAACGACTCCGACTGGTTTCGCAAGGACGACGACGTGCGCTGGCAGTTCGGCGTGCCGCCCAAGGGCAATGCCAACTTTGCCTGGGTGCAGCATTTTATTCATCACCTCGCGCCGCAGGGCATGGCGGGATTTGTTCTGGCGAATGGCAGCATGTCCTCCAACCAATCCGGCGAAGGCGACATCCGCCGCGCCCTGATTGAGGCCGACCTCGTGGACTGCATGGTCGCCCTGCCCGGTCAGCTCTTCTACAGCACGCAGATCCCCGTCTGCCTGTGGTTCCTGGCAAAAAACAAAGCCGCCGATGCCAAACGTGGCTTCCGCGACCGCCGCAAGCAGACGCTCTTCATCGATGCCCGCAAACTCGGCACCCTCATCGACCGCGTCCACCGCGAGCTGACCGACGCCGACCTTGAGAAAATCGCCTCCACCTACCACGCCTGGCGCGGTGACTCAGCCCTTCATCCTTCATCCTTCAAACTTCATCCTTATTCCGACCTCCCCGGCTTCTGCAAATCCGCCACCATCGCCGAAATCGCCGCCCACGGCCACGTGCTCACGCCCGGACGCTACGTCGGGGCCGAGGAAGTGGAAGACGACGGCGACCCCTTCGAGGAAAAGATGCCGCGCCTCGTCGCCGAACTGCACGCCCACCCCCTCTCACTTTGGGAGAGGGCTGGGGTGAGGGTTCTTGGCACTGCCAAGATTACCATCAAAGCAAACCTGAGGGGGCTAGGTTATGGCGGGTGATTTGAGCGTCGCGCCGACATTGTGTTTCAGCACCAACGGTGCGGCACATACCAGCCCAGGGCAACGCCCTGGGTATGCGTCATCATTTCATCAAGCCCTGAAGGGGCGGCACAACCGTTGTCTCGCCCCTTCAGGGCTTGGAATGTTTTTGACCAT
>CAMDWA010000052.1 GCA_945877855.1 Thermoflexus hugenholtzii JAD2 | reverse complement strand
TTAGGGTTGGTTTGAGGCGAAATAGTTTTATTTAAGGGTGAGAGGTTTCTTTCACGCTGGCTTTTGCTTGCCTCGGTTTCGAAGTGGGCTTTATTTGCCACTCGCTCAGGTTATTTTGTCAAATCTTTTTTAGACTAAACTACTGTTATAAATTATCATCTTATTTGTCATGGGTATAATATTACGGTTTCAATTTTAACCGAGATTAGACAAATGTTATAGATGACTAGTATTGAAGTTTTAGGACAAAAGTATGAGTTTTCAACCTTTGTCCTATTTGTCGTGGGTATAATGCGGTTCTTCAATATTAAGATAGTAATTTAATTACACGGCATTTTTTCTTTCGCGTAGGAGTTATTTGTGAGCGATCAACAGACCGCAGCCGCGGCAACAGCACCCATCACCTCATTTGACAGCCTTAAGCCTCGAGCAGAGCTTAAAGGCAAAGTCACTAAAGTGGAGCTAGCTGGCGCGCATGTAGATATCGGTACCGGTACCGATGCATTAATGCATATTTCAGAAATCAAGAGTGACAAACCCATTACAAGGTTATCAGACGTCCTTAAAGTTGGTGACGAGATAACCGTTTATGTGGTGAAAGTAGACGCAGCACACAAGCGTATCAATATCACCATGCGCAAACCGCCTTCTTATGGTTGGGACAACCTAGAAACATGGCTCAGACTTGACAATGTCAAAGTCGTGTCAGTGACAAAGTTTGGCTTGTTTGTCAATATCGATGGCCCCAAAGATGCGCTTTTGCCGCATGAGTTTGCCCCGCGGGATGTGCGTCTCAAAGCAGGGGACATCATTGAAAAAGTATGGGTCACTGAAATCAATGAGGGCAAAAACCGAATTGGCCTAACCACCAACCAACCCCCCGATTTACCATGGGAAAAGATTCGCAAGGGCAATGTCTTGAAAGGCACTGTCACGAATGTCGATCGTGGCGTGGTTTATGTTGAGGTTGGCGCTGAGCGCGAAGGTCAAATTCGCCGCAATAGCTTGGGGGTTTCGTTTGTAGACCCGGGTGACTTGGTCACTGTTGGCGAAGAAATCGAAGTTCGCGTGGTGAAGGTTGATTCAAACAAAAAGATTTTGGATCTCTCATTGACCAACTTTAATCCAGAAGACTATGCCTTGTCGTCTGGCTCAGAGGCCACCATCACCCCAATCGAAGCTGCTTTGAAGAAAGCCCAACGTCGCGCTCATGCAGACGCAGGTTTGCCCGAGGCTAAGCCTGCTACCTATGCTAAAGCCGATAAACGCCAAGCTGCGCAAGCCGAAGCGATTTCACGCACTTTGCAACATTTGCAAGCGCAACGGCAAGCGAACGAAGGCTAACCGTTGGTCTAATTATCCGCGTTATTTACCTCGCGGGTCATCACGACCCGCGAGTTTTTTTTGTTCATGGAATACACCGAAACTGAACGTGAGCGTCTTGCCAAGCTGCAACGTATCCGCGACGCTGGCATCGATCCATATCCCCCGCGTGCCCAATTTATTAATGAGCGGGTGATGGCCGCACAGGCCATTCAACTGGCTAAGGCCGAGCAGCCCAGCCCCAAAGCCGAGATTGCAGTGATGGGGCGAATTGTGGGTCGGCGCGTGATGGGCAAAGCCAGCTTTGTGCATATTGAAGACGGCAGCGACAAAATTCAGCTTTTTGCACGGGTCGGCGTCGATTCGCTCGACAAGGCAACTTTCGAGCGCTTTATCGATTTGGATGTGGGTGATTTTGTAGAGGCGAAGGGCGAGCCAATGGTGACCAAAACAGGCGAGCCGAGCGTCAAGATCAAGGCTTGGCATTTGCTGAGCAAATCGATTACACCGTTGCCATTTGCAAAAGAAGAAAAGCAGCCCGATGGCAGTGTAAAGCGCTATAGCGGCCTAAGTGACCCAGAATTGCGCTATCGCCAACGTTATGCCGATTTGGCGGTAAACCCAGAGGTGCGCAAGGTATTTCTCACCCGCACCAAGATCGTCAAGGCCATCCGCGAAATTATGGATGCGCATGATTTTCTGGAGGTCGAAACGCCTGTGTTGCAGCCGATTTATGGCGGTGCGGCGGCGCGGCCTTTTACCACGCATCACAACCAACTCGATCAGCAACTTTATCTCCGAATTTCATTCGAGTTGTATCTTAAGCGCTTGTTGGTGGGCAATTTTGAGCGGGTGTATGAAATTGGGCGCGACTTTCGCAATGAAGGCGTAAGCTTTAAGCACAACCCCGAATTTACCCAAATCGAGTTTTATGCGGCTTATTGGGATATGTTTAAGGTGATGGATTTTACTGAGTTGATGATTCAGCATGTCGCTAAGCGCGTGTTGCCGCCTGATGCTGAGGGCAAATCGCGCTTCCGGG
Source organism: Thermoflexus hugenholtzii JAD2 (assembly GCA_945877855.1). Lineage (GTDB taxonomy): Bacteria > Chloroflexota > Anaerolineae > J036 > Brachytrichaceae > AQU-03. Next base: position 24,667 of record CAMDWA010000052.1, on the reverse strand, counting down.
GGCACGAGATCAACTGGCTTAAACCGGCCGAGCGTATGACGATGCGGGATGCCATTCTGAGCAAAACAGATTTGGATATTAACGCTTATCCCGATGCTGAAAGCATGGCGCAGGCGATTTTGGCGCGTAAATTGATGCCGTTTGAGGTGGTGAAGGGCAAAACCCGTGGGCGCTTGATCGATGGCTTGATGGGTGATTATGTCGAAAAAACCTTGGTTCAGCCCACTTTTTTATATGATTACCCGCGTGATATTTCGCCGTTGGCCAAAAGCAAGCTAGATGACCCAGCCACGACCGAGCGCTTTGAGGGCTTTATTGGTGGCATGGAGTTATGCAATGCTTTTAGCGAACTGAATGACCCCATTGACCAAGAGCAGCGCTTTTTGGCTGAGCAACAAGGCGGCGACGAAGAGGCGCATCCGCTGGATGAAGATTTTATTCGTTCGCAAATGTATGGCATGCCGACGGCAGGCGGCTTTGGCATGGGTATCGATCGCTTGACAATGATGTTTACCGACAATGATTCGATCCGCGAAGTATTGCTATTTCCACATTTGCGAAATGTGGGGTAAATCGAAGAAGTTTTAAGAAACAGGCGCTTAGCAAATAAAAAAACTTGGCCCAACCATAATTTTACAGTTATGGTTGGGCCAAGTTTTTTATTTTCTGATCTACCTCATTTATTTTGAAAGTCGTATAAAACAAATTTTTGTCGAAATACGCTATGACCCTTGGCAGCATGAGCTTGCCCACACTGCCAAAGGTCATAGCATATTTCGATATTTTATTTTTAGGCGCAGACGCAGAACGATGTCTTTCAAGAGGCAATGAGAGAACCCTAAAACTTGATCAAAGTGAAATAAATCTTTGCACGAGCGCTTCATCTTTTGCTGTATATGAAACGATCAATTTGGCCTGTTTTGTCAATGAATGCAACAAAACTTAGAAATGAAATTTTTTGTTTTCTTAGAAAATAAGCAGATTACTTAAAGAATAACTTTATATCTCGAAGAAAAAATTCGTAGTTCGTAAGAATCACTTTACTTTTCATCCAAAAGGCGGATTACGTATCATGAACACCCTCATACAATCAATTTCATCCAGAGGGTTAATTTCATGGATACATAAAACGACCAAACTAACTATTTAACCAAGGATACGAATTACCATGCGAAATCTTAAACTAAATCAACCTATCAGCAACAATGCGACAGCAGCTTCTTCGAACACCAAAATCGAGTTTGATCGACCACTACCGACCAACCATACTGTAAGTGTCATTGTGCCTGCCAAAAATGAGGCCGCAAACCTGCCTTATGTATTGCCCCGCATTCCATCTTGGGTGCATGAGGTGATTTTGGTTGATGGCAATTCAACTGATAACACGATTGAAGTGGCTCGCAAGTTAATTCCAAATATTCGGGTGATTGGTCACGAGCGCAAAGGCAAAGGCAATGCCCTGATTGCCGGTTTCACCGCCGCAACTGGCGACATTATTGTCATGATCGATGCTGACGGCTCAACTGACCCCGCCGAGATTCCGGCTTATGTTGGTGCATTGTTGGCTGGCGCACATTATGCCAAAGGCACCCGTTTTATGCAGGGTGGCGGCACCGCCGATATGGAATTTCATCGTATGCTTGGCAATTGGGGTTTTGTCACTTTGGTCAAGACCTTGTTTGGCAGCTCATTCACTGATCTTTGCTACGGCTACAACGCCTTCTGGCGGGCCATTTTGCCCCAACTGCGCCTCGATTGCGATGGCTTTGAAGTTGAAACATTGATGAATGTGCGGGCGCTTGAAGCCGGTTTGCGAATTGCAGAAGTGCCAAGCTTTGAATATGAACGCATTCACGGAACCAGCAATTTGCACGCTTTTCGTGATGGTATGCGCGTGTTGAAAACCATTGTGCGCGAATGGGCCAATCAGCCATTACGTGCTAACAAGCCCGCGGCCTTGCCGGCTGCCAATTTGGCTGGTTTCTCGCAACATCGGGCCGCCGAAGCGTAAATAATGGCGGCTCTGATACGCACCCCCGGCTTTTAGCCATTTTAGACAACAGAATATTTAAAACACTACCACACATAACACTACAAAGGTTAAATCATGACAAAACAAACTCACACAGCATCGGTTGTTATTTGTGCTTACACCGAGGCACGTTGGAACGATTTAAAGGCCGCAGTTCAATCATTACATCAACAAACCCAGCAACCCGACGAGATCATTGTGGTGATTGATCATAATGACGCAATGCGCCAACGGGTGCAACAAGAAATTTTGGGCGTGACTGTAATTGCAAATACCGACCTAAAAGGTGCATCGGGGGCCAAAAATAGCGGGCTTTTGGTCGCAAAATCTGAATGGATTGCCTTTTTAGATGACGACGCCGTTGCCGAACCTGAATGGTTGGCCGAATTGCTTAAGGTTTGCACCACCCGTGATGATTGTATTGGAACTGGCGGTTGGGTTGTGCCAGCATGGGCTGGCGACAAACCAGCATGGTTCCCCGAAGAATTTTATTGGGTGATTGGGGCCAGTTATCGTGGCATGCCAACCCAAGTCGCGCCAATTCGTAATTTGTTTGCGGGCTGCATGTGTGTGCATCGTAGTGTGTTTGAGGCGGTTGGCGGGTTTCGCGCCGAGATCGGGCCAGTGGGCAAACGGCCTATTAACTGTGAAGAGACTGAATTATGTATTCGTGCTACCCAGCAAATGACGGGCAAGCGGTTTTATTTTAACCCTGCGGCCCGCATTCATCATCACACGCCCAAAGAACGCTGCACATGGGCTTATTTTAAAAAGCGCTGTTATTCAGAAGGTTTGGCCAAAGCGCTGGTGACCCAATTTGTCGGGGCCGATGCCGCGTTATCTGCCGAGCGGCGGCATGTGATGAAAACCTTGCCACTGGGCCTGTGGCGTGGCTTAGGCGATTTTGCCCAAGGTGATCGATATGGTGCAGCCCGTGCGGTCATGATTGCATTGGGTTTGGGGATTACGACGGCTGGCTATGTTGCTGGCACGCTAATGCGTAAAAATGACCGGGTTTACGCGGCGCGTCAACAGGCACAAAGTGCTTAATAGTCGATCACGTGTGAATGTCAATTGGTTTTGCAACACCCTCCCCAAGCACTGCTTAGGGAGGGTGTTGTGGAATCGGAAAAACTTCTTTTTAACATGACTGACGTTCCAGTTTTAATGTATCACAGCATTGCCGACCATGCGGTGGCGCGTTACCAAACATGGACGGTAACGCCGCAACAATTTGCGGCGCAAATGCACTATTTACATTCACATAACTATACGCCTATCACGGTCGCCCAATATGCTATTTGCCGAACGCAACCCGAATTATTGCCAGCCAAGCCGGTCGTGATCACATTTGATGATGGTTACGCCGATTTTTATACCCAAGCATGGCCGATTTTGCAATATTACCGTTTTGTGGCGAGCATGTATGTGGTCACTGGCTTGCCCGAATCAACTCAGCCCACCCCAGCCGATTTAGCGCCCATTCCTTATATGACATGGGCACAGTTGCACCAAATTCAACAAGGCGGTATTGAGGTGGCGGCGCATACCCATAGCCATGTCAAGCTTGATACAGTGATGTTGTCGCAGGCTGAATGGGAGATTCGCCATAGCAAAGCCGTGCTTGAGGCAAAGTTGGGTCGAAGCGTCACCACATTTGCCTACCCGTATGGGCGCTATAGCCCGGCTGTTTGCGCTGCCGTTAAGCAGGCCGGTTATGCCGCCGCGTGTGCGGTGCGTTACGACATGAGCGCCCTTAACGACGAGGTGTTGGCTCTGGCCCGCATTATTGTGCAGCCCAACCACAGCCTAGCCGATTTTGCCGCTTTGCTCACCCGTCAAGGGGTAAGACGCAAATTGTTGGTGCAGCGCCTCAAGGCTCGTCTTTGGCGCATTGCTTTGCGGGCTTATTTGACCACTGTGGCAGTGCCGACGTTAGGTGCAGCTTTAGGCTGAGCGCTATCCATAAATTTGACGGATGACATATCAGGGTTTTTATCTTACGGTATAGGGGAAATAAAAAAATACTTTTGCAACGTTGTGTTTGTTATCGAGTGCAAAAAGCGACTAAATTTTTATGAATCTATTTAAACCAGTTCTTGTTCTTGAGGTTGAAATTAGCCAGCGCATTTCGGATGTGCCGCTAACGTATGATCACACCGGCACACCTTATCAGCGGGCACGGTCATTGGTGCGTTTGCACGACAAACCACTCGGCTTAGTAGATTTAAACATAGACGGCACAGGATTGACAGCATCGGAACACGCAGCAGCAATTTGGCGTAAATTGGGCAACAAAATAAATGCTCATTTGCGTGCAAATGGGCTGCCCGAGGTCAGCACGCTGGACGAAAGCGGCATCCCTTTTGAGCAGGTTCCGGCTTGCGTGCAGGCTCGGAACCAATTTTTAGCCAATGCGCCTTTTGCCAGCGTGATTGTTTGCACTCGTGACCGTGCAGCCTCATTGGGGCGCTGTGTGCGGTCATTGCTCAAGCTCGATTACCCCGCCTTTGAAATTATTGTGGTCGATAACGCTCCCAAAACCAACGCGACCGAAGAACTGGTGGCGCAAGAATTTGGGCAAAACAAAGAGGGTCATCAAATGCGTGTGCGTTATATCCGCGAGCCACGTCCGGGCAAATCACGCGCAGCCAACACCGGCGCGTTACATGCACGTGGGGCCATTTTGGCTTTTACCGATGACGATGTTGAAGTTGATCGCCATTGGCTGACCGAGTTAGCCCTCGGTTTCACTGTCACCGATCATGTGGCTTGTGTCAGCGGCCTCATTTTGCCCGCCGAGCTTGAAACCCAGCCACAATTTTGGCAAGAAGAATTTGGCGGCTATAACCGCGATGGCAATCTCGATCAACGCATTTTTAATTTGGAAAATTTGCGCTGGCGGCGACAGCAAGAACCACTTTACCCCTATACATCGGGCAATTTTGGCGCAGGGGCGAATTTGTGTTTCAGCCGCGAAGCGTTTATGAAATTAGATGGCTTTGACCCGGCCATTGGGGCTGGAACCCTGACCATTGCCGCCGAAGACACCGATATTTTGTTTCGTTCGGTCATTAGCGGCTATACGGTGGTGCGCCAACCCTCAGCCTTCTTATATCACTATCAATATCGCGATTATGAAAGTTTGCGCAAACAGCTTTTTAGTTATGGGCATGGTTTTACTGCGCATTTAATGAATTGCATTTTGCGCCGCCCCAGCAGCATCCTTGATTTTGTCAGTATGGTTCCATACACGCTGTTTTATTTGTTTAATTCAAAATCACCCAAACACGCCAAAAAGAAGGAAGATTTCCCCAAAGAATTGGCAACGGCTGAAATGAAGGGCATGACGGTGGGCTGGTGGGCCTATTTGCGTAGCCGATGGCGCACTGGCAATGAAAGGCGATTGGCCCAAGCACCCAGCAATAAATGGCAAATGACAGAATTGCAAGTGGCAAGTGGTAAGTAAATCGGCAAAAACAGTTAATTTTTTATTTTTTATCAGAATCATCATGACACAAAACTTTGAACCTATTCAGGTGTTAGAAATCGAGCTAAGCCAGCCGATTAAAGACATATTGCCAAAACAATGTGAAGACGGCAGCGATTACAAACGTGGGCGGGCCTTGGTGCGGCTGTTTGGGCAATCACTCGGCACTGTCGATTTTAAATACCGGCCTATTGGTTTATCCGCGGCTGAGGTTGCACATACCATTTGGAATGTGCTGAGCGCCGAAATTAATTTGTGCCTAAGCCAAAACAATTTGCCACATATTCATACGCTTAACATTTGGGGCGTGCGCTCGGTTTCAAAACCATTGTGCGTGAGCGCTCGCGAGCAATTTTTGAAGAAGGCCCCCTTTGCAACGGTGGTGATCGCCACCCGCAACCGCCCCGATTTGATTGGCAGTTGTTTGAATGGCTTGTTGCTGCTGAATTACCCCAATTTTGAAATTATTGTGGTGGATAACAACCCCAGCAATAACGCCACCGCCGAAGTCGTTAAGCGTGATTTTGCCCATGTGCCACACATTCGCTATGTGCGCGAAGATCGCCCGGGGTTGTCATGGGCACGCGATTGCGGCCTTGCCAATGCCAAGGGTGAGATTGTGGTATTTACCGATGACGATGTGGTGGTTGATCAAAATTGGTTGCTCGAAATCGCCAAGGCCTTTACCGTGACCGACAATGTTGGTTGTGTCACCGGTGTGTTTGTGGCCCGCGAGCTAGAAACCGAAGCCCAAGTGTGGTTTGAGGAATATGGCGGCTGGCACAAACGCTTTCATCGCCGTATTTTTGACCTCAAGAAAAATCATACTGGCAATCAGTTTTTTCCATATAACGCATGGGTGTGTGGGTCGGGGGCCAATATTGCCTTTAGAACCGAGGTGTTGCGTGAGATTGGCGGCTTTGCCACCGAATTAAGCACTGGCACGCCCGCAATGGCGGGCGAAGAAGCCTTTTCATTCTTTAGCACTTTAAGTCGTGGTTATACCATTGTGCACGAGCCATCGGCCATTGTGCATCATACCCATCGCCGTGATTACGCTGGCTTTAAACGCCAAGTGTATGGTTATGGCACTTCGACTACGGCTTACCTGACCAAAGTCTTGCTCAGCAAACCCTCGCGGATTGTCGATTTTATTTGGCTCGGCTTGCCCGGCATCAAAAATTTGTTTAAAAACCATGTCAAAGTACAGGCCAGTGTCAACCACGCCCCGGTCGATAAGCCAGTTAGCCCATTGATACGCTACGAGGCCACTTACCCCGACGAGTTGATGAAGATCGAGCGTCAAGGCAAATTGTATGGCCCGATTGCCTACATTAAAAGCGCTATTAACGACCGCAAGGTGCGCCGCAAATTTGCCGCGCGTGACCACGAACAAACGCCCCCCTCGCCCAGCATTGCTGTGGCCTAACCCAATCATTTCATTTTACCCATGCACATTAATCGACCACCCCTCCCCGCGCTCACTGGGGCGCGTTTCTTTGCTGCCTTGGCCGTATTTTTGTTTCATTATTCAGATGGCTTTAGCGGCGCATTACGCGCCGTTATTGAGTATGGGTATGTTGGCGTTAGCTTCTTTTTTGTGCTTTCGGGGTTTATTTTGGCCTATAACTATGCCGGTAAAACTGTTGATCTGAAGAAGTTTTGGGTGGCACGCTTTGCACGAATCTACCCCGTTTATATTCTTGCCATTGGTTTGGGTTTGCTCATGATGTGGCTGGCCCCACAATCGGCCCATGCCCCACGTTTTAGCGTGCCGATGTGGCTCGAAGTTGTGCTTGAATCGAGCTTATTACAGGCGTGGACCCCCTGGACCTATTGTGGTATCAATTGCTCGGGTTGGTCATTATCTGCCGAGGCGTTTTTTTATTTGTGTTTTCCATTTGCCATTGCGGCAATGGTGCAATGGCGCGATAGCAAATTGACCAAGGCCGTATTATTGTTTTGGGTGTTGGCAATCGCTTTGCCAGTGATGGCAATGGTCGCGAACCCGGCTTTGCGCACCCTGCGCAGTGCCGATGCCGATCCCGCCCTCGACATGCTCATTTATAACCCAGCCCTCAATTTGCCCCAATTTTTGTTGGGGGCTTGTGCTGGTTTGTTATTTTTGCGTCGCTCAAATAGTGTGCCCTATGCCAGCTATGGCAGCACCCTATTAACGGTAACGGCGATTGCGCTCACTGTTTTTGTGATGGGTTTAATGGTGTTACTACCCCGTCAAATCCCTGAGGTAATGGTGCGTAATGGTTTATTTGCGCCGGTCTTTGCCTTGCTTATTTATGGCATCGCCCGCGATCCCCAAGCGATTATGGCCCGCATCATGGCGAGCAAGCCATTTGTGGTGTTGGGTGAGGCCAGCTATGCCGTTTATATTTTACAAGTTGGGGTGTTTGAGGCCTTAGACGCGCTAGGCTTTATAAAATTTGTGATGGCACAAGGGCCAATTGTGTTTGGCGTTTCTGTGCTAACCATCACGGTGGTTATTTCTATTGCCACTTTTTATTTCATCGAAACCCCAGCCCGCAAACTCATCTCACGCACTTTACTCGGTAGCGCTGGCAAAAAAGCCGCGCCATTGTCACCTTCTAAACCAAGCCATGCGTTGCATGTGCCAACTGTAGATCATCGAGCCATGTCATTTGATAAAAAACGTGCCCCAATGACTCAAATAACCATAAAAAATGACTAATCAAACCGATATCCCTGTTTCAGTTGTAATTTGTGCCTATACCGAAGGTCGTTGGAATGATCTTGCAGATGCGCTGAAATCACTTGAGCGCCAAACCCATCGCCCTAGCGATGTTGTGGTCGTCATTGACCACAACCCCAAATTATTGGCGCGGGTGCAACACGAGTTATTGCCCCGATATCGGTTTGCGCGGGTGGTTGAAAATACCGAAAAACGCGGTGGCTCTGGCTCTAAAAATAGCGGCGTATCTGCCACCACCTCAGATTGGATTGCGTTCTTAGACGATGATGCCACCGCTGAACCAGATTGGATTCAGCGTTTGCTCGAAACTGCCGAGGCACACCCAGATGCGATGGGGGTTGGCGGGTGGGTTTTCCCACGTTGGACCGCCGATACACCCGAAGCCGCAATTGCACCGGCTTGGTTTCCACCTGAGTTTTATTGGGTATTTGGGGTGAGCTATCGCGGTATGCCCCAAAGCATTGTGCCAACCCGCAATTTATGGGCCAACAATATGATGGTGAAACGTGAAGTGTTTTTAATTGCCGGTGGTTTTCGCAGCGAGATCGGCCCAGTAGCCAAACGCCCCATCAACTGTGAAGAAACCGAATTATGTATTCGAGCCAATCAACGTTTGCCCAATCACCACTTCTACTTTAACCCCGAGGTTCGTGTGCATCATCGCGTCACCGTCGATCGTACCACCTTTCGGTATTTTATTAAACGTTGTTACTCCGAAGGTTTGGCCAAGGCTTTGGTCACCCGTTTTGTTGGGGCTGGCCCTGCGTTAGCCTCCGAAAGCCATCATGTAATGCGTGATTTGCCGCTGGGCGTGTTACGTGGCTTGGGTGATCTCTTTCGCGGCGATTTGCTGGGTCCAGTGCGCTCGGTGAGCATTGTGATTGGGTTAATCACAACCATTGCCGGTTATGTATCTGGCTCATTGGCGCGTGGCAATGATCGCATTTATGCTGCCCGCGAAAAGGCACAAGTCGGCTCGGTCTAAGACTGCGTTTAAAGCAAATCTTCGCTGAAGTCACAATCACTTCGTGACTGTGACTTCAGCATTACGCCATTTGGGGTCACCCCAAATGATTACATCTGCACAAACTGCCCGATATCAATTACAAACACGGTTGCGCCGCCGATCTCCAATTCCACTTCTTCTGGCGGAATCCCGACGGCTAAATCACCCTGAAACAATTGTTTGCCGGTGCGTTTACCGGCCACGCGTTTGAGCATCTTTAGGGCATGATCGACTTGGTTGTCTTGCACCCCCATCAACAAGGTCGCATTTTCTTTGCGTAGCCATGCACCTTCGGTAGCAACTTTGGTCACACGATAACCGGCATTGGTCAGTGCGTCCAGCGTCTGACGGCTGTCGTCTGATCGGATAATGGCGAGAATCATTTTCATAGGTTTAGTCCTTCTTCATCCGCTCTAGGGCATCAAATGCAGGTCGGGGGGTTCCGTTTGTGTAAACAACGCTATAAACCGAGACATCCGATTCATTGGCGGGTTTGCCCACTGTGGCAATATAGTTTAGGTTAAACACAATCCCAAACTTAACATAACCCGATTTTTTCATGATATCAAAGCCCTGCACAATCCAGTCGGCTTGCTCTTTTTCGGTGTTATCGAGTGCAAAATCAAACCCGGGGGGTGTGCCTTGTACCTTTAAGTTTTCCATCGAGGCCCAACCAAATTCGGTGACACACAATGGCTTATTGGTTTTTTGACGATAGCCTTCGAGGGTGCTGAGAAATGACCATGAATGATGGGGAGAGTCAAACGGCCCACGAAATTTGGCGGTTGGGTCATTGTATTTTTCATCCCAACGTTTATCGGGCGGCATGTTAAACCCATTCAAATGCACACCCACACAATCAACCAAGGCTGGCCCACCAGCAGCGACAAATTGATCCATATAAATGAAGTCATCGACGGCCTTGGCCGGGTCATTAAAGCCGGTGGGTGATAGCGCCCCCATAACTATTTGGATGTTAGGATCGACTGAACGGATGGCAGGTACAACACGCTTGAGAAAATTGACATATTCTTTAGCCTCAATACGCCCAGAGGGGGTGCGCCATTCGCGGTCAAGGTTCATTTCATTCCACACCTCAATGGCTTGAACACAACCGGCATAACGCGCTGTAAGCTTTTTGAAAAAGCGCTCGGCTTCAGCAAAATCATCGGGTGGGCCGAGCAGCCCGGGTTCGTTGCGGGCGCGGGTCCAAGCTGGGGCTTCGATCACACCCAACAAAATATTGAGGCCTTGTTTATTGGCATCGCCGACAAATGCATCTAAAAAGCGCCACAAATCGGCGTTTTGGCCTTTGGCAGGTTCATAGTCTTTCCAGCGCACTTGGCCTTTGGTCCACTGCATTTTTAGTTTTTTCGCCATAATGCCGTTCCACATGCCAATATCTCCTACCGCCCAGTTATTTTGAATGCCATAACCAAATTTATCTGGCGCTCGGCGTGGTTGTTCACACACAAAATCTGGAATATTGGCAATTTTGCCATCGGGGTTTGCCACACGGGCGGCTGGCGGGGCCGCGGGCTGCGCAGCTGCAGGGGCTGCCGCAGCCGCCCCAACGGGTTGGGTGGGGGCGGGGGCTACGGGTTTGGCTGGGGCAATGGTTGATACGATAGGCGCAAATGGGGTTGGGGTGACAGCCCCAAACCCGCTTCCTTGCACCAGGGTAATTAACCCATAGACCAGCAAAGCTAATGCGAAGATGCCAATTACCCCTAGTACTGCCAATCCAATGGCAATACGTCGCCGTCTTTGTTGTTGTTCTTGATAATTCATTTTTCTCCTCAATGTGATGTGTAAAAAAGATTTTCGCCGAACTCAACTTCCCTCGATCCTCATAAGGGTGCAAAGTGGGCTGATTTCGGTATTTCTTTATTTTTTATGTTTTGGGTTAATTAATTGCCCCGAGTGCCCGTAACGCCGAGATTAATTCGGCTTCGGCCAAGCTTAAGTTTGTGCTACGAATGACAAACCCATTCAAATGATATTCACTAATTGGTGTTAATAATTGATCGCCAATACGAATGGCATAGCCGCCTTGTGCGGCTCGCCCAACCCCATTGGCTGGCACCACCAACTGCAATTTTTGGCGGTTAGCCTCACCTAACATACTGCTCATCATTTTTTCAAACTGATTGTTTGTAATTGGGCTAACACTGCGGGCTGTCAGATCTAATTTAATGGCATCTACGCCTTCTGAAAATGCCCGTAGATCATAGCCACCGCTGTTAAAGCCAGCGCTGCTATGATTAATCGCTGTAAATGGAACGACCACATTAATGCTAAGGTTGCGATTTTCGGCGCGAATGGCCTTGACCAAACTATTGATTAGCGCGGTAAATTGCTCACGCTGATTGTCTTCTATGCCACGATAATCGATCTCGACACCCGTATATTCGCCATTTTTAACCACATTCAACAAATTAGCAATATGTGTTTGGCGCAAATTTTCAACTGCCAACATATCACGCACAATCGTGCGGTTTATTTCGCCATAATCACTCCAATTTCGCAGTGAAATAATTGCATTTTTAGCAAACCCGCGCCCATTCGGCACTGCGCTACGGTCACCAGCGACATTGCCAAAATCGCCCAAATATAAACCCGGAATGACCACCCGGGTTTGCCATTCTGGTAGTGCAACGTTTTCATTTTGCAATCGTTTCACCAGGTCATTCGCTCCAACTGGCAGTTCAACACTAAAATTGTGTTGAGCGCTAGCATTTTGCAACATAATGACATTTTCGGGCAGTTTGTTTAGGGTTACTTGTGCCGATTTTGTATTGAGGTTAAAGTCGCTACTCAGCCATTGCCATTGATTGCGCCTGCTATCCCACGTATATAAATCGTAGGCCAATTGCGGATCAATATTGATCTGTGGCAAGGCGGTGAGTTGAATATTGAGCGATTTAGGTTCGTTGTTACACACACGAAATGTATAAAACCCACTGACGACTTTAGCCGATTTGGGCAAGGCTTCGGCGGCTTGTCGCCATGTGCCTTGGCCTGAGGTTGTTGTTAATACATCGTTGGGTAACCCAGCCACTTGCACCCCAAATTCACCCGAAAATGAAGTAGGAGGCACGCTCAATTTAAACCCACCACTGGCGGGGGCAAGCTCGGTTTGAGTGGCATTTAAAGGGGTGCAACCCGCTGCCGACAATGATCGATAGGCGAAAAACACAATTAAACCCAACACCAACACCCCACCAGCAATCGCCGCCGGTAACAAATAGGTGTTGCGTGTTTGCAAGGTAGGGCGCTCACGCGGTGGGCGTGGCGGGCGATTGGGTCTAAAAGCAATACGCCCGTGTTGGGTGCCTGTCGGAATGCGAACCGCCAAGGGGATGTCGTTGTTTTCCTTCTCGCTTTCGTTCATTACTCGTTTTTTGATAATTGACCAATTTAAGACTTATGCACAGCTTAATTTTTGCCACAAAGGTAGCTTCGCAATAATTCGAGGTAAACCCAAAAGGTGTAATGTCGAAATCACTATATAGCCTTTGTGAACAGGGGCTTTGCCCCTGTTCACAAAGGCTATATAGTGATTTCGACGAAAATTTGTTTTATTCGCCCCATTTTATTGATAAAATACCATGTAAGCCTTAAAAAAATATACTCTGCATGGGAAAGCATTAAGAAAATGCCGACTTCGTTATCCCTCAGCATGTATAGGCCAATAACCTGGCCCCATGCTGGGGGATAACGAAGTCGGTCGCTTAACCGCTAGCAATGAGATTGTAGCATGATGCTTAAAATTTCATTGATTTACACCATGTGCCCGTCACGTAGGCGTAAGACACGATCGGCGACACCAATGACCTCTTCACTATGCGTCACCATCACCAAATTTTTACCGGCTTTGCGGGTCAGTGTGTCGAGCAGATCAAGCACAATTTTGCCTGTGTCTGAATCGAGGTTGCCGGTGGGTTCATCGGCCAACACGACCATTGGGTCGTTAATAAGTGCCCGCGCAATTGCCACCCGTTGTTGTTCGCCCCCGCTCAAACGGTCAGGGAAGGCATTCATACGATGGGCGACCCCGACCTGAGTTAAAAGGTCGTTGGCCCGTTGTGTGATCGTTTTGTCGCTGATGCTATGACGACGACTGTCCAATTCAAGCGGCAAACACACATTTTCGAGCACGCTAAGCGTAGGAATAAGATTAAAGGATTGAAAGACAAATCCAATATGGGTGCGGCGAAACAAAGTGCGTTCGTGGTCACTCATGCGTGTCAACGATTTGCCATCTAAAAACACTTCGCCCGCCGATGGGGTATCGATACCGGCAATGAGATTGAGCAAGGTACTTTTGCCAGAGCCACTTTTGCCCAGCAATACCACAAATTCGCCTTTTTCAAAGGCCAGTGTTACGTCATTTAAGATGATGCGATCAACCCCGGCCTCGTGGAATCGTTTTGACACGCGGTTTAACCGGATCATACTTTCTTGCATAGCCATACAAAGCGATTATACGGTTTACTGGGTTAGCCAGTTCATTGTGGAAAATGTTCATAATCGAGGTCTTTTTTTTGTGAATTTGCTTTGGTATATAATCAGCAACGTTGGGGCGCTTAGCTCAGTTGGTTAGAGCGCTTGTTTTACACACAAGAGGTCACAGGTTCGAATCCTGTAGTGCCCATCAAAAAAGCGGGTTTCGAAAAGAAACCCGCTTTTTTATTTTTACGTTATTGGCGGCTTCATCGCCTCGACTACACAGCGAATTTGGCCGTATTCGATGGTGTCGGGCAATTTGGCCTTGATCGGCGACAGGGCAACGGTGCTGCCTACTTCGGCGATGGCTTTGCGGATGCTTTGCTGAATTGTGACCGGTACGACTGAATCGAGCGAAATCACGCCACGCCCAATCAAATCGGCACAATGAGAATAGATTGTGCCAACTGTCAACCCACGCTCAGCCGCCACCTGTTCAACCTTCATACCGCGTTTCTTAATCATTTCACTTGTTACTTCAACTGTGCCGCCCAAGGTTCGTTGGCGTTGTTGGGCTTGTTGTGCTCCAGCGCTGGTGCTAATTGACCGCAATTCGATCTTAATAGCAGCCTTGGCTTTAAGCGCCGTTTCGCCACGGGGTGATAAGCGCAAGGTTGGCAGTTCGCTGCCGGTTTGTTTCAAATATCCGCTGGTGATTAATTGCGTAATCATTGACTCAATTTCATCGACCGTGAGCGAGGCAAACTTGCCAAAATTGCGATTGCTTTTAAAGTTTGTCACCTTATCCGATTGCGACCCCTTTAAAATCATTGCCAACCGCCCTTTGCCTAATTCGCGTTGTTGCTGTTGCAACAAATTTACCGTGTCTAACACAATCAGCGCCCCACGTTGGGCTTGGGTTAATTGGGCAAAAGGCACATTGACGACCGGCGCATCGTTTTTGGCTTCGATACAATTATCGCAACACACTTCAGCTTCGGCTGGCGAGTCATCACCAAAATAATCGAGCAACACGCGGCGACGGCAATGATCAGTGCTGGCATAAGTCAACATCGATTTTAGTAACAAATGTTTTTGCTCACGCCGTTGTTGAATGGTGTCTGAAAGTTTACGCAAGCCGTCTTTGGGCAAGGTTGTTTTTTGCACTTGCAAGGCCCCAGTATGGCTTATTGCCAAGACCCCCAATTGTTCCAATTGATCGAGCGCCACCCGCACTTTGGTGTTGTTTATTTTGGTGGCGCGTTCAATTTCTTCGCGCTGCACTTGCCCGTTCCCACCCGTTTTTTTCACATATTCCCAAACTTGGCGCAATTCGCTTTCGCTTGGGGTGTCGTTTTCAATAAAAAACTCATGTGTGCCAGCATCACGCCCCGCAAACAACAAAACCGAACGGGCCGGCAGGCCATCACGCCCAGCCCGACCCGCCTCTTGATAATAGCCTTCGAGTGAGCCGGGCATGGCGTAATGGATAACAAAACGCACATCGGGCCGATCGATGCCCATGCCAAAAGCGTTGGTTGCCACGATCAAAGGCACATCCCCCGCTAAAAATGCATCTTGGGTGCGGGCGCGTGTAGGGGCATCGAGCGTGCCATGATAATGCCGCGCATCGACCTTGCAAACCTCGCGTGCAAAAGCCGCCACCTCTTCGGCATCTTTGCGGGTGCTGGTGTAAATAATACCATGCTGTTTGTCGGCTTGCGCTTGCTTTAAAAAATCGCGGATAAAGTCGAGCTTGTTACGCGGAGCAGGCATGTCAAATACTTCGAATGACAAATTGGGGCGGTTAAAACCCGTCACCAAGCGCTTGGCTTTAGGAATGTGCAATTTATCGATGATGTCATCTTGCACTTGCACAGTGGCGGTGGCGGTGAGGGCTAAGGTCACTAAGGGCGAAGACAGCGCTTTTGAAGATGAGGGGCTTGCCACCGCAGGTTTTTGCGGAGGCAATTTCGGCGCAGCAGGGGCAGGTTCATCCCAAAAACCGGGCGGCTCGACCAAATCATCATCATCGGCGGCATCATAAGCAGGCAAGTCGTCGAGGTCAAATTGATAGGTGTTTTGGGCGATGGGGGCTGTGCCCGCCGCTTGTTGTTCATTGCTGTCGATCAGCCAATCGCGCATTTCGGCAATGCGCAAATAATCGGGGCGAAAATCGTGCCCCCATTGCGACAAACAGTGTGCCTCGTCAACGGCGATCATGCTGATGGGCACATTGCCCATGACGGTGCGAAATGAATTGCTGCGAAAGCGCTCTGGTGCAACCAACACAATTTTATATTTGCCGCTTTGCACACCATACCAACGTTTGCCTTGCTCGGCAAGATCGAGAGTGCTGTTGATGAAGGTGGCCGGTATGCCGCGCCGTATCATACTATCGACCTGATCTTTCATCAGTGCCACCAATGGCGAAATGACCAAGGTTGCGCCGGGTAGCAACATGGCCGCAATTTGGTAAATGAGCGATTTACCGCTGCCAGTCGGCATTACCACCAAGGCATCGCGGCCTTCGATGGCGTGACGAATAGCTTCTTCTTGGCCCGGTCGGAAGGCTGGATAGTTGAAATATTGTTTGAGTGTCGGAAGGAGGTCAACGGACATTTGGGGAATATTACCGCATTTTGGGTGCTACGTCTACGATGAGTTGCCGAGCAAATCAGAATTTCGTTTACGTAGACGTAGACGTTTACGTTTACGTTCACGTCTACGATGAGTTACTCGGTGCACCTATCGCCGTGCCAGTGTGATGAAAAGCACCCCAACCAACACAATGGCCATTGCCACCATGCTAATGGGGCTAAGGCGCTCGCCTTGCAACCCCACCCCTATAGCTGTGGCGACGATGGGGTTAACAAAAGCATAACTTGACACAAGGGCGGGGCGGGCACGCCGCAACGTGTAAATATAGGCCGAAAACGCAATGAGCGAGCCAAAAATCACCAAATAGTCCCATGCCAAAATGGCGCTGATTGGAATCGGCCAAGTAATTTGCTCGCCACGCAACAGACTGAGCGACACCAACAACACCCCACCACAAATTAACTGCATGGCGCTGTTCATTGGGCCTGATGGCACCGTCTCGCCACGAGCAGTGGCATCGCGGTTGACTTTTTGGCTGAGCAACGAGCCGCTCACCCAGCCGATTGGCCCAAAAAACAAAGCGAGCGCCGCCAAAAAATTGCCACGTAACTCGCCCTCAAATAAATTGAGCATGACCGCGCCCGAAAACCCGATGATGATGCCCAGCCACTCTAACTTATTGGGCCATTTGCCCATTAACCCCGAAATAATGGCAAACCAAATGGGGCTGGTGGCAATAACGGTGGCCGACAAGCCTGATGACACCCATTGCGAGGCAAAGGCAACCGCCCCACTGCCGCTGCCAAGCATAATTGCGCCGAGGCTGCCCAGTTGTAGCCATTGTTTGCGGGTGGGGTTGGGTGTGCCGCGCAGTCGCAAAATGGGGTAAAGAATTGCACCCGCAGCGAGGAAACGCATACCCATCATCAAGAGCGGTGGCACTGCCCCGACAGCTACTTTAATGGCATTGTAGGTTGATCCCCACACTACCCATACGAGTAACAAGGCGATAATCAGTTGGGGCGAGGTTTTATTGTTCTCGGCGGTAAGCGAAGCTGTGGCTGGCATTTGGAGGGCTGAGTATAGTCTGTGTTGCCCCGACATATGCCAAAATTTTTGCTTTAATGAAACAAAGCAAGGTGTTTTACAAGTTCAGAATAAGAGTTAAGCAAACCATCTACCAAAGCATCTGCCAGTAACAATTGTTGTTGTTCATTCAGTTCAGCAATACGCTCGCGTTCTTTGGCTTGCAGCGGCCCCAATTTACGCTCAATCAGACGGGCAATCGTGGCTTGAATCCCGCGTTGTTCGCCAATTTGCAAACCACGCTGTTCACCAATTTGCAAACCACGTTGTTCGCCAATTAATATCCCTTCATTGCGACCAATCAATACACCACGTTCAATCAATTCTTTTGTGAAGTTACTCATCATTACCTCCTGTAAATTTGGGTCTGGCTCAGCTGCAGCGATCGCAGTTTGCACATCTGCTCGTTCCCAATTGTTGCTCACAGATGTTACATATTTTAGCAGCCGGATCAGTTGCCCTTGTGCCAATTTGCGATCACCTATGCCGCGTAATAACCCCATCACCCGTACTAAGATTTCGTTGGCTTGTGGGTTTCGGCTATATTTCATACCCAATAACCCAACTCGGGTGATGATTTGCCCCTGTATCTGCTCATCGCTCATTTGTGATAAATCGGTGAGCCAATAGTCAAATTGGGGCACAAAGCCGACTTGTGCTCCCAACTGACCAAACAACGCTGCAAATTGGGTGGGAATGTGCCATTGACGCTCGCCGTGATACAGCCCCATTGGGATGATGGGAGTAAGCCGAGTGACGCCATTCTGCACTTGTCGTTGCCAAATATGCACCATATATCGCAACACTTGAAATGCTACCCATAAATCGGGATAGCTTTTATGCTCAAGCAGACAATATATAAATACATCGCCGCCATCGCGTAGTTTTACTGTGCAAAGCACATCGGTCAGTTGCTGACGCAATTCATCATCGACAAAGCTGCCTTGTTCGATGATAGCCGTGTCGGGGTCGATAAGCGTAACAATGTGCAATGGCAAATAATAGCGCAAATAATCAGCCAGCACCCCGGGCTGGCTGATCCAATCACGAAAATAGCTGTCGTGCAAGTTCGCGTTAGTCATGTGCGCTCAAACTCAATGGCAGCGACAGCCGCCTCCCATTGAATTGCCAAACCGGTGACCTGTCCTTCGGCGCTCACACGGAAAGTCATGAGCTTAGGATCATCAAAGGTCTCGGTATCAATTTCAAAGGCATCATCTTGCCAATGGCTGACGCTGAAATCAAGCCCATTAAAACGCATTGCCAAGTGCCCGTTGTGTTGGCGAATGTCGATTGCGCCATAACCTGCGTTGACAAATTGCCCAACATAATTGGGCAGCGGGCGGGGCGGGGCCGCCACCACCTTACGTTCAGCCAAAACTTTATTACGCAATGCAACGGCCTCGGCTTGCCACTTGTCAATTTTGCCCTTAAACCGCCCCGGCCAATCAATGGGTGGCAAACCCAGCAACCGGTCATAGGCACAATAAGCCAAGGTGGCGGGTAAATTGCTGGCATCGACATTGGCAAGGGCCACCACCCCAACACCGACTTCGGGCAAAAATGAGACATGCGAACCAAAACCATCGATAGCGCCATTATGCTGGGCCAGCCAACGCCCACGATATGTATTGAGCCGCCAACCCAAGCCATAAGTTGAATGCCCAAATTCTTCATAACCGTAAATAAGCGTGGTTTCATCACCCACCACCACTTGCGGCTTAAAAAGATTAACAATTGTTGATTGCCGATTAATTTTGGATTGACCCAATTGGAAATCGTCGGTCATCAACCTTAAATTCATGCGCAGCCAATGGCTAAGATCGTTGATGTTCGATTGAATCCCCCCAGCCGGGCCAAGCGCCGAGTTTTCTTGGGCATAATGTGCCATGCGTTGAATTTCACCGATTGCGGTGGCGCGGCGGAGCGGCACGGGTTGATATGGCTGAGCAAAATTACCCGCTTGGGCTGCCGCAATATGCGCAAAAAAGGTGCGACTCATGCCCAATGGCTCAAAGATGCGCTGTTGCACAAACGCCTCCCAACTAAGGCCGCTAACACGCTCGACCACCAACCCGGCCACGATATACATGATGTTTTGGTATTGATAAACCGCCCTAAAATCTTTGTTAGGCGCAAGATGTGCCAGCCGCTGCATCAATTCATGACGCGAGGCCGCCACCTTAAACCATGCCTTGTCGTGGCGTGGCAAGCCAGAGCGATGACACAATAAGTCGCGTATCGTCAGCCGTTCAGTGGCAACTGGGTCTTGCATGGCAAAATCGGGCAAAATAGAGCGCACAGTCGTGTCCCAATCCAATTTGCCATCGTCAATCAATAGTCCCAATGCAAAGGCGGTAAAAGCCTTGCTGCACGAGGCGATCCAAAAGACCGTATCGGGCGTGACGGGTAATTGTTGTTCACGGTCGCGCCAGCCCAAACCTTGGCTATAGAGTACTTTGTCGCGGTTAATAATAGCGATGGCGAGGCCGGGAACATGCCAATCTTGCATGGCAGCGGTGATGAGATTTTCGTATTCGGTGTTCATAAAAAATTACGAATTACGAATTACGAATTACGAATGAGGCGTTAAGCGCCTTGTAATTCGTAATTCGTAATTCGTAATTTTGAATAGCTAACCATTCTATAATCGACTGCATGATAAATGTTGGAGACACATTGCCAAACTTTACCCTGCCTACCCACCCGGCAGGCGAGGTCAGCCCCGCCACCTTGCTGGGCAAGCGCACGGTATTATATTTTTATCCCAAAGATGATACCCCTGGGTGAACAACGGAAGCCGCTGGCTTTCGCGACAGTTTGTCGCAATTTACCGCACTCAACGTGCAAGTGATCGGCGTTAGCCCAGATGATTTGAAATCACACGCTAAATTTGCCGAAAAACACAAGATCAATTTTGCTTTGATTGCCGACACTGAAAAAATACTCATTGAGCCGTTGGGCTTATGGGTAGAAAAAAGCATGTATGGCAAAAAATATTGGGGCGTGCAGCGTAGCACCTACGTCATTGCCGCCGATGGCCGTATTGAAAAAATTTGGGAATCGGTGAAACCCGATGGTCACGCCCAAGAAGTTTTTAATTACCTAAAACAATGATAAATTACGAATTACAAATTATGAATGAGGGACTGAAAGCTTCCTTGCGACTCATTTGTAATTCGTAATTCGTAATTCGTAATTCACAAAATGAGTTCGCCCGACGTTCAAATCCTTGTTATTGGCGCTGGCCTAACCGGCGCAATGATTGCGCATCGATTGGCGACATCGGGTAAAAACGTAGCGGTATTTGATGCGCAATCGGCAGCCAAAGGGGCAACGCGCCTTTCGGTCGGCTTGGTAATGGCCGACCCTGCCCCACAACATAACGACGATACCGTTTATGGCATGGATCGCTTGGCGCAACTCGCTATGTCACATCAAGTGGCGGTGCGCCGTATGAAGGCCAGCATCGCTGTCAGCGAGTCTCAACCCTTTGCGACTTCGATCCGCATTGTCGATACCCAACCAGCATTGTTAATGCCGATAAACACCTTGGCCAGTGCTTTATTGGCGCATGAGAATATTGTGCTACGCGAAAATATCGAGATTCAACAAGTTGAAGTCGATGACGGCGTATTACATGTCTTGGGCAATGGTTATACCGTGCGGGCGCAACATGTTATTTTGGCAACTGGGGCGTATAGCGGGTTGCTTGCACCCGAAATATCGCCCTTTCTAAATATTGGTCGCAGCGCCAGTTGGGTGTCGCGTCCACTCGACAAAAAATTTAATATTACCTTGCCAATGGTGATCGAGGGGGGCAAAATGATGGTGGCCCAATCGACCGATCAACGTGTGCGTATTAATGTTTGGCATTCGGCCACCGAGGCTAGCCACGCGCCTGCGCAACCAGACCAAAATATCCCCGAAGACAATCGGCCGAATGAGCCAGCCGAAGATGTGCAACGTTTTTTGCGGCGTTTTTTGCGTGAATTGGTCAACGAGACCGAAGCGCATCAAAGTGGGGTGGTGGTGACAACTCGCGATCACGCGCCCATTGTGGGTGGATCAGATCGCCTGCCGGGTGTCATTTATGCCATCCCCCCCAATGTCTACGGCCCCGCTTGGACCCCGATTATGGCAGAGTGGGTTGAAGCCATGATTATTTAAACGTCATCATGCGGCACAAGTTGTTGATTGTTTGGCTAGGTGTATTTGCGGTGGTAAATATTGCCCGAGCCGCGTTATCCATTCAACAAGCCAGTGCCCTGCCCGATTTGCCAACCCAATTGCCCCCGATCTATGTTGCTGTGGGCAGTTTGCCTTGGGCGATCTTTTTTGTAATTTGTGCATGGGGTGTATATCGGCGGCGGGGCTGGGTGTGGCGAGCGAGTTTGAGCGGTATGGGGCTGTATTTGGCGCATCAGTGGCTCAATCGGCTGGCGTTTAGCCGATCGAGTGAGGCGTTTCAAACCTTGGGGGCCTTGGCTTTGACAAGTGGGGCGGCTTTGCTCACAACTGCGGTTTTGATTTGGCTTAATCGGCGTAAAATAAGATAAAAACAAGGGATTGTTGCCAGTGTGATAGTAAATTTGACATGTGATTTTTAGCGCATATTCCTATTTATTGTGGTGATACCCAATATAATTAAACGATAACTATGACCGAAACATCAACGCGGGTTACACCCGGGGTGAATACACCTGACAAACTGACGCAATTGCGCAATCTTCGTGCCCGGTCAATGCTGGGCGGTGGGCCAGAAAAAATTGATCAACAACATGCCAAGGGTCGATTAACCGCCCGCGAACGGCTCGAGCTTTTGCTCGATAAAGGCACTTTTAGAGAAACCGATGCCTTTGTCGGAGGGCGCAATGGCAGTGTCACCTTGGGCGATGGCGTTGTTACCGGTTGGGGCACGATTGATGGCCGGCTTATTTATGTATTTTCGCAAGACTTCACCGTATTGGGCGGCAGTTTGGGCGAAGCCCACGCCGGCAAAATTGTCAAATTGCAAGAAATGGCGATGAAAAATGGTGCGCCGATCATCGGCATTTGTGATTCGGGGGGTGCCCGTATTCAAGAAGGCATCATGTCATTGGTGGGCTATTCCGACATTTTCTTGCGCAATGTCATGGCCAGCGGCGTGGTGCCGCAGCTAAGCGCCATTATGGGGCCGTGTGCGGGTGGCGCGGTGTATTCACCTGCCATTACCGATTTTATTTTTATGGTCAAAAACACCAGCTATATGTTTTTGACTGGCCCCGATGTGGTTAAAACAGTCACGCATGAAGATGTGACGTTTGAAGAGTTAGGCGGCGCAATGATTCATAACACCACCAGCGGTGTGGCCCATTTTGCTGCCGAAAGTGAAGCGGATTGTCTGTTTTTGTTGCGCATGTTGCTCAGTTATTTGCCCAGCAATAATATGGAAGACCCGCCTTATGTAAAGTCGAAAGATGACTCATTGCGCATGGATGAATCGCTCGACACGCTCATTCCAGATACGCCAAACAAACCTTACGACATCATCGAAGTGATTCGCAAAGTGGTGGATGATGGGCAGTTTATGGAAGTGCAAGAGCATTTTGCAGGCAATATCGTGATCGGGTTTGCCCGCATGGGCGGTCATTCAGTCGGTATTGTCGCCAATCAGCCACAAGTGTTGGCAGGCGTGCTCGACATCAACAGCAGCGAAAAAGCCGCGCGTTTTGTGCGTTTCTGTGACAGTTTCAACATCCCGATTATTACATTTGAAGATGTGCCGGGCTTTTTGCCGGGGGTCGGTCAAGAGCATGGCGGCATCATTCGGGCCGGGGCCAAACTGCTTTATGCCTATTGCGAAGCCACTGTGCCCAAGCTGTGCGTCATT
Organism: Thermoflexus hugenholtzii JAD2; assembly: GCA_945877855.1. Classification (GTDB taxonomy): domain Bacteria; phylum Chloroflexota; class Anaerolineae; order J036; family Brachytrichaceae; genus AQU-03. The sequence goes on along the minus strand of CAMDWA010000052.1, from coordinate 1,403 downwards.
ACGCGCAAAGCCTATGGCGGTGCTTATTGTGTAATGTCGCCACGTGCCACACGCGGCGATTTGGTTTTGGCTTGGCCGAGTGCCGAATTGGCTGTGATGGGGCCAGATGGCGCGGTAAATGTGGTGTATCGCCGCGAGTTGAATAGTTCGGATGACCCAGTCGCGAAGAAAGCCGAAATGGTGGCGAAATATCGTGAAGAGGTCTCGAATCCATTTGTGGCGGCCAGCCGCGGTTATGTCGACGACATTATTGAACCACGTGAAACGCGTCCACGCCTCATCAATGCGCTCGAAATGTTGCGCAACAAACGCGACAGCAACCCACCGCGCAAGCATGGGAATATTCCATTGTAAGAACTAAGAATCAAGAGCCAAGAGCCAAGAATTAAGACTCTTTAGTCTTGGCTCTTGGCTCTTGATTCTTGATTCTCTTTAGCCGCAACTGCACCCTCTCTAACCGTGAGAGGGTGTCTTTTTGTACGAGGTCGGTGAAGTCATCGGCGGCTTTGTCGCGGATGACGTAGTTGGGATGCTGTAACGGGAAGGTCATCGCTGGGGTTGGCAGGTTGGCGGTGAGGGGTGGGCGTGCCCCGCGTGTATTGGTATGCGTGGCTTGTACGCCAAATCCGATATTGCTGATCAGATTGCCATTTGGCACAATGCCAAGTTTGGCGTGAACCCATGTGGCAAAGGCCCATTGACAATCCCAAGTGTCAAGTTCGCCCGCCACCACCCGATCAAACATGCGCCCCCATTGGGCTGCAATCGCATCATTCATAATGATGTCATTCAGCCAGCCTAGCTGCTTGACTTCGGGCCATAGCTTCATCTCAACATCATACAATTGCCACGAGCGCCGCCATGAGGCCCAGCCCCAAATGTGGCAAAAACGCGAAAAGTAATAGCTGTCGGTTTTATTGGCCCCGCGCCGTTGCCCAAATTGATAATTGGCCCCGCCAATGCCCATAATGCGTTCATCGTGGCGGTAGCGGTCGAGCATTTCTTCGCAAAAGCGAAAGAAGGTTGGTTGTGGCAAACAATCGTCTTCTAAGATAATGGCTTCTTCGACGGTGGCAAAAACCCAATCTAAACCCGACGCGATGCGGCGTTTACAGCCCAGATTGGCATCGGCATAATTGTGTTGCACGTCACAGTCCCAATCGATGCGCTCGACAATGGCGCGGGTTTGGGCGCATAGCTCGGCCTCGCCCGCACGGTTTGCGCGTGGGCCATCTGCCACAATGAGCAATTGGCGTGGCTGCGCCTGCCGAATACGCTCAAACACCTGCGCAGTTAACGACGGGCGGTTAAAAATGAGGAAAACGACTGGGGTAAGCAGCATAAGTGGAAAGTGGAAAGTGGAAAGTGGAAAGTAAAAAGTCCTAAGTGCTAAGTCCTAAGTA
>CAMDWA010000051.1 GCA_945877855.1 Thermoflexus hugenholtzii JAD2 | reverse complement strand
CTGCATCACCCACCCCCACGCCCCCCGAACTGCCACTGCCTACCTTGCCATCGCCCAGCCTGCGCACCCACAATTTGCCAACCCCTGTCACCAGTTTTATTGGGCGCGATGCCGAGGTGGCACAAATTGTTGATTTGTTGGGCGAATCGCGGCTGGTGACGTTGACCGGATCGGGTGGGGTGGGTAAAACTCGGCTTGCCATTGCCGCTGCGCATCGTTTGCTCGAATTGCAAACTCAGCCTCAAACCGGTCACTGGTTGACAACCGCCTACCCCGATGGGGTGTGGCTGGTTGAATTGGCATCGTTGCGCGATGCGAGTTTGGTGGCCGGGGCGGTGGCTTCGGCGCTGGGGCTGTATGAGGATAATCGGCAGGTTTTAGAGACGCTGTGTCATTATCTTGGGCGCAAACAATTGGTGCTGTTGCTGGATAACTGTGAGCATGTGGTGGCGGCTTGCGCTGAATTGGTGACTCGTTTGCTGCCGGCTTGCCCCAACCTAAAAATAATCACCACCAGCCGCGAAGTATTGGGCGTGATGGGTGAAACCCGATTTCAGGTATTGCCTTTGGCTGTGACTGCCCATGTCGAGGCGCAGGTCAATTTGCCCGATGCTTTGCGCTTGTTTGTGGCGCGGGCCAAGGCGGTGCAGCCTAATTTTGGCTTGAGCAGCGCCAATCTTGCCACCATTAGCCACATTTGTAGCCAGCTTGATGGCAGCCCGCTGGCGATTGAGTTAGCAGCGGCGCGGCTAAATGTATTGTCGCTCGACCAAATTGCGGCGCGGTTGGCCGATCGCTTTAAATTATTGACCAGTGGCAACCGCGCCGCCACGCCACATCATCAAACCTTGCGTGCCACTTTAGAATGGAGCTATGGCCTTTTGACCCCTGCCGAGCGCGAACTATTTGCGCAATTGGCGGTATTTGTGGGGGGCTGGACGCTAGCGGCAGCCGAGGCGATTGGTGGCGATGACGTTTTAGAGACGTTGACGCGCTTGGTCGATAAATCATTGGTGACGGTCATGTACCCTGAGGCTGACGCCCAATGGTTGGCCGAAGATGGGGTGTTGCGTTATCGTTATCTTGAGACCATTCGTCAATTTGCGTTAGAGCATTTGGCACGTCGTGCCGATACGGCAAATTTACAACGCCGTCATTTGGCGTGGTTATCGCAATGGTGCCCCTATGCCGCCCAACGGCTAGTTGGCCCAGCGCAGGTGTTGTGGTATGCGCGTATTAACGCCGAGTTCGATAATATTCGCGCAGCGGTGACATGGGCCATGACATCGGGTGATAAAAATGACCGCATTCATGCCCTGTGGATGTTGTTGTCGCTTGACCGCTTTTGGAATACCCATCACCATGCCGAAGGCCAACGTTGGCTAGAGCAAGCCTTGGCATTGCGAGCCGATTTGCCGCCCAAATTGGTGGGCAAAATGTTAGAGCGGGCGGCGTTGTTGGCGGCTTTTCAGGCCCAGAATGAGCAAAGTGCCCGTTATGCCGATGATGCGATTGCCACCCTGCGCCCGTTGGGTGATGCATCTACTTTGGCATGGGCGTTGCGTCACGCCAGCGCGTGTAAGCTCAATGCCCTAGACATGGCCGGTTTTTTGCCACTCAGCCAAGAGGCGCTGGGGTTATTTGTTGAATTGGGTGATGCGTTTGGCATCGCCATGGTTAACACTGATATGGGCACGGCGGCAATGTTGCAAAGGCGTTATGTTGAGGCGCAGGCTTTGCTCGAAGCTTCGCTGGATGTGATTCGTGAGCATGGCGATATTACGCGCTTGTTATATATGTTAGGCACGGCTTACGCGATGTCGGGTGATCAAGCCAATGCCGAAAAATACATTAAAGATAGCTTGCGTATGGGCTGGCAAATTGAATATCGCTATGCCATTTGCCACAGCTTTTTTTGGCTGGCGCGGGTGGCGCTGCGTTTTGGGCAGCCCGAACGGGCGGCGCAATTGTTGGGGGTGCATGAGATGGCGCAAGAGCGCTATGGCTTGGTTATTCTGCCGGTGATTGAGCATTATTTGTCGCCTACGGTACAGGCGTTACGCACTCAGTTGGGTGAGGCGACCTATGCCGTCTGTTTTGCGCAGGGCCAAGCCATGTCGTTGGTTGGCGCGGTGGGGTGGGTGTTGGGGTGAATGCTAAATCGATCCCAACTTTACACACCACGCTAAATCCTCATGATGGCTAAGCCCAAAATTTAAGGCGATTCCAAGGGTGGATGCCACCCTCGTGCAACCCACAGGCTACGTGATTCAACCACATATGGGTTGTTGAGCCGTAGCCCTATGACGCTTACACGCCCAATTGCAGTTAGCCCGATGATATGGGTGCCGCCATCTCCCCATATAAAATGTTCAAGCCATCGGTCAACTCTTGGGTTAAATAAGGTCACCATTACGTTTGTTTCGTTGTCAAAAACTTGTGTTTTGCTGCCTTTATGTTCATTGCAGCGATAACAAGATGCACATAAGTTAGCTGGGTCGTGTGTGCCTCCATTACTCATAGGAATAACATGGTCGATGACCAGAGGCATGCCAATAACCCGTCTTGATGTTTTGCAATATTCACAACAATGGTTTGCACGCTCAAAAACAAAATTGCGTATTGAAGGGGAGATCGCTGCCATATTTCAATTAAGGGGTAATTGATCAAGTGTTGGTATTGGCATTCCACGCCAGCGCAATATTGCCCAAGCATAAGCTTTGCGTAGCATATGCTGATCCGCTTGTAACCTTAATTGTGACAATTCCTCTTTCTGCGTGCTTGTAAGCAAATCATTTGAGTTATCTTCTAATAGTTGAATGTGTCTTGTCGATATTACGGGTTCAATCTGACTATGTGCAATTGCCTTCACTTCATTAATAGGCATTGTTTGTAACCGAATGAGTTCTTCACGCATGTCAATGGGCATATTCACTACCGATGGCGGCAAATTTCCTTCGATGCTTTGTTGAACTACTTGTTCTAGTGATAAACGAGTATTTTGAGCAACCTCATTTAGCAATCGAATGACGGATTCTGGCAAGGTAATGGTAAGACTTTGCGCTCGTAACATAGCTTAAATTATAGAACTTGTTTTTTATTTTTGCTTATCTTGACAATGTCACCCTGCTCAATAATTCGAGGTAAACCCCAAAGATGCAATGGCGATATCGTGAGTTTGGCGAAAAATTGTTTTCTTTACCTTTAAAAAGATTTTTCTGATTCGCTATATAATCTAACTGGTCATACCGGTATTACCGGTATGACCAGTTAGATCATCATGAACGAACAAAAACCACTCACCTGGATCTTAAATCCCAAGGCACAGCAAACTGTGCCAAGCCCCGCCGCCGAGCAAGTATTACCCTTGTCATCATTTCACATGGCGCGCAAATTTCACCGCCAATTGCCGGGCTATCGCATGAGTCCGCTCAAGGCGCTGCCGCACTTGGCCGCCATGTTGGGGGTCGGGGGGATTTGGGTTAAAGATGAATCACAGCGCATGAGCCTCAACTCATTTAAGATCATGGGTGGGTCTTTTGCAGTTTATCGCTTTTTGAATGAGAAATTTGGCACACCTGGGCATGACTTGACTTATAAAGAACTAATTTCACCAGAAATGCATGCCAAGATCAGCCACATCACCTTTACCAGCGCCACCGATGGGAATCATGGTCGTGGGTTAGCGTGGGCCGCCCAACAGCTCGGTTGCCCATGTGTCATTTATGTGCATAAAGACACCACACAGGCTCGTATTGATGCCATTGCCAAATCGGGGGCCGAGGTGCGGGTGGTGCAAGGCAATTACGATGCCGCTGTGCGGCAGTGCAGCCAAGATGCCACCGCCAATGGCTGGCAAGTCATTTCAGACACCTCGTGGGATGGCTATGAAGAAGTGCCCGCTTGGGTGATGCAAGGTTATACGACCATGTATCAAGAAGCGCAAGAGCAATTTTCGGCCCAAGGCATCACCAAGCCGACCCACGTGTTTGTGCAGGCTGGGGTGGGGGCCTTGGCGGCGGCCACGATCGGGTTTTATCATCAGTTGTTTGGGGCCGATCAGCCCATTTGTGTGGTGGTTGAGCCATCTGAGGCGGCTTGTTTGTATGAATCGGCTAAGGCCGCCGATGGTGAACCGCATACCGTGCATGGCGAGCTAAATACGATTATGGCTGGCTTGGCCTGTGGCGAACCCAGCCCATTGGCGTGGAAAGTGTTGTGGGATTGCGCCAATGCCTTTGTGGCTTGCCCCGATTATGTGGCTGCGAAGGGCATGAGGGTTTATGCGGTGCCGCTCGATGGCGACCCATTGGTAATTTCGGGCGAATCGGGCGCGGTGACTTTGGGCGCATTGATGTTTATCATGGAATACCCGAATGCACATGCACTGCGCGATAGTCTTGGGCTTGGCCCCGATTCGCAGGTCTTGTTGATTAATACTGAGGGCAATACCGACCCAGAATATTTTAGACGGGTGGCGTGGGAAGGGGTGTTGCCGGTTCCGGCTGAATATCATTGGTTGCCGACTTGGCGCGAAGCTTCATAAGCTGCGGTATAATCACTCGCTTTTAGTTTCAGGATGATCAGTCATTGAAAATTAGAAAAAATAAGAGTGAATGATGACTGTTGAATAAAGGTTAGGAAGAAAGAGGCATGACTAAGCGAACATATCAACCAAAAATTCGGCATCGTGTGCGCACACACGGTTTCCGTTCTCGTATGAAGACTGCTGGCGGACGAAAAGTTTTGAGCGCCCGGCGTTTGAAGGGGCGACACGATCTCGTGGTTACGGCCAACAATCACGTTAAGTCGTTGGATTGGAACGCCAAGTATTCACCTGCCAAGAGCCGCCAAGGCACTTTGGGCAGCAAGTAAATATAAAAATTAAAAATGCAGAATTGAGGATGTAGACACGCGTTCTCAATTCTGCTTTTTTAATTTTCAGCCCCCATTCGCCATAGAAACACTTTGTACGTCCGAGGATTTTAAGCGGGTCCGCGAATTTGGATCGCGCTGGCATGGAAAATTGTGTTCATTAAATATTGCCACGCGCCCGCAGGTTTCTATGACACCGCCCCAGCATTCAAAGTTGGCAGCGGCGCAAGTTGGCGTTATTCGAGTTGGGTTTATTACGACCAAGAAATTGGGAAATGCAGTAAAACGTAATCGTGCCCGCCGCTTATTACGCGAATCGATGCGTTTGTTGGCTGATGAATGGGTGACTGGGCTTAATTTGGATATAGTGTTAATTGCACGGGCTGAGATTTGCGCACCCAATGTGCGTATGCAGCAAGTGCGTGATGAGATCCGGTGGCTGGCACGAAAAGCAAAAATCGTAAAAAGCGAAGTGCGGGCAACATAGTTGCCCATCACCACGCGCCTTTAAACAAGCCAAGTGACCCTGTGTTAACACAGCCGTTATCTTGGCTACAACGTGTTTTCGTGGCTTTAATTCGGTTTTACCAAGTCACCATTTCACGCGCATTGCCTTCGTCTTGTCGTTTTACGCCTTCGTGTAGCGAATATACACGGCAAGCAATTATGAAATATGGCGCGCTGAAGGGGACATGGATGGGTGCAAAACGTATTGCGCGTTGTCATCCCTTTCACCCCGGCGGCTATGATCCAGTTCCTTAAAATTTATGAAAGCTTCAATGTATAAATTGGGCATTGTGGGGACAGTCACAATGTTATTAATGGGATGCACCGGTACTGATTCGGCTCCCAGTTCTTTTCCGGGTGCGTTTGTCGATGGCAACGTTGCTTATTTAGCACGTGGCGGACAAGTATATAAGTATGATGTGCAATCGGGGAATCTGTTATGGGAATTCCCGAAGCAAGAGACACCTGAGCGTGGTCCATTTGCTGGGCAGCCGGTTAAGTTTGGCAACACCATTGTGGTGGGCGAAGGGCTGAATTTTGCCAGCACAGGGGGGCTATTTTCTCAAGAAGATCATACTCAGCGCAGTTTGTTTGGTTTGTCAGATGAAAACGGGGTTGAGGTGTGGCGTTTTACTGGCCCTAAAGAATTTGTGGATGGGGTTGTGACGGATGGCAAACTGATTTATGCGCCAAACGGCGATGGCAAACTGTATGCGATTGACCCAGCTCAAAAGGAAAATAACCAACCTAAAATCGTTTGGACATTTAATGACGCCAAGAGTAAGTTGTGGAGTAAGCCATTATTAGCCGGCGGCAAACTGTATCAGGCTTCGATGGATCATAGTATGTATGCCATTGATGTGGCGACGGGGAAAAAGATTTGGGAGTTTCAAGCCAAGGCCCCTATTGCAGTGCAGCCAACTTTAAATAATGGTGTGTTGTATTTTGGCGCATTCGACAGCAAGTTTTATGCCGTAGATGCCGAAACAGGTGCAAAAAAATGGGAACAAACGACGACGGGTTGGGTTTGGAGTGAGGCTACAATTGCGAATGGTTTGGTTTATTTTGGCGATGTGCGTGGGCGGGTGTATGCCCTTGATATTGCCGCTAATGGTGAGGTTCGCTGGACATTTGACACCAAAGACGCAATTCGCGCCCAACCGATAATCAATGGCGATACTTTATACGTGGTATCGTTCGATACTAATGTGTATGCATTGAAGGCCGCCGACGGTAAAACCGCTTGGCCGACACCAGCAACGCTTAATTATCGTTTGCCCGCTAAGCCTTGGGTGATTAATGATACGTTGCTTGTGCCTTTGTTTGATAGCGAAACGCGCATGTGGTCGTTAGATATTGCTTCGGGTACACGGAAAATTCAATTTCAACCGGTAAAGAAATAGGAAGAACGGATTTAATAACGGATTAACGGATTTAGTAAACTAGGCCAAGAAAAGGTGAAAATTGGGGAGATGCCGATTGGGTAATGCTTGTTAAGCTTAGCTTAACAAGCATTACCCAATCGGCGAAAACCACATTTTATGGTTTAGTGTTTAAAAAAAGATATGTGGGATTTATTTATTGTCAATCCGATGACCAATATTCTTTTGCTCTTGTATGATATTTTGGGCAAAAATTATGTGTTGGCCATTATTGTTTTCACTTTGCTGATTAAATTGGTCACATTGCCGCTGACCATTAAGCAGCAAGTTGGCATGATGAAGATGAGCGCTTTGCAACCTCAGATTAAAGAGGTGCAAGAGAAATATAAGAATGACCCGCGCAAAATGCAAGAAGAGATGCGCAAGATCGGTTATAACCCAGTAGGCGGTTGTTTGCCTATGCTCATTCAGATGCCAGTGTTGATTGGGTTGTTTGGCGCAATTAACCGAACTTTGACAGTTGACCCCAAAAACTTGATTGATTTGGGTAAGCATTTGTATACATTTTTACCCAATTTGTCATCGCTGGTGCCGATTGATAGCACATTTTTGGGGGTCTTTGATCTAGGTCGCCCAGATCGTTATTTGGTTGTACCGATTGTGGTGGTGGTCACGACATTTTTGTCGAATAAGCTGATGATGCAGCCGACCACAGACCCACAAATGGCGCAAACGAACCAGATGATGCAGTGGATGACACCAATGATGTTTGGGTTCTTCATGCTTTCTACTCCAATCGGTTTGGGTATTTATTGGATTGTGAGCAATTTATTGGGTGTGGCTCAATATTATTTGACTAAGCCGATGATGGATAAGGCGCGTGCTCAATATGGTGTGGCGACAGTTGGGGGTGGGGGTAAGCCAAGTGTAGCTGGGGCGACGGCTCCAATAGCACAGCTTGCGCCGCCTCCAAAATCCAAAATTCGGGCAAAAACCAATTTAAATAAGCCAAATACAGACGATAAGAACAAGAAGTAATTGTGGCACAGCAATTTTGCTTTAAATTTCTGCAAGATTGTTGTGTTTTATGATGCCAGTATGACGGAAAAAGAGATAGATGGATCGCAAGCCGATAGGGCTGGTGGCTACGAAATGCTGGAACCCGAGGTTGAAGGGGCAGCACTTGCGGTGGAATATACGCAGGGTATTCTTACACGCATGGGGTATAAACCGATTGTTGTGAGCCGTTCTATTCCACCCAGTGATGAAGATGACTCGGTGTCATTATGGGTAGATGTGCAGTGTCCCGATGCCGATCGTTTGTTGGAATATCGCAATGAAGGGTTGGATGCGTTGCAGCTTTTGGTGCAGACAATGTGGTCACATCAGACAAAAAGCAAGGTGCGCCTGACCGTTGATTTAAATGGGGTTAAGGCTGAGCATCAGAAAAGAATGATGCGTATGGCCGAACGGATTGCCGAGCGGGTGGCCGCAGGCGGCAAACCGATTGCGCTTGAGCCAATGTTGTCAGGTGAACGCCGAATTGTGCATATGGCTTTACGCAATCATCCAGCGGTTTACACCGAGAGCACCGGCGAAGGCGGTTCGCGGCGGGTGGTGATTCGACCTAAGGTTTCGTAATTGTATTGCGAAAAGGGGCGTGACGGGCAAAATATTAATTTTTTGCCAGTCATGCCCCTTTTTTGTTGTTTAAAGTGGGTGAAGTATCTTTTGAAAATTTGTTTTAATCGCCACTGTTTACTCACAAGCTGCGCGGTGAATTTTAGAAGTGCCAATCAGGGGATCAGGTTTCATTTATCTATTTGGGTTTAAAATAACCATCGTGATTGATTATTTAGCAATTGGAACTGTTACCGAAGATGTATGGAAAGATGGCATAACCCCGGGTGGGACGGTTATGTATTCAGCGCGCACTGCGCGTTCATTTGTGCAAAATGTTACCGTTGTTTCACCCGTTGCGCCCTCGTTTGATATGGAAGGCACATTCCCGGGCATTAACGTGCATCGAATTGCATCCCCAAATACGACACAGTTCGAGAATATTTACGAAAAGACCATTGTGAATGGCGAAGTGCGCTCGGTGCGGCGACAAGTGGTGCGCCCTAGCCCGGTGCGGCTAAACGCCAGCCACATCACGCCTGCATTCTCACATAGTGCCATTGTGCATTTGGCGCCATTGTGTAATGAAATTGATGCCGATATTTTGGGCAAATTTGATGCCAATACCTTTATTGGCTGCACCCCCCAAGGCTGGTTGCGGCGCTGGGATGCACAAGGCCATGTCAGCCAACGTGGGGCGAATTGGACAGATGCTGATGCCTTTTTTAAGCGCTGTAACGCGGTGGTGTTGAGCATTGAAGATGTGATGGGTGATTGGGCGGTAGTTGAGGATTGGTCACGCCGCACCCCCTTTATGGTAGTGACAGTGGGGGCTGACGGCTGCTGTGCCTATATTAATGGCGAAATGCATCATGTGGCTGGGTATCACGCAACTGAGGTTGACCCGACCGGCGCTGGCGATATTTTTGCGGCTACTTTGTTTGTGGCGTTGCAACAGCGGCGTTATGGTGATGATGTGTTATGCGCTTGTCGTTTTGCCAATTGCATTGCGGCCCAATCGGTGACACGCCCTCAATTGGCTGGTTTGCCTACCGCTGATGATATGGCAAAGTGTAAAGATTGCTAATTTAATTTTTAGCTGTCACTCATTGTGCGTGATACACTTTATATATGGGTGAGCTAGGCAGTCTTGTATCAGAATGGTCACGGCGCGCACGCTTGCAAACAAGCTTGCGCTGGTTGTGCTTGGGCTTGGCAATTGGGCTAGGGCTGGCGCTAATTCCAGCGGTTGCGGCGCGGTATGCGCCTTTATTTAGCGTTTCGCAACTTGTGATAATTGCGCTGGCGGCGACTGCCCTCAGCGCATTGATTGCATTAGCATGGCCTTGGTTGCGGGCAATTCGGCGTTCTACATTGGCATGGGCACGCTATTTTGACCAGCGTTTTGGGCTAAAAGAGCGGGTTTCGACCGCAATGGAAATTGAGTCCGGCACGCTTAATGTTAAAAATGATCTCATTCGCAAAAGCCAAGTAAGCGATGCGACCAAGATTGCTGAGCGGGTCGATTTTAAACGCTTGTTGCCGCTCAAGATGCCGTGGAAAGATGCCCTCTTGATGCTGGTTTTGGCAATTGGCTTGATAGTTGCCATTGTTATGCCCAATCCTCAGCAAGAGGTGTTGGCCGAAAAACTAAAACTGCAAGAAGAATTGGCGAAACAAGTGCAGCAACTTGAAGATATTAAGAGTTCGATCAAAGATTCTAAATTTTTGACCGACTTGCAAAAAGAGCAGGCTTTGCAAGCACTAGAGCAAGCCCAAGACCAATTGCGCGATTCAGATGCAAGTGAAGAGTCGGCCATGTCGGCGTTGAATGAGGCGCAAGAAAAGTTAGATGCGCTGCGTGATGAGGTCGCTGATCAGCAAGCACGTGACCTTGAGCGAACTGGGCAAGCTTTATCGCCTGACGATTTGACCAAGCAATTAGCAGAATCGCTTTCTAATCGCGATTTTGATAAGGCGGCTGAGCAGTTGCGCAAATTGGCTGGTAACGAAGGGCAAGAATTGACCCAAGATCAGCAGCAACGTTTGGCGAATCAGATGGAGCAGTTGGCAAAGGGTGTGCAAAATTCTGACCCAACCTTGGCTCAAGAGCTGCGCGATACGGCACAGGCATTGCGCGAAGGGCGCAATAATGATGCACGGAAATCGCTTGATCAAGCGGCAAAATCGTTAGAAAAGACCAGCCAAAATCAGGCCAGCCAGCAAGATTTGAATCAAGCATCTAATGCCCTCAATGAGGCCAGACGACAAGCCGCACGCAACCCAAACCAAAGTCAATCTGGCAATGAACAAGGCGGCGAACAGGGCCAGGGTGAGCAAGGTAGCGGGCAGGGGGGCAATGACCCGGGCGAACAGGGTGGTGAGATGGCTGGCGAGGGCGCCGGTGAAGGTGGGCAAGCTGGTGCCGCAACCGCAGGAGACGGGGCTTCAAATTCATCACAACACAGTGAAGATACTGGATCGAGCAACAGCATTTATGCGCCGCAACGCTTGAATGAAAAGGGCGAAAGTGTGCAATTGCCCGAAGCGCGTGGTGTGAATTCACCTAACCCATCGGGTCGCCCCAATCAGGCCCCCACCGGCAATAGCACTGTGCCATATCAACAGGTGTATAGCCAATATGCCCAAGCCGCCGATGAGGCGCTGCAAAATGGGGATGTGCCGGTTGACATGCGCGATTATGTGCGTGAATATTTCAGCTCGCTCAACCCGCGACAGAGTAAGTAGAAAGTGCTGAGTGCTGAGTGCTGAGTAGGAAGTGCTAAATGTTAAGTTTGACAAGTGACTTAAAACTTAGCACTCAGCACTCAGCACTTTGTTGGTTTACCCCGCAATTCGGGTGGCGTGAGATTGGGCTTTGAGCGCGAGTTCCATTGCTAAGAAACAACGCCATTGTGGCATGGCGGTTTCGGTGCGGTTTAGTATATCTTGAATGAGTTGTGTGCCATAGGGGAGCGGGACAGTGCTGCAATCGATGCGTTGGATACCATCATGGTTGACGAGCAGCAGATGATCGATACCGGCTTGCCCGCCAATATCGACATATTTGCGCAGTTCAATATAGCCCTCGGTGCCGAGCAAAGTGAGGCGACCGTCGCCCCAAGTCGGTAGGCCGTCGGGGGTATACCAATCGACCCGAATATAGCCAGTGGCTGGGCCATGATGCCCATTTGTGCCGCGCACGGTGCAATCGCCAAAATCTTCCAGTTCGGGGTATTGCGGGTATTTGAAATTACCGACTTGCGAGCTGACAATTTCGGCTTGGGTGACACCTGTAAAAAACAAAAACTGCTCAAATTGATGTGAGGCGATATCGCACAACACCCCGCCGTAGCGTTCTTTCATAAAAAACCAATCGGCGCGGCCTGTTGCGTTGGGTTTGCGGGCTGTGGGTAGGTTGGTGCGATGTGGCCCAAGGCCGACCGTTTGCACCAAGCGCCCAATTGCGCCAGCGTGTACCAATTCACCGGCTTTGACGGTGCTGCGGGTTTCAAAATGCTCGCTGTAGCAAATGCTATAAATGCGCTGGGTTTCGGCTTGCACATGGCGCACCTCGTCGAGTTGGGCGAGGGTGGTCATGCCGGGTTTATCGCTCATATAGTCTTTGCCATGCCGCATCACTTCGATGCCAAGCGGGGCACGGTCGGCGGGGATGCCGGCGCTGAGCACGAGTTGAATGTTGGGGTCTTCGAGGATGGCGCGTTTGTCGGCTACCCGTTTGACTTTCGGGAATTTGGGGGCAAATTCAGCGGCGAGATCTGGCTCTGGGGCATACCAAGCGACGAATTTTGCGCCTGCGCCGAGTAGGCAGGCGACTTGACCATAAATATGGCCGTGGTTGATGCCGATGACGGCGAAATTAATCATGTGAGAAGTTGATGATCTTTAAGATTACAGTTGAATTATTTGATGTTATAGAGATTTGCAAATTTTTCATTGCTAAATGACTTTATTTACTGCTATTGCACTTTGAAATATCTGGCGGAAATATCAGTTGATATACTTCTTGTCTATATTTATTTGAGCCTTTTCTTTTTCTAATTTTTCTAACTCTTCCAGTAAAAATTTTCTTTTATTCTCAATATCATTTTTTATTTGCATTAATTCACCTTGAGCACTATCAAGAACCATTCGAATTTTTTGTTTTTTTTGGGCAATATCTAATTCTAATTTATCTAGGTCACGTTTATCGATACCTTTTGATGGATCAAAAATAAACTCGGACTCTAATAATTTTCTCCAACTTAATAGTTTCTGTGATAGTGATGGACCAAATCCACTGACTTGTGAAATAGCTGATAGAGTAATATCAGCAGCGGTCTCGATTCCATATGATAGTAAAGTGTTTTTTCTGACTTGTCCAATGCCTTCAATACGGGCTTTGTTAATTTGATGGCTTTCAAGAAAATAGTGCATTTGTTGATCTCGCATACGAGCTTTAAGCTTCTGCAATTCATTTTCACGATATTGAGATAACGCTGCATATTCACGCTTTGCAGTTTCTGAGTCTCGTAATTTATTAATAAATCTATCATTTGTTGCTTCGCGATCCCATCTTTCCTTGGCATGATTCCACTTCTGTGTTAATTCTTGATAATCAGAACTTAATTTTAAACTGTATTTTGATTTAAATATCCAAAATTTTATTGATGTAATAAATCCGATTAATAGGGTTACAACCCCGATTATGGCTTGTCCAAGAAGATTAAAAAGGCCCCAAGTCAAAAATAAAGTTGCAAAAAATATAATTAAAGAGATTTTTCTGTTTTTGATTTTGTCTTGTTTTGCACTAATTGCCATAGCTGATGGCTGTGCTTGTATTGGCGAAGGCAAAATGGCTGGACTTGGGGGAGGAATTGATGAAATTGCGCCCCATATTAGATTAAGATCAAAGGTATCTTTTTCATTGCGTGAGGTAATAAAATTAAAAAGAACAAGTCCTCGGCTTTCTAAAACACACCAAGGACAATTTGATAAACTATTATAATAAAAATGAGCTGGACTTGTTTTACAGGATTTTATTTGTTTTGATAGATGATCTAACGCGACAATCCATTCTGTTGGAGTTGGTCTTTTATTTATTACACCTTGATTTCCAAATGTTTTTTCGAATAAATCTGCTATAGAAGAAGATAAAGAGCTAATAGGTAAAGTATTTGGCGGCTGCCGCATCCGGCGTGAAACGGCTAGATCACCATATGCAAAACGAAACTCTTTGATCGAAGTTTCCAATGGCGATTCCCCACCCAAAAATTGACCAGCAAATGGATGCCGACCCATCATTAGTAGTTGAAAAATAGTTATTCCCAAGCCAAATGAGTCATGATTAATGGTTCGTTTTATTGAGCTAAAACTTTTTTCTTGTAATTCAGGAGGCGTATATTCTGGAACACCAACTTCACATAAAAAAACCCGATTATTATTTAAAATTTGGAAGCTATCACAATCTATTAATTTAACAGTTCCATCACTGGAAACAACAATATTTCCATGATTAACATCGCCGATAGTATGGTTATATTCATGTACGACAGCAAAAGAACGAGCGATATTTGCCGCAACGTGAATCAAAAATCTCCAGTCCGCTTTTGGGAATTCTTGTTTTCGGCTTCGTGGGCTATAAAGTTCATGGATGGGTTTATAGCCCGTTACTTTGGGCATAATAAACCCAACAGTTGTTTTTTGTGTTGGTGTATTGTAAAGAATATCAATGGGCCAAGCTGTGACACTTAATAGTCGATCAGTCCTAGCATTCTTCATTAACATTAGTTTTTCAGCATGTTGAGTTGTAATTGGTTGATGGTATATTTTGGCTACGTAACTATTTAATCCATTGAGATTGTAGACCGATCCCTCACCGCCTTCGCCTAATTTTGCCGCAAGGGTAAGAGGTTTTCCTTCTGAAGTAAACAATAATGACATGGCGAAATACCCCACACCGATAGATGGTTATCGACAGGTTGCAAGAATGAGAGTTTTATCATCGTCTGTGCGTTGATTAATTTTAGGTGATGACAGATAAGTAGCAAGCGCATTTGACATACTTTCCATCTTTTCGATGTTGATTCCTCTGATCGGCGGAAAGAGTCCATCAAAAAAAGGCTTATACGCACTGGATGAATCATATTGCAACGCTAAATGTTGTAATCCATCCGTAAGAATTGCTACCTCTTTAATTTGTTTTTCAATATAATCAAATTGCAAGTGAGTCTTGAAGTTTGGATCAGTAATAAACGAGGTCGTATTTGCATAGTCGCCACGTTCAGGCCAGAAAACCCAATAAAATTCATCCGGTGTATCCGAGTCAGCAATAACAATTGCACCATCACCCACTTGTATAAAAATAGCAAGTTTTGTGCTAATAATAGCTGCAATAAGGGTACACGCAAAATCTCGTAAACTTAAATTTTCTTTGATAGCTTGCTGATCTAAAGTTAAACAGACATTGTTTATCCACATTTCGATATTTTCTTGTTTAATACCTGTAATTGAATTTTCTTTATGAACGAAATCTTTAACAGCTTTAGTTATTAAACGACAAGTCATTGATGCCCCATACTCTGCTCGTAACGCACTTCCAGCGCCATCACACGCTATTGCAATAAGCACAGATTCACCTTTTTGGTTACTAACTACACAGCATTCCGACGCATCTTGGCAAGGAGTATTCGTTGCAATATGCGAAGTTCCACATACTGAAGCGGTTGCGTATCGCCATTGGCTTTCGGTCATAAAGTTGCCCATCCTGTGGGTGTTGCCGGGTTTTCAATGGCTAGCTTATCCCCGGGTTTGGATCGAGACACATTTTTCATTGATTTAGACAACCAAACAAATAAATCTCTAAATCTCATATTCTTTAGTTTAAGTGGTTGACGCACTGCAATTTGTTGAAGAATATCCATATTTGCTCCATCAACACCCACTGCAAAAAAACTAAATGCACCACTTTCTTCACCAAGTTTAATTTTTTGTGCGGCTGATTTCCAGTAATCCGTAGGTGCCCCGTCTGTGATTAAAAAAATCCAAGGACGATAATAAGCAATACCAGCTTGTCGATAAGCTAATTTCCGTTCTTGCACTTTATTTAATGCCATTTCGATTGCAGCGCCCATTGGTGTATCACCATTTGCTTGTAGTTGAGGCGGTTGAAAAGAGTCTGCTGTTTGAAATTCACATTCTATTGTTGGGGGACCGAATGTAATAATTGAAACCTCTGCACGTTTTGCAGCAAGACTATCAGCCGAAAGCTCATCTTTAAATATGATAATGCCTTCATTTAGTTCTTTTATGGGATTTCCACGCATTGATCCAGATGTATCTAATAATAAAAGACACGGGCAACGTGGTTCAGGATTTTCAGCAAATTCGGCTGCGCCAAAAGGTATTTGATCAAAGTTATCTGTCATGATAGTTTTATTGTTGTAATAAAGGCAATTCAGTTATTTGTGGAGTTGAGGCATGTAACCCCATCAGGTTGCTATTGACTTTACTTAATTGCGTACGCATTTCTGAGCGAGAATTTTCAAGCATAGTTATAGCTCTTGAGAATCGCCCTTCAAGTTCATCTTGTAATTTTTGAGATGTTTCTTCAATAGATTGAATATAACTACTAAGCTTTTGTAGGTCTATTTGTTGTGACGATTTAAGGCTAGTCTGAAAGACGAGTAATAAATATGGAATGAGAAGACTATAACTGATTAAAACAACTTTCATATTAAACGCTTCTCCTTGAACATGGGTGCAAAGGTCATAAACAGCATCGGGTAATACTGCGATACCAAATGTAACTGTAACATTTGGTTCGATATATTTTGTAACTTCCTTTGCTTTTTTTCGCACTTCATCTCCAATAGCTGTTTTTAGGCGTATTTGTTCGGTTAGGTCATCTGATGCTGCAAATTGTTCGAGAAGATTTGTTGCTGCCCACTTGCTATCAATTGGCAAAATCGTGCCATTGGGAAGCCGCAGTGCAAACTCAACTGGTTTTCCATTGACTTTGAAATTACGTTCTAACCATTCACCGGGCAATTTTGACAACACCATTTCAACGATATTTTCACCAGCTACACCTTTTGATTGAGTTCCAGCGATAACAGTTTCTAGCCGGTGAATTGATTTTGCTATTTGTGTATCTGTTTTTTGGCGTGATAAAGTATCAGCTTGAAGTTTTGCAAGGTCTGTTTTAGCACGCGATAGCTCACTATGAAGAGAGGCAATAAAATCTTTTAAACTATGGGCAAGTGTGTGTAACTGGGTAAGGTTCGTGCCTGTATCTAGTCCTACTTTCGATAATTCACCAGAAAGGCGAGAGCCAATTTTATGAATTGAATCAACAGATTCTGTATGGAGAGATGCAACTGAATCTTTTAAACCATGAGCAAGTGTATTTAATTCAGTAAGGTTTGTGCCGGTATCTAATCCCATTTTAGATAGTTCGCTAGAAAGCTTAGAACTGCTTTTATGGATTGAATCAATGGATTCAGAATGAAGTGACGCTACTGAATCTTTTAGACCACGAGCAAGGGTATTGACTTCGGTGAGGTTGTTTCCTGTATCAAGTCCGATTTGTGCTAATTCGCCGGAGAGTTTTGTGCTTATTTGAAAAAGGGATTTATTTGATTCATTTTCTGCCGAACCCACTTTCTCTTTTATCGATGATTCAGCTTGTTTAATAGCGATTTGTGCTGAAGAAACTCCACCCGCGACAAGACTGAGATTTTGATTTAAACTTTTACTTGCGTTAGCTTGATATTGTTCAACTTGGACTAGGCGGTCTGAAATTCCTCTAATATCCATCTGCATTTGTCCAATCACAGATGTGATTGGTTCAAGTTTCGTAAATTTTCCTATTAACTCTGAAACTTGCCCGTGGTTTTGTTGAATTGATAAACTTAGGTTTTGTATGCTCGTGGATACACTATCTGAATTTGGATTTGTTTTAGATTTTAGAATGATTCCTACTAGTAAAAATATGATAACTAGTCCAACTGCGATGATGATAAAAATAGCGTTTTCAGAATTCATGAGAATTAGTTGATAAAGGGTTGTTAAATTTTTCTCATTGATTATAGTTATTTTTTATGAAAAACTGACGGTATAAATTTGACAAATTTACTAATTTGTATTACTAATTGCGCATTACAACTTTTATTAATTTTCATTAGACTTATTCCAAGCCTGTTTGATCGTAGCGCTTGCCACCGCCGCCAACCCCACCGCAAATAAACCAGCATAAAAGGCCACTCCCCACAAGCCCAGTTGCAAGGCCAAAACCAACGATAACCCATTCCAAAGCGCAAAGGCCAATTCGGCAAACACAATGCGGTCGAGGCCAAGGGTATATTGATTGTGTGGGGTGGGGTGGGTAATGGCAAAACCCGCCCCAGATTTTGGGGTGCGCTCGAAGGCGTGTGGTTGGTGGCTAAATAATTGCAGCGCAGCGCGGCAGGTGTTCAGCATCATGCCAGCGCCTAGCCCTGATAGCAAGAAGATGCGCGGCAACGCGGCCCACCCGCGCCCGCGTCTCATTTGCGCCACCATAAACATCAGAATGGGGGCAACTGCGGTGATGTTGAATAGCCACGTTGAATTAAATACTTGTGCGGGCACGTCTACCCAACTGATAATGAGCAAAAGCGGCAGATATAACAAGCTGACCAGCGCCATCCATAATTGAATGGTGTAGGCCGTGAGGTGTAAGGCGGCTTGCGATTTGTGACGTAGCGGTAAGGCCGAAGCCATGACAGCGGGTAATAATTTACGAGCAGTTTGAAAACTGCCAAAGGCCCAGCGCCGTTGTTGGCGGCGAAAGGCGGCAAAATGGTCGGGCAGTTCGGCGGCGACTTCGACTTGATCGAGGTAAACCCCACGCCAGCCTTTGAGTGCGGCGCGGTATGACAGGTCGAGGTCTTCGGTTAGGGTGTCGGCGGTCCAGCCGCCAGCATCTTCGATGGCGGCACGCCGCCAAACGCCAGCCGTGCCGTTAAAGTTGAAGATGTGGCCGCGTTGGCTGCGGGCCTGTTGCTCGATGGCAAAATGCCCGTCGATGCCCATGGCTTGTAAGATAGACAGCAGTGATGAGGTGCGGTTGAGATGTCCCCAACGGGCCTGCACAAAAGCAATTTTGTCGGTAGGGTTGGTCGTGAAATGCGGCATGACATGCTGCAAATAGTCGGGGGGCGGCAGAAAATCGGCATCAAAAATAGCGATAAATGGGCTGTCGGTTAAGGTTAGCCCATATGCCAAGGCCCCGGCCTTGTAGCCGATGCGTTGTGGGCGTTGCACGTGGCTGATATTGACCCCGCGGTTTTGCCAATGCGCGACGGCTGCGCTAATAATGCGTGCAGTTTCGTCGGTTGAGTCGTCTAATACTTGAATATGTAGTTTTTGCGTGGGGTAGTTGAGTTGGGCGGCGGCATTAATCAGCCGTTCGGCCACATACATTTCGTTGAAAATGGGTAGCTGGACAGTGACCGATGGGGCATTGTGCATTGGCTGTTGCGGATTGGCTTGGCTTTTGGCAGGGTGTTGCCACAACACGATTGCAGTTAAGTATAGAAAATTGACCCCGTAAACGGCCAAGACACATAAGGCCACCAAATAAATGGCGGCCAAAATAATTAAGATGATTTCGAGCATAAATTGAGACATAGCCCCCATGTAATGCCATGCCAAAGGCAGCCCCAGCCGCTTTGCCATGGGTAATAATCGAATAAACCGATGCTGATTAAGACTACAATGAGAATGATGGGCATGATCGAGCCATGTGTGAGGGCGTTGGCGGTGCTGCCACTAAATTGCTGGTAAGCACGCCTCAACATTTGTAGCATGATTGTGACATACATAACAAGGCCAAGTAAGCCCAGTTCAAGTGCGATAACCAGTGGCACAAGATGTGGCGGCTGGTAATCGAGCGGAAATTTTGGATAGGCGAGGTGTAAGGCTTGCGGAATTGAACCCATGCCTAGCCCAAGCCCCCAATGTTGTTGCAAAATGGGCCAAGCGGCTTGATTGAGATAGGCGCGTTCAAGTTGACCGGCGGCATTGCTTAGGCTGCTGCTGGTGTCGAGGCGGGTGGTGAAGGCGGGCAGGGTGGCGATGATGACGGGGATTAACGTGGCGAGCGCGACCCCATTGATAATGGCGATGTGGCGTAAGGGTGCGTGTTGCCGCCGCCAGATCAATAGGCCTAGCCCCGCCGCTAAACCCATCACCCACGCCAGCCACGCGGCGCGTGAGAATGTGAGATAGAGCGCAATGAGGCCGAGCGCGATGACGACGACTTGTAGCAAACGCGTTTGCTTGGTGGGGCTAAAGGTGATGACGAGCAAGGCCAAGGTCAATGCGCCTGCCAGTGTGTTGGGGTGATCGGCCAAGCCATAGGCCCGCAGAAACCGCGATTGACCCAGCATAATCACGCTCACGCCACGCACCTGCGGGTCGAGTTCCCATTCACCTAGCGCCTGTAACCCTAGCGAATGTTGTTGCCACACTTGGGCAATGCCGATGAGGCTTTGGCTGACGACAAATAGGCTGAGAGCGATGATGACGGTACGCAGGCTATTTGGCAGGCGCATGAAATAAAGCCCCGCGCCTACCAAAATTAACCATTGGGCCATTTGTGCAAAGGCCAAAAGTGGGTCGAGGGCGGTGCTGCTGCTGAGCAGCATGATTAACCCAAGGCCGATGATGGGCAGGTGTATGCCACTGAGCCGCTTGGGCTGGGTTGGCGGCGCGTGGCTGATGCGATGCAGACATAGGGCTAAAAACGCGGCAAGGGTGCTGGCAGGCAGCAAAATATGGGTGAAATCGCCATAAATGGGCGGTATAGGGTGCTCGATGAGCACAATGCGCCAGCGTAATGGCGCGGCAAAGACGGCTAAGCCAAACAAAATTTGGCTGAGGGTGGCTAATTTAGACATGTAAGCACCACCATTGAAAAGGTGAAAATGCGCCGAGACCCAGCCGCCGCAGCAGCCGATTTTTGAGGGCGGATGGGTCATACATCAAACGTGGCTGAAATTGTAGCCAACTGGTGATATCGTGGGCGTGGTAATGCTGGGCTAATTCTGGCACGCCGAGGCGTTGATAATATTGGCGGCTGGCAAGTTTGGCCTTGGGCAGCGTTTTTTTTGTGTAAAACGGGCTATCGAGAATGTGAATTTGGCCGTTGGGGCGTAACAGATTTTGCCAGAGCCGTACTTGCGCGGGTAAATTGGCAAAATATTGTACGGCGCTGGCGAGAATGATGATGTCGAAATAGGCCGGGGCATGGGCGGCGAGATGTTTGGCCTCGCCGAACACAAATGCCAAATTTGGCGCAGGTTTAAATATGTGGGCGGCTTGTTCCAGTTCGGGGCGGTTGATATCGAGGCCGATAACAGCACTGGAGGTGAGCGCAGCGGTAATTTGGTGGGTTAGCCAGCCATTGCCGCAGCCAATTTCAAGCACACGCAATGTGGCGGTGGCAGTGGTTTGCTGCTTTAGGTGTTGAATGAGGCGATGGGCCGATTCGGCTCTGGCGCGCCATTCGGGGGCCAATGGGTGCGAAGGCGGCGGGTGGGGCAATTGACGTAACAGTTCATCATTGTAAAGGCGGCCTTCTTGTTGGCGCACCTGCAAATAGGCCTGTGTGAACCTATCGAAATCATCGTGGCAGGCGATTTCGACAATGCCATTTGGGCGGGGCAAAGAGGTGAGCCAATCAAACATGCGTATATTGGGCCGTGAGCATGACATAGTCGCCCATGCGGTTGAACGGCCAGCTTCGGCCAACATTTTCATCTTGGCGGCACAGCCAATGAAAAAGACGTGGTAAGCGACGCGGAAATGCTTCGAGAAATGATGGTGGACTGAATAGCCCGATACTTTGTAATTGGCGTAAGCTAAATTGCGGGCCGAGCGCTTGCATTACTTGCTTGGGGCTGAAATAATGGGTGTGAAAATAGGCCCCCTCGACATGGGCTAAGGTGCTGCGACTGGCGTGTAGACGACGAAAGGCGGTTTTAAATTGTCCGCGAGCAGCTTGGGCCAATTCCCATGGACAGATGGGCGGCATAATGACCCATACCACATACCCATCGCGCCGCAAAAGGGCTGGCAAATGGCGGGTGATGGCGCTGAGGTCGGGATGACAATTGAGGCCGCCAAAATTTGAGAAAACCAAATCGTAGCCTTGGGCGGGCCGCTGGGCTGGGTGAATTTGGTCTAATTGGGTGAATGAAAGCTGCTGAAAGCTCAAGTTGCCAAGGTGGGCATCGGCTGGCAGTTGATTTTGTTTGTGGGCAATGACCGAAATCATGCCTTCGGCGAGATCGGTGGCGTGCACGTGCCGCCCGTGTTGCACAAAGAATACGGCATCGTCGCCGGTTCCGGCATTTAGCTCAAGCATGGCGCTGCTGGGTGAAGTTAGCTCTAGCACATGCCGCCTGATGACGGCGCGTGACCAGACGACGGCGGCATTGTTGGCGCAATACTCGTCGTAAATGAGTGCCTTGCGAGAGAAGGCGGTGTTGATGGCAGAAGTTTGAATTTTAGATTTTGGATTTGCGATTAAGCTGTTTGTTTAATCGCAAATCTTGAGTTGTGAATTGCAAATCCAACATTCCTTTTAGATAATGTCCGCTTTCAACTGCAATTCTAGGCAGTGCGCCGATGATAGTGCGCCAAGAGCTGTGCACGAATTTTTGCAAACGGTATTCGGCATGAATAAAGCGATGTAGTTTGCGATAAAACGCTTGTGGAAATGGGCCGTGATGCAACATGGCAAGATCAGCGGAATCGACCCAATTTTGTTTGTCGCCCAACTCGGCTTTAACTCGCTCATAAAATTTAGTGCCGGGCAAGGGGTAACTGACCGAGATGCCGATATCGTTGGGCAAACATTCGCGTATCATGCGTCGGGTTTGGGCGATGTCGTGCCATGTTTCGCCCGGGTAGCCAAATTGCAAAAAGAAGCCAATTTCGATGCCATTTTGGCGCAGTAATTGGGTGGCGCGGTAAATGTCGCTGACCAAATTGCCTTTGTCCATCGCATCTAAAATTTTTTGCGAGCCAGATTCAGCGCCCATCCATACGGTTTTGCAGCCAGCGGCGGCTAAGGCCGTTGCGGTTTTTTCGGTTACTAAATCGGCCCGCAACAGACATTTAAAGGGCGTGATGATATTGGCCTCGGTCACTAACTGTGCAAATCGCTCGATCCAGCCGGGACGCAGGCCAAAAATATCATCGGCAAACCAAATATGATCGGGTTGGTAATGTTGCTGTAACAGGGCCAACTCGGCGGCGACATTTTCGGGCGAACGCACGTTATAGCGTTGTCCCCAGATCGGTTTGGCGCACCAATTGCAATGATATGGGCAGCCGCGTGTGGTCACCATGTTCATCGAAAAATAGCCGTGATGTTGCCGCCAAATTTGGCGATAGTGAGGCACATCGACCAAATCCCACGCTGGGAAGGGCAGGGCATCGAGTTGGCGAATATCGGGGCGGCGGGCAGGCATGTGGGGTTGAGCGTGGGCGGCATGGGTTGGGTTGATGGCTAACCCAAGAATTTGTTCGATGGGTTGCTGGCTGCGTTGGGTGAGGGTGTCGAGCAATTCACCCAGTGTTTCTTCGCCTTCGCCGAGCAAGACAAAATCGGCCCCAGCATCAAGATAAAGCTGGTTGTGGTCGGTAGCATCGGCCCCGCAAATAATGACGGTGCAGCCGCAGGTTTTTGCCATGCCGATCATTTGTATTGCCGCTTCGCGCATACGTGACAGACACATTTTGCTGAGGTAGTTGAAATTGTCTTCAAATAACACCGCAAATTTAGGCTGATATTTGATCAGGGCGGCGTGCCAATCTTGTTCAGACTCAGCCAGCATGGCATCGAATAACGCGACGTTATAGCCGCGTTGGCGCATATAGCTGGCGGCATAAAGCGTGCCTAACGGTGGGTAAGGTTGCATTGCGGCCCACAATTTGGGGTCGAAGCGCAAATAATAGGATTGGCCGAACAAAATATCTGACATGTGTTGAAAATTACGAATTACGAATTACGAATTACAAATTACTGAAAATAGCAAACATTGGATGTCTTAGTGCCGCTTGATGTTGTAGCCGAGACCCGTGCTTAGACATCCGATGTTTGCGCTATTAAAAATTCGTAATTCGTAATTCATAATTCGTAATTATTTTCGTGCTGTGATCATTAAAATGGCCTTTGACATGATTGTGGTCGAGCTGGGCTGCGGGCGGGTTGCTGCGCTGATAATTTGCAAACTTACGTTGTTTGCGTTGATGTTCGTGCTGGTCTAACCAATCGCCCAATTTGCCGCTCAACATGGCTTCAGCGGCGGGTTTGATGAGGCTGTTGTTGGGTGTATTTATCATTGGTATGGTAGCGGGTGCGCCGTCGGCATTGGGCAAAAAATGGGCAGTCCAGGCGTTTTCAAGCCGTAATTGTTTATAAACACTTTCACCGTTCAGAGGAATCATTTGAGCAATTTCGTGGGCGATGAACAAATTGCGTTGGGTTTGGGCCAAGGCCGATGCCGCGAGCACATAATTGGGGCACAGACCAATCCCCCTGCGCCGCGCCCAGCGCACCAAGCTGATTGCCATTGCCCGCGCCAGCCAAACCCGCCCCGTTTGGGTAATGATGAATAGATCGATGTCGTCGTTATCTGGGGCATTGTTCATCGATAATGCGCCAGTAACGGCCACCATACGCACGAAGGGCAGTTTAGCAACTTTTGCCCCCCAATGTTGTGCATGTGCCCATAATCGGGCTGAGCTAAAGTTGCGGGCGCGGCGGGTGCTGCAATTTTCGGCGCGTTGGGGCAGCACAAACCACTCACCATGTTGTTCAATTTGTTTGTGCCCGTTGGCGAGTTTGTGCAACTGCACTTGTATTTCGGGCAGTGAGGCTGAAACACCAATTAAATAACGGTGCACTTCGGATGCTGTTAGCGGGTAGTCGAATATATCGGCATAAGCCAACGTGCGCAAAATGGCTTGTGTTTGTGTGTTGCAGTTAGGGTGTGTCATGCCTTCATTTCATTATACGGAGCAAATGGGCATTTGGATCTGTGACTGCAATGGAAAATAAAAATGCCGAAGTCACTACCTTTATACCCTCTGTGGGGTGTAAAGGTAGTGACTTCGGCAATGGGCTTTTGACAATGCCTAGCAACGCTGTCGCGACAGCGTTGCTAGGCAATTAAGGCCGTAATAATGGCATAAAAAGCAGTTGATTGCACCACTTCGTCGAGCGATACCGAGTCATTGACAGTGTGTGCGGTTGTTTCATCGCCCGGGCCAAAGCCAATGGACGGAATGCCAGCCTTGCCGGCCCAATACGTGCCATTGGTGCTGAAATCCCATTTGCCGGTGGGGGCATCTGGCAAACCGAGTAACACCCGTGCTTGGATGCCCGCCTGCACTAGCGGATGGGCATCATCGAGCGCCCAAGGCGGGAAATATTTATCGACCGGAAAGACAAAGCCGGTATAGCTTGGTTCATCGTAAAATAATTCTTCGACCTTGATGGCATCGCGGTGTTGGGGCGGCACGAGCGCTCGCACTTGTTCGACACAGCCGTCTTTGGTTTCGCCAAAGGTGAGGCGACGGTCGATGTAAATGGTGGCTTCGTCGGGCACGGCGTTTAGGCTAGGCGTTTGCACCCGCATGTCGCTGACCGTAATCTTGCCATGCCCCAAAAATTCATGATCGCCCAATTGGGATTCAAGTTTGCTGATGCCTTCGATAACGGGCAGCAGTTTGTAAATGGCATTGTCGCCGACATGGTTGCTGGCGGCGTGGGCGCTTTTGCCTTTGCTCACCACTTTCATCTCGACGCGGCCTTTGTGCCCACGATAGACTTGCATTTTGGTTGGCTCGCCGATGATGACAAAATCGGGCTTTACTTGGGGGTCGGCCACCACAAAAGAATTGGGGGCGATGCCGTCACACCACTCTTCCATATTGCCAAAATAATAAACCGTCCAGCCATCGAGTAAACCAAGGTCACGCGCCATTGCCAAGCCATAGACCATACCCGGGGTGCTGTTTTTCTCGTCGCAGGCCCCCCGCGCATACAAAATGCCGTCTTCAACTTTGCCGATGAAGGGGTCCCACTGCCAAGCTGAGCGGTCGCCAATGCCGACGGTGTCGATGTGTGAATCGAATACGATGATGCGCGGGCCATTGCCGATGCGCCCGATGGTGTTGCCCATTTTGTCGAAACGCACTTCATCGTAGCCAAGTTTGCGCATTTCTTGTTGAATCCGTTCGCCGACTGGGCCAATTTGCGAATCCATTGAGGGGATGGCGCAGATTTCGCGCATGAAGTTGATAATATCGTCGTGTTTTTCATTCACACGATGCTGAATTTCAGTGATGGGTAAATTTTTCATATAAACCTTGTTTTTTGTTATAGGCTTGCCAAAATCACTATCCCTACAGCCCTGATCGGGGCTGTAGGGATAGTGATTTTGGCATTACATCTTTTTAAATTGCCCCTATTTATTGAGAAGATTAAAGAATTCAACTATCGATAGTTAATGAGGGTGACACCAATAATACAGAGGATGACCCCCACGAAATTGATGGTGTTAAGTTTTTCATTAAATGCTAAGAGGCCGATGATTACTAATGATAAATTGATAACGACACCAGTCATGATATTGCCGGTGCTTAAATTCCAACCGGCACGATACATGAGCAAAAAACCAATTTCAATGAATAAAACTGAAAAGGCCAGCCCGATGTGTAACCAACTCAATTGTCGAATTTGGGCCATAACCCCACCTTCGGGTGGAAAAAAGGGAAGTAACACGATACATAAAACAATTACGCCGATGTATATGCCTAAATTCGAGATAAGTGGATTAATAGATGCTGGTAATTGTTTTACCAAAAATTGATACCCAATGGCCCCCACAATCGCGATGAGCGCCGAAATATAAAAAAGCCACATTTTGTTTTGTTTAATCATCCGATAAATTTAAAGATCTGTGTTTTGCGGTTGTGAAATTGGGTTGAGCGCTTCGGCTTTTTTGCGCACCATATTAAGATGGTCGAGCATGGCATGACGCGCGGCTTCGCTGTTGTGCTGTTCAATGGCATTGAGAATGAGGCGTTGGCCGGGCAACAGCTCGAGCGAGGCAGTGCTGGCGTAGCGCATATCACGCAAAATGGGCGCGATGCTATCAATGACATCGAGCAACACTTCGTTGCCAGTAGCGATGACGATTTGGCGGTGAAATTCGACATCGGCTTGGGCTAACCCGTCACGGTCTTTGCGTTGTGCGGCGGTGGCAATTTCATCGGCCCAACGGCGCATATTGGCAATTTGGTCGGGTGTGGCGCGTTTGGCGGCGCGGGCGGCGGCTTCCGATTCGATAATTTCGCGCAGTTCAAAAAGTTCGTTTAGGGTTTGGGGGTCTGGAAAAAGATGTTGGGCAAGCGCATCACGCAGCACTTCGCTGCCCGGCTCACGCACATAAGTGCCACTGCCGGGGCGCGAATCGAGCAGCCCCATTGTAATTAAGCGCATCACGCCTGCCCGTACCGAGGTGCGGCTTACATTCAATTGTTCGGCGAGTTGGCGCTCGCCCGGCAGCCGGTCACCCGGTGACAATTTGCCACCCCGAATCAATTCGATGATTTGACCAGATACGTCATTGGAGACAGAAGAGCGGGCAGGGGGGAAGATCATATTTTTATAAATTACGAATTACAAATTACGAATTACGAATTTTTGTAGGGGTCAATTTGATATCTCTACTATCATCTTGACCCCTACAGAATTTTACTAATTCGTAATTTGTAATTCGTAATTATTCTTGCGCAAATGCGTCAATCATTTCGTAGGCATCACCCATCGGATACAAAATTGGGCAGGTGCAGCCTGTGTCACGATACTGTTGCACTTTGGCGCGGGCTTCGTCTGGCGTGCCGGTGGCGCTGATCTTGAGCACGAAATCGTCAGGAATAAATTCCATCGCGCTGGCGACTTGTTC
>CAMDWA010000050.1 GCA_945877855.1 Thermoflexus hugenholtzii JAD2 | reverse complement strand
CGCTCATCACTGTCCACATCGTCCGGGCCAAGCCCAGATCTGTTCCTTTGTTGATGCTTGCTAGCGTTGCTATGATTGCTTCGACTGTTTTGTATACTGCGGGGGGATGTTGTTCTTCTTTTTTTTCATACCCTCTGTTTTACTACAGGTTTGAACAACATCCCTACTTTTAGACTAAACTACTGTTGACAGTTTTGTCGCTGTTAATAAACCCATCAGCACGTTTGCCCTCAGGGTCCATCGGCTGTGCGCCAAAGGCAAAAAATTCGCCGCGCCAAATACGGGTAGGCATAGCACCACCAAAGATTTTCTTGCTCTTATCAGTCAATTTGCGCGCATCTTCAAGCCATTGCTGCATGGTATAGCCCCATTGCGGCTCTTTTAAGCCTTTGCTGGCAAACAAATCTTTGTTGTAATAATACATGGTTGCCCCGGTGGTGATGGGCAGACCGATGATTTTTTCGCCAAAACGACAACGGGTGTCAAAAAATATTTTGGCATATTGGTTAATATCGATCTTGTCGCGTGCAATCAGCTCGCGCAAATCGGTGGCGGCAGGGAACCACGAATCGACTACAATCGTCGATACATCTGGCACACCGGTTCCCGTGCCGAGCACGGTCGTCATTTTTTCACTAAAGCCGTCATCGGGTAAAAATGTGGCTTTAACGCTTGCACCGGTCTGATTGCTCAGTTTGTTAAATTCAGCAATCAGCCCTTCTTGCTGCGGTTGGGTTCCTACATCTGCCGATGCCACCGTCCACCAATCTAAAGTGGTGACTGCTTTGGCTGGCGCAGCGGGTGCAGCAGTAGCCGCAGGTTTTGCTGGTGCAGGGGTAGCCGCAGGCGCACAGGCGGTTGCCACTGTGCCAACCGCCCCAATACCTGCTAGCTTGAGCAGGTTTCGTCGTGTAACTGGTTTTCCGATCATATGTCTCCTATTTGTAAAAAATTAGTTTTTTGGTCGATTTCGCACCGATCTTGCAAAATCGCTATATTGCATTTTGGTCACACCATTGGTTTGTATGCTCAGCACGATCTCAGCCTGAGGAAATGCCAACCGCGGCTGTGCTTTCGCGAATCACTAAATGGGTGGACATTTTTTTCATTTGTGGCGGCGATTGGATATTGCCCTCGATACGGTCAATCAACATATTGGCTGCGGTCATACCCATTTCACGTTTAGGTTTATGCACCGTCGTCAATGTTGGGCAACACACCGATGCCAACTCAATATCATCAATCCCCACCACCGATATTTGGCCGGGTACCGTAATCCCACGCTCACGAAGCCCAGCCAACATGCCAATCGCAATCAAATCGTTACCGCACAGCACTGCGGTTGGTCTGGGTGTCAACGATAACAACGCCGCAACCGCATCGTATCCCCCCGATTTTGTAAATTCGCAATAATGTATTTGGGGTAGTTTGTCGGGCCGTGCCTGCATGGCAGTGTAAATGGCAGCCTCACGGTTGCGAGTTGAATCTTGCCCACGCGGCCCGGGCAACGCTAAAATATGAATGTGCCCCAAAGCATGTAAATGTGCCAAAGCCAGTTGCACACTTTCGGCTGTATTTGAGCCAACAGCATCAAATTCACGATAAGCCGCACGCGTGCCGATAACCACCACCGAGTGCCCAAAGGCCCGCAAGGCTGCCAATGAAATATGCACTGGGTTGATAATCATGCCATCTAAGCGTTGGCGTTGTGCCAATGCAACCAAATCTTCTTCGCGATCATTTGACCAACCACTATTGGCCAATAACACGGCATAGCCACGTTCATCAGCCACCTGCTGCACCCCCAACGTAATTTCTGGAAAAAATGGGTTTGAAATATCCGGAATAATCAGCCCAATGGTCTGAATACGACGTTTACGTAAACCACTGGCAACCATGTTGGGCTGATAACCTAACTCGCGTATTGTGCTCTCAATACGCGCCCGTGCATCGGGGCTAACATGGTTTTGCCCTTGCAACACCCGGCTAACAGTGCTTTTACCCACTCCCGCGGCCTTGGCGATGTCATTAATGTTTAATGGTTTCATTACGACACTGGGAACGTTCCCAGTGTATAAAGTATTTTAGCATATTCTCTAGAAATGTCAACAGATCGGGCAGCCGAACAGGGCTGTTCAAAAATCGCCTCGTCATTCCCGCGAAAGCGAGAATCTATAACCAGACAGGCATAGTTTGACTGGTTTGCCGCATTTTTGACCGACCTCGTTATGGATCTCCGCGTTCGCGGAGATGACGGGTTAAGTGAAGTGCTAACTTTTGAACAGCTTTAGCAGCTGAATACGGGGATAGTCAAGGCCACATCAGCAAATGGAGACTATAAAGCACAAAAATCGGGTTTCTAGAAGAAACCCGATTTCTAAAACCACTTTTTTAATTTTCCATTCTCAATTTTAAATTTTCAACTTGCGATTCGCCACGATAGGCGTTGATTACGGGGCGCACCATAAAAATGACTTGGAGATAATTGGCCAGCACCCAACCGGCACTCAGGCCAATGAGGCCAGCCGTGCGTGCGCCGATGACGGCAAACGATAGCTCGAGCACAACGCCGATGAGCAAGACCGGTATGCTGGCGGCAAGACGGTCATAAATACGGTTGATGGCAAGATAGTGAAATTTGATGATGAGTGGAAACGCGGCTAAGGTGAGCAGCCGCAACACTGGCGCGGCTTGACGGGCATAATCGCTGCCAAATAAGCCAAGCACCACATCTGCTGTAAGCATAATACCCACAAACGCACCGCTGGCAGTGAGCACCGAACCAAGCAAGGTGGTGCGCATTTTTGGGCGTAACAAGGCCGGTTGGGCGGCCCCAACCGCATATAACACCGAGGTGAGCGCAGCAGGCAACAACACCACAAAACCGATGATCATCCATGCCACATAAAAGCTGGCGTTGGTGTCTGCCGAGAGCAACATGGTGACCAACACCGGCATGAGGGTTTTGGGCGAGTCGAAGGCGAGGTTGGTCATATGATGCGCCACTGCGCCCTTGCCCAAACCGCGCAACAATTCGCCATCAATGCGAATGGGGATACTGCCGTCACGCAGGGCGGGCAAGCGAAATAAAAATAGCAACGATGTGATTTCACAACAAAACCACAAGATATAAATGCCTAAGCCGCCGATGCCGATGGCCAACAGCCCAGCCCCAGCTAACAAAATGAGCTTGGCGGCGGCAAAGAAAATGTTGCGCATCAATTGCACATCACCGCGCAACAGGCCAATCACGGCCTCATCCATCACAAAAGCAATGGCACAAACCGCCACGCCGATAGCAAACAAAATCAGGTTAAGCGGGGTCGATAAGGGGGCAAAGTCTGCCGAGGTCAGCGGCGCAATCAGAGCGAAGGCGGCGCCAAAGGTTAAGCCGAGCACGCCATTCACCAACGCGCCGGTAAATAACAACGATTTGGTTTTGGCGGGCTGGCGTGATAGTTGGCCGATTAGCCATGCGCCCACGCCAAATTTGGCCATTGCGCCCAAAAACATCATGGCCGAGACAGTGGCCGAGGCAAAACCAACCTCGCTACGCGGAAAATAACGGGCGGCAACCCACCAAAATGCAAAACCCATCACCGAGCTGACGCCGGTTGTGCCGATGAGTGACATAGCGTTGGTGAGCAATGATCGGTTGGCATGCAGCCAAGTTTTAAGTGAGTTCATTGAAATTACGAATTACGAATTACGAATTACCAATTGATGCGAAAAAATTCGTAATTTGTAATTCGTAATTCGTAATTAATTAAGGTTTACTCGAACCCAGCGATAGGCTTGGTCGGGTGGATCGATGGTGCGGAAAAGTCGGGCTTCGGCGATGCCGGGGGCTTTGTTGGCATTGGCTGCGGGCGTAGCAATCGTAATCGTGCGTTCCCAACGTTCACCCGGGTTAAGCTTTAAGTCAGACTTTTCAAACACGGCTTTGCCATCAATACTAATTTGCAAGCGATAGGCCACTGGGTTTGATTCACTACTTTGTACCCCAATTTTTACCGCGATGTTGTTAGCTTCATTCGGGGTCGGCAACATCCAAAATTGGGTGAATGGCGTGTGCTCAAAGCGGTTAGCATATTCCTCGGCGCTGCGAGCCATCCATAATGCACTAATTGCAATGCCGCCCGCCACCACAAACATGCCAGCCTTTATAAGGGCCGACACATTAATCAACGTTAAGGCCTGATCTAAATCTGGAAATTTGATGAGAACGCCCCCGCGGCGATAGACCGTCACCGCACAACATATGACCACGATGGCATATAACAGCAACATCCATGTCCAACGTTGCAGCCCCCAAGGCAAAAAGTGCAACAATACCGCCCCCAACACAATAATGACAAAACTCAGCCCCACAATCATTAAGGTGCGCTCGATGCCAGATCGTTCTGAGCCATCAAAAATAGCAGTTGCCAAAGCATAGCCGGGCAATACAAACACCATCAATGATGAAAATGCGACATGGATCGCATCGGGTAGATCGGCAAGCATCGGCGTATGCACAATCACGGCCAACGAGGCCAAGTTGAGCAAAATAAGCAGGTCGAGTGAATTTCGTTTGGGCATTGTCATTGTCTATCAATCTATCCATGTATTTATAACTGAAATAGATAGCAACAAACAACAGCCCTAAGCCCGAATAAAAATACGCCGAATGTTGGTGAGAATCAATTATCCAGCCACATCACGAATCACTTGCGCAACCCGTCGCCCACTGGCATAAAACTCAGTCCAATCGGGCGTATGCAGCCGCGCCACGATGCGCTGCATGGGGTAACGCCAACAGCCCAGCCATGCCAATAATGCAATCAATGCCCCTAAGCACACCCACACATTGCCGGGTTGATAACGGGCTGCGATCACGGCCCCATAACTAGGGGCGATATTAATGTGAACCCCTTCGATAACCAGATTAGACCGAATGGCTGTTTCGGTAATAACGCGCCCACTGGGCAGCGCAAAGGCTTGCACGATGCCTAATGCATTGATGCTTTCAGGTTTGCGCTCGGTGGGTGAAATTAGCAGGGCAAGTTTTGCCGGCTCGGGGCCAATCGCCAACGCACGTTCGGTCTCGCCAGACCGAAAAGTCAAGACCGCCTCAGACTGGGCTGAAGCGTAACTTGAGACGATCAGCGGTAAAGCGCTTTTATCAGCGGCGGTGGCTGAGACCCGAAATTCAGGGGTAATTTCTGCCACATTGAGGACGAGCGGTTGCAACAAAAATGACTGAAATGAAGCCGCAGCTAACGTGCCCGATGCTTGAGGCGTGGTTGGCAACGCCAAAATTTGTGAGGGTTGGGCATCAATTTGCACTTTTACAGTGTTGGGCGGGTCATTGGCGGCCAAGAGTTGCAAATTAAATCGTTGGGTTGGCAATGCAATAGGGGTTTCGCTACTAATCGGAATATGTTGGTCATTCCAGCCCCATAATACATTGGCACACATCCCGAAAGCTGCCATCAATAAACCAGTATGCATCAAGATCGAAACAAACTCAGCACGTGGGGCGCGATCAGCATTTAGCCAACGCGGCTGATCGGGCGAATGGGGGTCGAGCATGACGCGGTAATGCCTGCGGCGCAATTGTTCGGCCATCACCAACAAGCTTGGGGCATGGTCGGTAACGCGCACCCGAGTTTCATCGTGCAACTGCTCGGCTTTGTTTAGAGCGGCGTTGTAACCAAAGCCACTACGCCCCAACCCAAAATGCGAAACCCGATCAGCCAAACGCAACAACAGCACCCCAAGCAGGGCCACTAAGCATAAGCGCACCCAACCCGCGTGAACAATATCAAACAAACCCAGATCTTGCAACAAGGTAAAAGCCCCATTGGTTAAGGCACGGGCTTGGGCTTGCCATTGGCTAAACCCCAATGCATCGGCAGTATTATCAAAAGGCGATTGTGGCAACAGATAATAAGCTAGTGCCGCAACCAGCAACCCAACACCTAAGAACGCCAATACCCCATCATGGGTAAAAAAACGCCACCCAGCACGCCAATTGTCACGTTGTTCGAGTGCGTCTATACTA
Organism: Thermoflexus hugenholtzii JAD2; assembly: GCA_945877855.1. Taxonomy (GTDB): domain Bacteria; phylum Chloroflexota; class Anaerolineae; order J036; family Brachytrichaceae; genus AQU-03. The sequence continues at coordinate 21,492 of CAMDWA010000050.1, read as the reverse complement.
ACGCGCACAGGCAGCGTGTTAGCCGTTGGGTTGGGTAATTGCGATGTATCGATAATGGGTTTGGGTATCATTTCACAAAAGACGTATCGACGGCATTATGATTCCTTAAAATTAAGTTCACTAAAGTCTCATGTCGTGTCAATACTTATCCAACAGTTTGCGATAAAAATAAGAAAATACCTTTCTTAGCGCAGATTCCGAGTTGATGAAAGGTTTTGCCAATTTCATTATCTATCTCCCATAGCTATGCTATGGGAGATAGATAATGAAATTGGCCCTTCATCTTTTAGGAATTTGCGCTAATATAGCGTTCAAAATTAAAACGATGCGACCTGATTATAGACAGGTCAGCGAAGCAAAGTCATTGGTCTTTCGCTTGATAATATAAGCAACATCCATTTTGCATAATTTAGGAGTAACGATAGATGCATACGCCAACCCAAATCATCAACAAACGCGTCGATGTTTCACCACCCCCCATTCACCGTAAACAGACTCGATCTGTCACCCGTTTAATGGCAAGCGCCATCATCATTGGCAGCTTGATCATGGCAAGTTGTTCAAGAATACCGGTTCCAGATTCAGCCCGCACCGCATTGGCAACAGCCAATGCGATTGTTAGTGCAGTAACAAACGAAGGCACACCCACCCCCAAACCAGTCATTCCAACGGCTCCGGCAACCCAAGGGCAAACGACCCAGCCGGCCCAACCCGCCGCACGGGTGCAAAACCCAGAGCCAACTTTAGCGCCTATTCCCACCGCAATTCCGGCCCAACAGCGTCAAAATTATGACGAAGAAGAGCGCGTATTGGTTAATTTGTATGAGCGTGCTAACCCAGCCGTAGTGTATATTGAAGTTGGGCGCGGCAGTGGTGGCGGGTCTGGCTCTGGCTTTGTGGTCGATAAACGCGGTTATATTGTAACCAATAACCACGTGGTCGAGCAAGCCACCCAAGTCGATGTCACATTTTCGGATGGCTCGCGCACCCCCGCCAAAATTGTCGGGCGTGATACCTATGCCGATTTAGCCGTCATCAAGGTGACAGTAGCCGAAAACCGCTTAGTGCCGATTGAGTTTGCCGATTCAAGCCAAGTCAAGCCCGGCCAAAAGGTAATTGCGCTAGGCAACCCATTTGGGTTACAAGGCACCATGACAACGGGCATCGTGAGCGCGGTTGGGCGCGCATTGCCTGAACGGGGTGAAACCACTACCGGCGAAGGAGGGTTGTTTAGTAACCCAGATATTATTCAAACCGATGCTGCCATTAACCCGGGCAACTCTGGCGGGCCATTACTTGATTCTCGTGGGCGCTTGATTGGGGTCAATACTGCTATTCGAACCAGTAATACTACCAATGGGCAAGCCTCAAGCAGTGGGGTTGGTTTTGCGGTTCCGTCAAACACTGTTAAGCGGGTTTACCCGGTGTTGATTGAAGAAGGGCGTTATCGTTACCCCTATTTGGGCATCAATATGCGCCAAGTCGATGACACCATCGCTGACCAATTTCAATTGCCGGTGCGTCGTGGCATTTTAGTATCTGACCTTGTGGCTGGTGGCCCAGCCGAGAAGTCGGGCTTGCGCGGTATTCGAACTCAGGGCACAGGCACCGCCCGCACCATTGCCGAGTTGGGCGATATTATTATTGCGCTCAATGGCGCACAGGTGAAAGATTCAAACGACTTAATTTCTCGTTTATCTGCCACTACCCGCCCAGGTGACACAGTCACATTGACCATCATCCGCGAGGGTAAACAAACTGAAATTAAGGTGAAATTAGGCGAACGGCCTCGTTAAAAGGCAGATAAATTTACGCTGAAATCGGCGAAAATCTGTAAAATAACAACGCCTCGATTTCCAATGGGAATCGAGGCGTTGTTGTTTTGGCATGATGTCTTTTACAGCTACTTCTTCTTCACCGTTGTCGAGATCAATTTGTCTTGTTTATCTTTGCCTTCTTCGCCCACCAAAGATTTAATAATCTCTAACCCTTTGGTTACTTGACCGATTACGGTTAAGTCGCCATCGAGTTGTGGTGAGGCATCATAAGCGATGACCAATTGCGCCCCAGAATTATCGGGGTTGCTCACGCTGCGGAACAAACCAACGACACCGGGTTTGTCGAATTTGCCATCGGTTTCGGGCGCACAATCGTAACCCGGCGATGCAAACCCAGTGCCACTGGGGTCGCCAAACAACACCGCGTTAAATTGAGGTTCATTCACCAGCACCGGCATATTGCCATAAAACCCCTTTTGCATCAAGAAAATCGTTGAGTTGACATTACCCGGGGCCAATTTGCCATCCAATTCCAACACAACATCGCCCTTGCTGGTCTTGATGGTGACTTCATACACATCGCCTTTTGCAATTACTTGATCCGGCTTGGCAAAAGTCACCGGCTTTTTGCCGAGATACTCTTTATAGGCCTGTCGGCGTTGGGTATAAGTTTTAATTTGTTCAATCGTAGCGGGGTTGCCCAATACCGCAGGTTGAAAGGGTTGCCCATCTAAAAACAAGGTCGGCGTGCCCGGCACCTTAAGCGCTTCGCCGGTCTTGCGGTCGCGGTCTACCCGCGCTTGTGTTTCGGGTTTGGCGAGTGTGGCCTCAAATTTTGCCACGTCTAGTTTTAGGTCAGCCGCAAAGCCACTGAGAGTCTTGGTAAATTCGGCGACAGGGGTCTTGTCCCAATCGGCTTGTTTGGTATAGAGCAAATCTTGATATTCGTTAAACTTGCCTTGCTCTTGGGCTGCCACGCCACCCCGTGCGGCGATCATGGCTTTGTCATGCGAATTGACCAAGGGGAAATGACGAAACACCAACTTAACCGTATCGCTAATTTGTGGCATCACACTCTTTAGAATGGGGTGCAACGCGGCACACGATGGGCATTGCAAATCGGCATATTCGACCAACGTTGAAATCGCATTGGGGTTGCCAATCACCAAATCATCTTTGTCTATAACCAATTCTGGCACATCTTTAAATACCTTATCTTCAACAGCCTTGCAGTCTGCCGGGGCGGCAGCCACCGCAATGGCAGTCGGAATGGGTGCAACCGCACTGCCGCTGGCCTCGACAATATCGACACGCTCGATCTTATCGCCAATGACAATTTTCTTCACCACATCCATACCAGCAATGGTTTTTCCAAAGGCAGTGTAGTTACCATCCAAATTAGGAGTAGCGGCAAGGGTAATATAAAACTGGCTACCGCTGCTAGGGGTGCTTTCAGGTGGGCCACCACGTCGGGCCATGGCAATAGCACCTGCCACATGGGGCAATTTGATTTCTGGCGGAATATTGTAGCCCGGGCCACCGCTGCCATTACCGGCAGGGTCGCCCCCTTGAATAACAAAATCAGGTTCTACACGATGAAAAGTAAGGCCATCATAAAAACCATTGGTCGAAAGATAAACAAAGTTATTTACCGTTTGGGGCGCGGCGCTGGGGTCTAACTCAACCTTAATTTCGCCTTTGCTGGTCTTGATGGTGGCGATATATTTTTTGGTCTTGTCAATGGCCATAGGCGGCGGGGCACTGCTGATCTTGCCACGATCGGCGGGGGAGAGCTTGCTAAAGGCGCGATCACCAGCGGGGCTGGCGGGTGCGGCGGCAGGCGCAGCGGCTCCCGCTGCTGTTGAGGCGGCTGCAGGGGCGGCAGGTTTAGGGGCATCGGTTGGGCTAGCGGCTGCGGGTTTGGGCGGGGCCGATGGTGTGCCCGGGCTATAAGGCACGGCGGGGGGCACAGTAACGGGTTGGCCACCACATCCAGCCAAAATAAAAGCTGCCGTAATGCCGACAGCAACCATGTTTTTTATCACTTGTTCATCTCCAAAAGTTTGTTGCTCATGCTATGGCTTTATGTTACAGATACAGATGCTCAATGAAAACCTACAGCCTAAACAACAGATAGATTTATTGTTGCTATTTTGCACCCACGCTGCCCAAATAATTACAAGCCAAAGCCACACAATACCGCTCATTGGGCAGTGTGGCTTTGGCAAGGCCTATTTTGGTATCCACTCAATAAATAGTAAAAAATCAAACAAATTTTCGCCAAATTCATTATCACTTTGTGTTTGGAGAGAGTTTTGCCCTCTCCAAACGCAAAATGATAATGAATTTGGCTTTACGTCTTTTGAAAATGCCCCGAATTATTAAGAAGACACCTATTTTTATATGTATCGCAGGGTTGCGAGTGCTAAATACGCACACTTACATTATAACGGGTGGGATAAAGACATGATGCCGAAATCAGCGCAAACCTCTAAGGTTTCAGCGCTGTTTAACGCTATAGCCGCGTTTCTTAATAAGACCTACGAGGTGTTAGCGATTTGCACTTTAGATACAAAATTTGTGTCAAAATATACTTATGCTATCAAAACAAGCCTCACAAGCCAACGCCCCCGATGCCAAAAGCATAGCCGACCCAACCGCTAACCTCAGACAAACTGGTGTTCTCGATTCACTGGGTGATCTGCTTGAAGATGTGCTTAAATCGAGTGGTGTATTGGGCAAAAAAAATGTTCCAGCCCCAAGTCAATCACGCAGCAAAGCCCCACCACGCACAAGCCCCGAAAAGCCAGCGGGCAAACCAAGCAAAACGAAAAAACCAGCCGAAGCCGAACCAGCCGAAGCCCCTCCTCAAGACCGTGCCTCCAAAGCCGATGGTGCAACTTCGAGTGTGGTGACAGCCAAAACTTTATCGAGCGCTTTATACTTTTACCAAGCCATTGTGCGTGAGGTCTATGACGGCGACACGATCACGGTTGATATTGACTTGGGTATGCACAATTGGGTGCATGGTGAAAAATTGCGCTTGCTGCGCATTAATGCCCCCGAATATAAAGGTGAATCGCATGCTGCCGGTGAAAAAGCCCGTGATTTTTTGCGCAATTTGGTTTTAGACAAAAGCATCGTGATCGAAACCTTTAAAGATGATCAAGAAAAATATGGGCGCTATTTAGCCGAATTATGGGTTGAAGACCCTAAAAATAAAGATAAATATATTAACGTCAATGATCTGATGGTCAAGTCTGGCAATGCCAAGTATCAGCAGTATTAAATGAAAAACGCAAGCAAGTTCGCATCGATTTCACTATATCCCGCCTGACTGCGACAGGCGGGATATAGTGAAATCGACTGCCATTGTCAACCATGGATAGGATAGGCATCGGAGACCGAAAACGGGGTGCGAAAGTGGAACGCGGCTGGGGTCGGGCCATGTTGTTGCAAATAGGCGAGCTTGGCTTTGGCCTCATCGACCGAAGGAATATAACCCGCTGGAACCCACCACATCACCAAATAAGCTTCATGCACTTTCTCAAACCATTCGCGGCGACGCACCATAAATTTGCCGTGCACGGTTTTATAGGTGTAATGCTTCAGCGTTTCAATATCTTGCCATATCGAATAATTGATGATCAACATCTCATCGGGGTAAGGGCGCACTGAAGTTGAGTTATTGTTTTCGCCGACATGTCGCCATACAAAGCCGGGGCTAAGCTCGGCCAGCGCATTCAGCTCGTCTAACCCAGCCACAAACCCCGCCATGATGGGGCTATCGAGGGGTGCAACCATGCGTGCATAATTAAATTGAGCAAGGTGATAATTGGACATCGCGTAAATTATCGCACTCCGGCGACTATTTATAGTTTAATTGGCCTTGACAATGGCAAATTAAAAAAGAGACGTATTCTATTGACACTATACCTGCCCCTGCCTAGTGCGGGGGCGGGTATAGTGTCAATGACAAAACTTCAGTTCGGGTAAACAGACAAGTTAAAACCCTTCTAACTTGCTCAAGTCGGCAATGCCATGCGCTTGCGCCACGATGCGCCACAGCAGCACTTGACGCGCCAAGCGTAAGCCAGCGTCATCCACATTCACCATAACCTTGTCAAAGAAATGGCTGATAGGTGCAACAAGGTTTTGCAAATTGGCAATGAGTGTTTCGACATTGCTAGATGCCCCCAACCCAGCGACGGCTTGTGCCAACGCTACTGCGGCTGGATCGCTATCAACTGTTGTTGCAGCTTCTGTTGGCTGGTTCTTCACGATACGGGCGCAGCGGGCATAAGCAGCCAAAGTCTTGTCCCAACCAGCGGTCTTCACAGCATCGGCAAGTTGTTCGATGGCTTTTTGGGCGCGGGTCGGGTTATCACCTTGCACGCTCAAAACGGCATCCACCACATCATGACGATACCCGGCTTCGACCAAAGCGGCGCGATGCCGTTCAACAATAAATTTGTGGGCCGCGTCAAGTGCATCATTGCTCATGCTGACGGGCAAACGGGCGGCGGCACTGCGCAACCCAGCCCTTAGCGAAAATGAAGCCCCGTTTTGCACTAATCCTTGCACCACCCCAATGGCGGCGCGGCGCAGCGCAAATGGGTCGGCGCTGCCTTTGGGCGCGAGGCCGACCGCAAACAAACCAGCAATACTATCGAGCTTATCGGCCAAGGCCACTACCAAACCGGCGGGGGTTTGCGGCACTTTATCGCCCGCAAAACGCGGCCAATAATGCTCGGCGATGGCATCGGCCACAGCCGCATCGCCACCCTGCTTGAGGTAATAGGCGCGGCCCATTGTGCCTTGCAATGAGGTCATTTCAACCACCATACTGGTGACAAGATCGGCTTTGCACAGATGCGCAGCCTTTTTGGCGATTTGGGCGGTGTCATCTGCCATCCCTAATTGCACTGCAATGGCTTCAACCAACGATTCGATGCGTTTGGTTTTGTCGAGCATCGAGCCAAGTTGGGTCTGGAACGTGAGCAATTCGAGTTTTTGCACGTAGTCAGCCAATGGCTTTTCTTGATCGTGGCGATAGAAATACGAGGCATCGGCAAAACGCGCAAACACCACATTTTCGTTGCCAGCCACCACAAGCTCGTTATCGCGGTCGGGGCCATTGCGCACGGTGATGAAGTTGGGTCGCATTGCACCGGTCTTGGCATCGACCAATGTAAAGTAGCGTTGTTTGCTGCGCATCACTTTGGTCAAAATGATGGGTGGCATGTCGAGATAGGCTGGGTCAAATTTGGCAAGCAGGGCAACCGGCTGCTCAACCAAATTGGTCACTTCGTCGAGCAAATCATCGTCGGCCTCGACTTGTGCGCCAATACTGGCAGCAACCAGGTCGAGTTGGCGTTGAATCTCGACGCGGCGAATGGCGACATCGCCGATGATGTGTTGGGCCGCCAACAAACGCTCATAATCGTCGGCGTGGTCAACCGTAAAGCGCGGCGAGCCTTCGCCGCGTGGGCCAGTGCTGATATTGCCGCTGGCGATATTGGCATATTCAAACGGAATGACATGTTGACCAAACAAGGCTACATACCACTGCAAGGGACGAGCAAAGGACACATTGCTGCTGTTCCAGCGCATGGTCTTCTCGAAGCTGAGCTTGGCAATAAGGTTTGGTAACACGCTACGCAACACTTCAATGGCGGATTTACCTTCTTCGCGGCGCTCAATATACACATAACTTTGCTTGCCATCATCAAATACTTTAATGGCCTCGGCCCCAAGGCCAAATTTCTTGGCAAAGCCAAGCGCGGCTTGGGTGGGCTTGCCATCGGGGCCGATGGCAATTTTGGTGGCGGGGCCTTTGGCGCGTTCTTCGAGGGCACTTTGCTGGGGCGCAACCTCATTCACCAACACCGCAAAGCGGCGCGGGGTGGCTAGCACGCGAATGGAGCCATGCGCGAGGCGGGCTTCTTTTAATACTTCGGGGAGCCATTTTTCTAATTGGGCTTTGCCTTCGCTCACATTATGGGCGGGCAATTCTTCGACACCAATTTCGAGAAGTAAAGTAGCAGGGGGCAAGGTTGCAAGTGGCAAAGTAGCAGCTATACCTCCTGCTACTTTGCCACTTGCAACTTTGCCCCCTGCCTCCTTCAGCCAAGGATGCCCCATCGCTTCGCGCTGTTTGACGTAAGCGGCGGCGACGGTGCGGGCGAGGTCGCGGGTGCGGCCCAAAAAGCGTTGGCGCTCGGTCACGCCAATTGCGCCGCGTGTGTCGAGCAAGTTAAACACATTCGACAATTGCAACACAAAATCGTGGGCTGGGGCCACCAATCCACGCGCTACGGTGCGTTTACACTCGGCTTCAATGGCGTCAAATTGCTCATGCAAAAATTCGACATCGCTTTGGTTATAGGCATATTGGCTGCGTTCAATTTCGTCTTGCAATTTGACATCGCCATACGTGCGTTTTTCATCCCATTTCAGATCAAACACATTTTTTACACCTTGCAGCGCCATTGCAATGCGCTCTAACCCATAAGTTAGCTCAAGCGGAATGGGGTCGAGGGTAATGCCACCAACCTGCTGGAAATAAGTGTATTGAGTGATTTCAAGGCCATCGAGCCACACCTCCCAACCCAAACCCCATGCGCCGATGGCGGGCTGTGCCCAGTTGTCTTCGACAAAACGAATGTCGTGTTTGCTGGGGTCGATGCCGATGGCGGCGAGGCTTTCTAAATATAACTCTTGCGAGTTTTCGGGGGTCGGCTTCAAGATCACCTGATACTGGGTGTGGGTGTAAAGCCGGTTTGGGTTTTCGCCAAAACGCCCATCGTCGGGGCGCACCGAAGGTTCAATATAGCCGACATCCCAAGGCTCTGGGCCAAGCACGCGCAAAAATGTGGCTGGGTTCATTGTCCCAGCACCCACAATCTGATTGTAGGGTTGCCAGATCAAGCAACCTTTGCTGGCCCAAAACTGATGTAACCTTAGAATAAGGTCTTGGAGTGTCAGGGCCGGAGAATTGATAAGCGTCATAGGGACGCCATTTTAACGGAGTTGACGGGCGGGTTTGCTACGTCGTCGGTTATGTCTTATAACGCCGCCCACGATCACTGGTGCGGCGCTGGTGCACTAAACTCATCACCGGCACACCATAGCCACAACTGGTGCTGGTTTTATCCACCATCACTTCGATCACTTGGCGGGGACGCGCGTTGAGGTCTGGGGCGCCATTTTGCAAAAGCTGGTCTGCCAACTCTGATTGCGCCAAGGGCGTAATCTTGGCCCGCCCATATAGCCGCACAATAGCGGCATCGGCTTCGTCAAACGCGCAAATCATGAGGGTGATGGGGCTACCAGCTCGAGTATGTTTTGCGGTTTCGTTGCCGCTGCCAACATAATCGAGAAACACGACATGATTGCGATTGAGTATATGCAACGGCACGCCCCCTCTCGGCGAGGTGTTAATTGGGCCAACATTGCCGTCATCGGCCATGCTGGGGTCAGCCGTTGCTATAAAAAACAGAGGGCAACGCTGTATCAACTCAGCTTGTTCATCGGTAATAGATGAGAAATAAGAGGCCATTAGTAATTAGAGATATTGTTGGTAACTGACGTTACGCAAGCGGTCATCCCGATACGAAGTGAGGGATCCCTGTTGCCTAAACCAGCGGAAGTGTAACAATGGCTTGTCAAAATTTTGACCGACCTGACTACATTTTTGCTAAATTTAGTCTTCAGGGATCCCTCGCTACGCATCGGGATGACCCTTAGAGACTATAAGTTTCTTTAAAATGGGCACATCGTCATTTTACGACCACAACCGATCCCAACTGCGTTCGCTATCCCATTGTGGGGTTGGCTCAAAAAAGCCTTGATCTTGGGGAATGAGGTGTTCCCGCACCGCATCCTCATTCAATGTAAAGCCTAAACCGGGCGATGTTGGCACCGGGATATAGCCATTTTGAATCACTTTGCTACCACTGGCGGCCCCATCAATGCTGATAAAGTCATCCCAATACGGTATTTCGCTAAAATGATGCTCAAGCGCGATAAAGTTTTCGGTGGCGGCGGCGCAATGCACCGAGGCCATGGTGCTGATGGGCGTGCCAGCCATATGCAAGGCCATGCTAATGCCACGCTCTTGGGCCATATCGCCAATTTTCTTTGTCTCTAAAATGCCACCGCTGGTGGCAAGATCAGGGTGACAAATAGCGATAGCGCGTTCATTAAACAGAGGCACAAAACCTTCCTTGAGGTAAATATCTTCGCCAGTGCAACAGGGGGTGCGCAATTCGCGGTTCAGCCGCGCCCATTGGTCAGTATATTGCCACGGCACCATATCTTCGAGCCATGCTAGGTTAAATTTTTCGAGCGCATGACCGAGCCGCAAACAATCTTCGACCCCAATATGCCCAAAATGGTCGGCGGCAATCGGCACTTCGTCGCCCACTTCTTGCCGCACCGCCGCCACATAATCAGTCAAAATGCCAATACCACGATCGGTTAGGCGAATGTGGGTGAACGGGTGCATGATTTTATTGGTTTTAGTCATGCCCGGCGGGAACGACAACGCACCCGGCACATCAATTAAATCGCCGATACCGACATCCATCTTGACAAAGCTAAATCCCTTGTCAATACGCCCACGAATTTTCTTGCCCATCGCCTCACCGGTTGGCTCATTGGGGGTATCGCAATACATACGAATGCTATCGCGGAACTTTCCACCCGCGATCATAAATGCCGGCACGCCATAGGCCTTGCCAGCCAAATCCATGAGCGCCATCTCAACAGCACACACGCCGCCGCCTTGGCGGGCGTGATGCCCAAATTGTTTGATCTTGCGAAAGAGTCGATCGACATCACATGGGTTTTCGCCAATTAAGCGGCTTTTGAGCATGAGGGCAAACGTTTTACTTGCGCCGTCACGCACTTCGCCATAACCGCTAATGCCTTGGTTGGTATCGATTCGAATGATGGTAAATCGCCAATTATTCCAGCCAACGGTGGCGGTGCGCATGTCTGTAATGCGCAGGTCGCTGGGTCGGCCATGACTCGATACATTATCTTGGGGGGTAGGTTTGTTTGTTGTCATTATTATTGTTGTTTTTTTATTAACCCCTCACCCCCTACCCCCTCTTCCAAAGGGAAAGGGGTAGGGGGTGAGAGGCTAAAGGACACATCTACTCAAGCTCAACATGCCGCCAACCAAGCAAACGCTCAGCCTTACTGCTATCAAAAAAACTATTAGTGCCAGCCAATTCGCCGCGAATGGGCACATTGGGGTAATGGGTTTGTGCCAATTCACGCGATAATCCATGCCAAGCATGATTAGGGGCGACGATATAAAACGCCTCATGCCCAGTGTAAGTGGCAGACAACGCCTGCACACAAGCCCGCGCAGCGGCATCTAAATGCGTCCATGCCCACAATTGCTTGACCCCAATAATCGGGTTTTGCTGATAGCCACCCATGCCGCCAAAGCCATTTAATGCAATATCGCGACTGGGCAACACCCAATGAAAACGCATACTGGCGATCGTCATATCTTCGTAGCGGCGAGCAAAAGCATTGGCTTGCTGTTCACAAATCCATTTTGATAAGCTATACGGGTCTTCGTTATAAGTCGGGTGGTTTTCGTCGAGCGGAAAATAATCAAACTTTGGCGACCGGCTAAAGACCAAGCCGGTGGCGTTGACGCTGGAAGCTTGGCATACTTTTTTGATGCCCAATAAAGCCGCAGCACATAAGGCGTTATAGCTGCCAGTCACATTCAAATGATGCACTTGTGGCTCTGGTGCTACTTCTGGCCCCAACAACGCCGCCAAATGAATGACAGCATCACAGCCTTTAAAAGCGTTATATACCGCCGCATAGTCGGTAATTTCGGCATAACAAAAACTTAGCCGCCCGCCTGCTTCGCTTGCCAGCTTAATGAGTTCTTGCCCGGGCGCAACTCGGTCGATGCTCACGACCTCATGCCCCTGCGCCAATGCAATTTCGGTCGATCTTTTTCCGATGCGGCCTGCGCCGCCTGTAATTGCTATTTTCATATTACTTATAGAGTGCAAAGGGCAAAGTAAAAAGTAAAAAGTGTTAACTAATTTACTTTTTACTTTGCTCTTTGCACTTTTTGCTTTCTTACCTAACACTGGCCAATTTCGAGCCAGCCAACATTTGTTCAATTTCTGAAGGTGAAACGAGCGCGAGGTCGCCCGGAATGGTCATTTTGAGGGCACTCATGGCATTACCAAAGCGCAATGACTCATCCAGCGACCAGCCACGCAATTGGGCGGCAATATAACCAGCATCAAAAGCATCGCCAGCCCCAATGCGATCAACGGGGTTCGACACATTAAACGCCGCTTGCTGCGCAATCGCGTCGGCGGTGCAGGCAATGGCCCCCTCTTCGCCAATCGTCAGCACCATTTGGCGGCAACCAAAACGCGACCGCAGATCACGCACGGCTTGTTCCGCATTTGCATCGGCCCCAAATAAATTTTGCGCATCACGATGGGCGCTAAAAATTACATCACATTGGCGCAAAATGGGTTCGAGCGTTTGCCCAGCTTGCTGGGGCGACCATAACAACGCACGATAGTTGACATCAAACGACACCGGTATGTTTTTGCTACGGGCGAACGTGGCTGCCGCCAACGTCAACGCGCAGCACGCCTCGCTAAGCGCCGGGGTGATGCCGCTGAGATGCAGCCAACGCGCCTTGCCAATTAAGTCAAATGCCACATCATCCACTGTCATGCGCGACATCGCAGAATTGGCACGGTCATATACTACGCGATTAGGGCGCGGGGGCGAGCCAAATTCAATAAAATAGATGCCCAAGCGCTCACCCGCCACCATGCGCACCCCGCTGGTGTCTACGCCGTGGCTGCGCAATTCGGCCACCAAACGCTGACCCAAGGGGTTATCGGGCAAGCGTGATAACCATGCAGTTTGAAAACCAATGCGTGATAACGCCACCGCCACATTCGACTCAGTGCCACCAAATTTCATTTCGAGCGTTACCGATTGTGATAACCGCTCGTGGCCCGGCGGTGACAACCGTAACATGCTTTCGCCAAGGGTGATTACGTCCATATTTTTTGAGTGCTAAGTGGAAAGTGCAAAGTGCAAAGTAACAAGTGGAAAGTAAATTAGCTAATACTTTTTACTTGTTACTTGCTACTTTGCACTTTTTACTTTGTTGCTTTAATAAACGCTTGGGCCTTGGCATAAAGGCCTGCCCAATCACGCGCAGCAACCAGTTGCTTATCAACCAAATTGCCACCCACCCCCACCCCAAAGGCCCCGGCTTGCAAATAAGCGGCGATATTGTCGATACCAATCCCACCTGTTGGCATCAATTTTAAAAATGGCAACGGTTCGCGCACATCTTTTATAAAATTGGGACCAAGCGCACGCGCCGGAAAAACCTTAACGGCGGCAGCACCAGCTTCCCATGCCGCTAAAATCTCGGTAGGGGTATAGGCGCCGGGCATGATCGGCACACCCAACTCACGACTAGTAGCAATAGCAGCAAAATTGCTGGTAGGCGCGACAATAAATTGTGCCCCCGCCGCCACCGAAGCCCGCACCTGATCGGGCGTTACAACCGTGCCAGCGCCAATCACAGCCTCGCCGCGCCCAAATTCGGGGATTGCGGCCTTGACCGCTTGCAGGGCGTTTAACGCTTCGCTGTTCGTCAAGGTAAATTCGAGCGCCGTAATACCGCCCGAAATAAGCGCTCGTGAAAGCTCGATGGCATCGGCTAGATCGGGTAAACGCACAATGGCGACCACTTTGCCCCGATGAATTGTGTGAAGAGTAGACTCGCTCATAAAAAAATTTGGCCTAACAGTCTGAATCTTACTTCAATCTGCTAGGCCGTTCAAAAAGAAAGGAGGAGAAAACACAACCTGTAATATAGCTTGACAGTATTATGCTCAGAGTGTAATATTAAATCTACAATTTGTCAAGGGTGAATATGTCAAAACGGCTGCGATAATATGTAGTTATGTTAGAGATCATAAAACTCAAGCGCGAAACACTGGCCGAGCAAGCCGCTGAGGGGTTAGCCGATATTATTCAACGGCGTGGCATGATGCCGGGTGATGTGCTCCCTTCGCAAGGTGATTTAGCCAATCAATTTGGCGTTAGCCGCACTGTCATTCGTGAGGCAATTCAGGCTTTGGTCGGGCGCGGTTTGCTTGAGGTCGTGAATGGCAAAGGCGCAGTGATTCGCCCCTTGCACAACGAAGCATTGTCGGCGTTTTTTCAACATTCATTGTTGGCCAAACAAGCCGCTATTTTAGAATTGATGGAAGTGCGACGCGGATTAGAGGTGCAATCGTCTATTTTAGCGGCCCAACGCCGCACCGAAGCCCAATTAACCGAGCTAAATGCCTTGGTGCACGAGATGAGCGGCTGCCTAAGTGCAGCAGAACGCTATGCCGAGCTTGATCTTAAGCTACATTTGTCGATTGCGGCGGCCAGCCACAACACCATGTTATTGCATATGATCGAATCAATCCGCGAATCATCACAGGTTGCCATTCGGGTTGGCCTGTTGCGCCAAACCAACGACCGCGACCGTCAGCGGATTCAAACCGAACATGCCTCGATGGTTGAGGCCATTTGCAAACATAACGCCGCCGCCGCCCAACATGCCATGGAAAAACATTTCGACGATGCCATGATGGCATTGGCTAGGCCTTTGAATGGATGACAGTAAAATTATGAACCAAAGAACATTTATTGACACCGGTACTAGTTGGGAAAAGATAGCTGGTTATGCACGAGCAGTCCGAATTGGCAATATGATTGCGGTTTCGGGCACAACCGCCACCGATATACACGGCAATGTTGTGGGATTAGGCGACCCCGCAACACAAACGCAATTTATTCTCACTAAAATTGAAAATGCCCTAACACAATTAGGCGCATCCATGCAAAATGTCATCCGAACGCGTATTTATGTGCGTTATATTGCCGATTGGGAGCCAGTTGCACGGGCACATGGTGAGCGTTTTGCCATTATTCGGCCAGCCAACACCTTAGTTGAAGCGCGTTTGGTCGGCGAAGAATATTTGGTAGAGATAGAAGCCGATGCGGTTATTTAGCAGAAATCGCGATATGACCTTATTCGGAAAATCACATTAAAACAACCCAAAACAAGACTATACTTTCATTTATGACCGAAATTCTCAAACGCACAGCGTTATTCGATACACATAAAAAACTAGGGGCAAAAACCGTGCCATTTGGTGGATGGGACATGCCAGTTTGGTATACCTCGGTAAAAGATGAACATGCAACCGTGCGAAATGCTGCTGGGTTATTCGATGTTAGCCATATGGGTGTACTCGAAGCGAGTGGCCCTAATGCTTGCGCATTTCTAGATACGGTTAGTACAAACGATGTCAGCAAATTAGCCATCGGGCGTTCGCAATATTCCTATTTGCTAGACGACCAATCAAATGTTATTGACGACATTATGATTTATCGGCTTGGGGTTGCGCAATATATGATTGTGGTGAATGCCTCAAACAACGATAAGGCATGGGCGTGGTTAACCGGCTTAAACGGCAGCCGTGCCCCACAATGCATCTTGCGCGACCTACGCGCCGAAAACACAGGCGATGAACGTCGGGTCGATATCGCCTTACAAGGCCCTAAATCACTCGAAATTTTACAGTTACTCAATCCACAGCTGACCTCACTCAACAATTTGCCTTATACCGGTGTATTACAGGCCAGTGTCAGCGATATTGATGTGATCATCTCGCGCACAGGCTATACCGGTGAACGAGTAGCCTACGAGCTATTTGTGCATCCTGACCAATCGGTAGCCTTATGGAATAAGCTGATTCAGGCCGGACATGCCCTAGGTTTAAAGCCATGTGGCTTAGCTGCACGTGACAGTTTACGCACCGAAGCTGGCTTGCCGTTATATGGGCATGAATTGGGCGGGCAACTTAATTTAGTGCCTTGCCAAATTGGGTTTGACAATTTTGTAAAATTGAGCAAAGCCAGCGATTTTATTGGCAAAACAACCTATACAGCCAAAGTTGCCGCTACCAATGCCAAAATTGTGCGGTTTCGCATGAATGACAAAGGGGTGCGCGTATCAAAACTTGGGGACCCTGTATTAGATAAACGTGGGCGTGTAATTGGCACAGTAACCTCATGTGCGCTCGATAGCAATGGTTTTTTGCTTGGCCTCGCTTTGGTTGAAACAGCAGCAAATGCGGCTGAAGGGGCGACCCTCAATATCATTGCCTTGCCCGAAAAACAGCCACCACTACTCACACCATTTGCGGCTTTTGGCAGTCGCACCCTCATTCCAGATACAGCAACAGTGTTATCACGTTTCCCGCCGAGAAAATCATAATAAAACAGATTCTGAGTTGACAAAAGGTTTTGCCGATTTCACAGTCTATCTCCAAAGGCTACGCTTTGGGGATAGACTGTGAAATCGGCCCTTCAGTTTTAGGAATTTGCGCTAACATTACCCATTACAATCAATATCAAATTTTATGCTGACCAATCAAATTTTGAAATTGGCATATAATTTTATATACGAGCAACGAGTGCATTGTGCTT
The DNA here is from genome assembly GCA_945877855.1 of Thermoflexus hugenholtzii JAD2. Classification (GTDB taxonomy): domain Bacteria; phylum Chloroflexota; class Anaerolineae; order J036; family Brachytrichaceae; genus AQU-03. The sequence goes on along the minus strand of CAMDWA010000050.1, from coordinate 5,134 downwards.
CTTGATGAAGCAAGACAAAGCGAATATATTGTGACAAGCGAAATTCTAGGAAACCATACGATGAACGGCGAAATCCCAGCGGATGCAACTATTGACATCCCAGCGACCTCTTCCCCCGCAACGCCTCGGTCTGATTTAAACCTCAGCAACGAGCCAACAAGTATCGATAACCCAATAGTCAATAACGCGGCGACCGTCGCCGACGACCCATTAACCCCATCTCTTTCAGCAGCAGAATCGGTGGCCTCATCTGCCACAACAGCAGAAATAGCCCCTGCATCTGCAACTATAGATACAACAATCGAAAAAAACGCTGAGCCAGCAGACGAACCTGCCGCCCCAGCATTAACTGAAGCCGGTGAAATTGAGGCTGAACGTTGGGCCGAGGTTGATGACGAAGGCAATGTTTACCTCAAAGCGACACCGCTGTTCCCAAGGCGCGTCATTGGTAAATTGCGCGGCAAAGACAAAGCAGGCACATTTGCCCACTTGGTCAGCAAATTTCGTGACCAAGAAGAAAAAATCAACATTATTGAAACTGGCTTAACCCATACCGAAGACAAACGAATTTACACTGGGCGTGTTCGCTCAATGTTAGAGTTTTTGCCGACAGCCAATGCCTTGGGTGATTTTGACACTTTGGTTGGGCGATTGCGTGAAATGGAAAAAACCATTGAAGCGCATGTGCAACAAGAACGCAAAGCCCACAGCGAGGCCAAAGAAGCCCTGATCGCTAAAGCCGAAGCGATCAGCCAATCATCGGATTGGAAAGCCACTGCAGACCAAATGAAAACGCTATTTGACGATTGGAAAAAAGCGGGGTCAGCAGGGCGCGAAGAAGATGATGTTTTGTGGGGGCGTTTTAACACGGCCCGCGATGCATTTTTCGAGCGTCGTCGTCAACATTATGAGGCATTAGACAAAGAGCGTGAGGGGTATCGCGAGCGCAAAGAAAAATTATGCATTGAAGCCGAAAAACTAAAGGATTCAACGGAATGGGAAGCCACAGGTGAACGCCTGAAGGTGATTCAGACGGAATGGAAAACGATTGGTTTTGCGGGGCGTGTTGCCGATGATGCCTTATGGGATCGTTTTCATAGCGCCTGTGACCAATTCTTTAACCGACGGATTGAACATTACCGCGTGCGCGATCAACAACGTGACGAGTCCCGCGCCCAAAAAGAGCAGCTTTGTGAACGTGCCGAGACATTGCGCGAATATTCACGAGGGAGCGCCATTGATTTTAAAGCCGTAGCCGATGCTTTTAAAGATTTACAAGCCGATTGGAAAAAAGTAGGTTCGGCTGGTCGCAAATTTGATGACAAATTGTGGGATCGCTTCCGCGCTGCCGCCGATGACTTCTTTGACCGACGCGGTGAACAAATGTCGCAACAACGCATCGAAAATCGCGAGCGTATGCGCGACACTTTTGAACGCAAACAAGATCAATTGGTGCGGCTCAAAGAGTCATTATCGCGTGATGAAGCCAATATTGCACGCTGGCGTGAAAGCCTAGCGACAGCACGAGCCGAGTATCGGGCTGAGCTTGAGGCCAAAATTGCCGATGTCACGGCACGTATCAAAGAAAAAAATCAGCGCTTGCAAGAACTATCGGGGTCAGTCGAGGGGATGCAACGCCGTATTCGCTAAACAACTGCTTTTAGCAAATCAATACCTTCGCCAATTTGCGATTGCCTGCCCGTGAATGAATTCACGGTCTGAAATAAACAAATGCGTTAAAACGCATTAAGATTACGGCGAACGCGCTTTAGCGCGTTTGAAATTTTTAGACTGTGAATTTATTCACAGGCGAGATGGCAAAGGTATTTACCAAACATAAAACAACTTTTCGTCGAAAACATAATATGACCGTTGGGAGTGTGGGCAAGCCCACACTCCCAACGGTCATATTATGTTTTTATATTTTGGGGACACACAACAGTGGGCCGGCTATGCTGGCTGTGGCAACACTGTGCTGGGTGGTGTGCTGCCATCTCGCCCTTCTTGTGCAGAAACCATGCGGGGGCGTGGATTAAAGGGTTTCTCGGGTTCGGGAATCGCAAAAAATTTGGCAAATTCTTCGTGGTCTAGGGTTTCGACTTCCATCAACCGCAACGACACCGCCTCAAGAATGGCGCGATTGGTCGATAATACATCTTTGGCGCGGGCATAAGCCGTCATCACCAGTTGGCGCACTTCGCGGTCAATTTCTAACGCCACCTGATCGCTGTAATCACGCTGTTCACCCAAGTCGCGCCCCAAAAATACCATTTCTTGTTTTTGCCCATAAACCATCGGTCCCATTGCATTGCTCATGCCATATCGGGTGACCATGTCACGCGCAATTTCAGTGACCCGTTGTAAATCGCTGCTTGCGCCGGTTGTAATTTCATCAAATACAACCTCTTCTGCCGCACGCCCACCCAAGGCATAAGATAAATCATCGACAAATTTACTGCGGCTAACATATGAAACCTCTTCGCTTGGCAATGACAGGGTGTAGCCACCCGCTAAGCCACGCGGAATGATGGTGATTTTTTGCACTGGGTCACAATTTGGCAATAAATGTGCCACAATCGCATGACCCGCCTCGTGATAAGCCGTAATGCGTTTGGCTTTTTCTGAAATAAGCTTACTCTTGCGCTCGGGGCCTATCATGACACGCTCAATACTTTCGAGCAACTCGGTCATGCCAATGGTCTTTTTATTGCGACGGGCCGTCATAATAGCGGCTTCGTTCACCAAATTTTCAATATCAGCCCCGGCAAAGCCCGGCATTGTTTTGGCCAGCCGATTCAAATCGACATCGGTAGCTAAAGGTTTACCACGCACATGCACTTTCAAAATCGCTTCACGTCCACGCACATCGGGGCGGTCGATAATTACGCGGCGGTCAAATCGCCCCGGTCGCATCAGCGCAGCATCAAGCACATCGGGGCGGTTGGTAGCGGCCACCACAATCACATTGGTATCAGTGCCGAATCCATCCATTTCCACCAAAATTTGATTTAAGGTTTGCTCACGCTCATCGTGCCCCCCACCAACCCCAGTGCCACGGCTACGCCCTACTGCGTCAATTTCATCAATAAAAATAATGCAAGGCGACACTTTTTTAGCTTGCTCAAATAGATCGCGCACGCGGCTCGCCCCAACCCCCACAAACATTTCGACAAACTCGCTACCGCTGATGCTAAAAAATGGCACTCCGGCTTCACCACTCACCGCTTTTGCCAACAAAGTCTTGCCAGTGCCCGGGCTGCCAATTAACAAAACGCCTTTGGGAATACGCGCCCCAAGCTGTATAAATTTTTCAGGTTGCTTCAAAAACTCTACCACTTCTTGCAATTCTTGTTTGGCTTCTTCGGCCCCTGCCACATCTTGAAAAGTGACGGTCGGATTTTGCCCATTAAATACACGGGCGCGGCTGCGACCAAACCCCATTGCATTGCCATTCATGTTTTGAGCTTGACGAAAGATAAACAAGAAAAACAATAGCAAAAGAATGGGTGACAAAATACTCGCCACATTAATAATTGCATCGAACCAAGAGAATGGATTGGCAATTTCAATCTTGACAGCTTCTCGTTGTTCAGCCGAAACACCCATTAAGGCCAATTGCTCAACCAATGAGGCCGAGTCGTCTTTGCGCGAAATAATAGGTTGACGACCATTTTTAAACCGCACCCGCACTTCGCTGCCATTAACAGTTAGCCGTTCAACTTCACCGGCCTTAACATAGCGTGCCACATCAGAAATCGGCACTTCATTCTGAGTTTGCACTTCACTACGAAAATAATAGATTACGCTCGCAATCATTGCGGCAACTATCAAAAAAAGGATGAGTCGTTGATTTTTCTGCATTTATCTTTACTATTACAACATTATCAATATTTTTGTGCCCAAAAAGTGGCAGAAATATCAATAACATTGCAGTTTTATATATCATTAGGGTGATTTAAATTAATCAAAATGACAAAACAGCTTTCGCTATTTCTTGCAACAGCAGTCGTAAGCACCAGTTTATATTCTAAGTCAGCTTAAGCCTCTCAAGACTCAGAATTTGCTTCAATTTTTAAATGAATTAAGCACATCTTTGCAAAATATGAATCATGGCACATCTTTCGCCAATAGGTTACAACGGCTAATAGGCATTTTCGTCACGGCCTGTTATCATGCGCAAAACAGTGCGTAAAATAATTTGAATATCTAACCACACTGACCAATTCTCAACATACCACAAATCATATTTTGTGCGCTCCTCAATCGAGGTATCTCCTCGCATCCCATTCACCTGTGCCCACCCAGTTAAGCCCGCTTTTTCACGATGTCGTTCCATATACCTTGGGATCAATTGTCGAAATTGCTCGACATAAGCTGGCTGTTCAGGTCTTGGGCCAACCAGACTCATATCTCCCAATAAAACATTAATCAATTGTGGCAACTCATCAATGTTTTTTCGGCGTAAAAACCCGCCTAATTTGGTTTTGCGCGGGTCATCTTTCGTCGTCCATGTGCCTAATTTCTCGGCATCTTGCCGCATGGTGCGAAATTTAATCATATAAAACACTTTGCCATCCATCCCCATTCGCCGTTGGGCAAAAAACACGCCCCCAGCCGAGTCGAGCTTAATTAGCAAAGCGACAAACAACAACATGGGTGACAATGCAATTAACAAAACCGCGCTACCCACCACATCCATTGCACGTTTTAATGATAATTTCCAGCCGCGCAAATTAATATCGCGCACATTTAAAAGCGGCAACCCACCCAATTCACCAATGCTCATCTGCCCAGCCATAATCTGAAACACATCTGGGTAAACCTTGATACTAATGGTGCTACGATCGCATTTAGAAATAATCCGCAGCATATCTTCGTCACTCGCCTCAGGCACTGCAATAATAACTTCATCTACCTGATCGCGAGAGACAATATCAGATAACATATCGATGCCGCCCAATGCCCGAACCCCCGGATAGGGCTGCGATTGACTATTGCTGTTAAATTGCACAACACCGATGACATCGTAACCTAAACGAGGGTTTTGGATAATGCGCTGCAACACAGCAAGTAGCGGCTCGGCCCCGCCAATAATGACAGAACGGGTGCGGCCATAACCTTGCACCTGTAACCA
>CAMDWA010000049.1 GCA_945877855.1 Thermoflexus hugenholtzii JAD2 | reverse complement strand
TGCTAGCGTTGCTATCATCGCTTCGACTGTTTTGTATACTGCGGGGGGATGTTGTTCTTCTTTTTTTTCATACCCTCTGTTTTACTACAGGTTTGAACAACATCCCTACTTTTAGACTAAACTACTGAATATTAAACTTCTATTTATCTCATGTCACGAATCGATCTGCCCACCGCCCGTCAAAAACAAGCACAATATGTGAAACGCCATCACCTGATAAGGCGCGACACTCCACGTCAGCTTCCGGCGCACAAAAAGCAGCACGAACACCCACAATTGGCTTTTTCACGGGCAAAAGTATATGAAATGCTCATGGGATTTACAGCCACACCGTTTAAGTCATTTGTTTCAAGCATTACGCCCAAAACCAATGAAATACAACGCAATCGATCTGTACATTACCGATAAATATCAACATAAGCATCAAAAAAGCCCGCTTTTAGTCAAAAGCGGGCTTTTTTATTGCAACAGTTGTATCATCTTAATAATTCGGGGTAAAGCCCAAAGGCGTAATGCCGAACTCACTATATGACCATTGCGGGCAGAGGCTTTGCCTCTGCCCGCAATGGTCATATAGTGAGTTCGGTGAAAATTTGTTTTACTTACCCCTGTTTTTTGAGGTGATACTACCCAACCGTGCCTTCCATCTGAATCGCAATCAAGCGATTCATCTCCATCGCATATTCCATCGGCAATTCTTTCACCAAGGGTTCAATAAAGCCCGACACCACCATCGCGCTGGCCGATTCTTCATCAATGCCGCGACTCATGGCATAAAACAATTGCTCTTCGCCGATCTTGCTCACGCTGGCTTCATGTCCAATATCAACGTTATTGTTGTCAACTTCAATATAGGGATAGGTGTCGCTGCGGCTGTATTCATCCAACAACAGCGCATCGCATACCACGCTGCTCTTGCTTTGCTCGGCATCTTTATACACCTTCAGCAAACCGCGATAGCTGGTGCGACCGCCATCTTTGCTAATCGATTTGCTAACGATGCGGCTGGTGGTCTTGGGTGCGGCGTGCACCACTTTGCCGCCTGCATCTTGATGCTGACCTTTGCCCGCAAAGGCAATCGACAAAATTTCGCCATGTGCGCCCGGCTCCATCAAATACACGGCTGGGTATTTCATGGTCAACTTGCTGCCAAGGTTGCCGTCCACCCACTCCATCGTCGCGTCTTCATAGGCAACGGCGCGTTTGGTGACAAGATTATAGACGTTAGTTGACCAGTTTTGAATGGTGGTATAGCGACAACGCCCGCCTTTTTTAACAATAATTTCGACAACGGCGCTGTGCAGCGAATCGCTCGAATATACCGGCGCAGTGCAGCCTTCGACATAATGCACTTGTGCGCCCTCATCGACGATGATCAAAGTGCGCTCAAATTGCCCAACGTTTTTGGCGTTGATGCGGAAATAGGCCTGCAAAGGCATATCGATCTTAACACCCGGTGGCACATAAATAAACGACCCACCGGACCATACCGCGCTATTCAATGCCGCAAACTTGTTGTCGGCATATGGAATCACCGTGCCAAAATATTGGCGAAACATTTCGGGATATTGCTTTAAAGCACTGTCAGTATCCAAAAATACCACGCCTTTGTCTTCTAAATCTTTGGCAAGGCTGTGATAAATCACTTCTGACTCATATTGTGCCCCGACCCCAGCCAAATATTTCTTTTCGGCTTCGGGAATACCCAACTTATCATAGGTATCCTTAATCTCCTTCGGCAATTCTTCCCATGTACCAGCCTGACCATCAGTTGGCTTGATGTAGTAGAAAATGTCGTTAAAGTCAATATCGTGCAGCTTGTCGCTGCCCCAATTTGGCATTGGGCGCGAGAAAAACGATTCTAGCGACCGCAAACGGAAATCAGTCATCCATTCTGGCTCGCCTTTCATGCGCGAAATATCGCGCACAATCTCTTCATCAATTCCCTTGCGGCTCTTGAATGAATAGTTCTCAGCCTCATGGAACCCATATTTTTCAATATATTCGTCGTTAACGGATACTTGGCTTCTTTCTTCTGACATAATTTAATTCCTAATAACCGTGTCTACTTATTTCAAGTTAGACTTTACATAACTTACACCATCAGCAAATTGAGTGATTAATTTACAATTGTAGCGCTCTAAAACATCTTGCACATCAGGTATCTGAAAATGTTTAGAATTTTTGTTTAAAAAACAACTAGGGTTAAAATGATTCTCAGATAAATGAGAAACTACAAACTGAAAAATTAATGCATCTGCAATCTCTAAACCAACAATCTGTTCCTGATTCATTGCCTCAACAAACAAACTTTGTGTTAAGGGTAAAACTTTTGCAGTTGACAATAATCTTTTCCGAACCAACCTAAGTTGTTCCTCGTCATCTTGATTACTTTCTGTTAATAAACTTTTAATATTACCGATCGCTTCTAACCTATTCTTATAAGACACGCTGCGTTTAAGTTGCTCAGTTTCTTGCAATAATTCAGCAATTAACCGCTTTCTAATCGCTCTTTGCCTCAAAACTTTCTCAAAACTCTCAACTATCGCAAACGAGGGTAATAGTAATTGAATATAATTTTCAGATGCAAGTCTTAATAATTCCTCACACGCTTCAAATTGCTCTTGATGATGCACCAACTCTAAAACGAAGTTAGTCTCAACATACACATTCATAGGTTTTGACTATGCAAACATAAGGTTTTTCTCCATATGTCCATTTCGTATTGCATCAAACAAACCTGAATCAAATATCCAACTAACTCGAATATCATTCGGATAAGCCGACCAAACACCAGATATCAAATCATCCAACCACCACAAAACAACCTCTTCGTAAACTTCACCTGCAATAGTTAAATAGTTTAAATGCGTTCTTTGCAGGTATGAATCTAAAATTGGCATCGTGTCGCCAACAAAATCGGGAGGACGCAATTTAAGTGGTGAATCTATCCCTTTCCATAGATAAAAATGATCTAATAATGCAATCAGAAAATAATCGGTTTTCGCCACATCATTTTCACTTAATAAGTTATATCGCAATCTGCTCGCCCAACTTACTGGCAATCCACTGCGACGTTTTACCTCACCGATAACAGTGAGGCGATCATTTTTATCATATATTGAAATATCTAGTCGCATTTACACATTATAGTCAACAATCCAATATAACTAAATAGGCCAAAACATCATAAAGGTAGGGCAAATAATCCGCTCATATCGCAGCCAGTTCATTTTAAACCTGATGTTTGTTCCTTATATTTAAGGTCATCATTTTGCTCCTACCTTTTTTACAGCTTAGCTCGCGCCTTCCGGCTCACGCAACCAGTCATACCCACGTGATTCAAGCTCAAGTGCCAATTCTGGGCCACCGCTATCAACGATACGCCCACCAATTAACACATGCACAAATTGTGGCTTAATATAGTTTAGCAGACGCTGATAATGGGTAATCATCAACACACCCATATTTGGGTCTTGCACATGCAGAGTATTAACGCCTTCGCTCACAATACGCAAAGCGTCGATGTCTAAACCAGAATCGGTTTCGTCCAAAATCGCCATACTCGGCTTGAGCATCGCCATTTGCAAAATCTCGGCCCGCTTCTTTTCACCGCCGCTAAAGCCTTCATTCAAATAACGCCCGGCAAAAGCATTATCCACCTTCAACACTGCCATTGCCTCTTTGAGTGTTTTGGTAAACACGGGGATGGGCATACCACGAAAAGTAGAAGGAACAACGCCATTATTTTGGGCAGCGGCAGCAGTCTTAAGACGCGCATTGACGGCGGTACGCACAAATTGGGCGACGGTTACACCCGGAATGGCAACCGGATATTGAAACGCCAAGAAAATGCCAGCGCGGCTGCGCTCGTCAGCTTCCATATCCAATACATTCTGACCTTTAAACAACACTTCGCCACTGGTGACGGTGTAATTGGGATGCCCCATTAACGTATAGGCCAAGGTGCTTTTGCCGCTCCCATTAGGCCCCATGATGGCGTGAACTTCACCAGCATTAATGCTTAAATTTAACCCTTTTAAGATCTCTTTGTCACCTACGGTTACGTGTAAATCTTTAACTTCAAACCACTTTTCTGTCACTGTTATTTCCTCTTTTCTTTGGTGTTCCGGGCTTGCCGGTAAATATCAAAATAGGGGCAAACATTCAACCAACATTAAACACCCCATTCCTAGCGGCGTGATTTTAGCATTTGATCATGAGAGTTCTATAAGGCAATATATGGGGGATAGGGGATTAAATCCCCACCCCGCCCGTCACCTCAAGCGTGTGCCCGGTGATGTAAGAAGCCAAAGGCGAAGCCATGAGCAAGATGCCCGAGGCAGCCTCTTCGGGGGTAGCGGCGCGACCCAAGGGAATATGCGCGGCGGCGGCTTGCCGAATTTCATCGGGGATGCCCAAGGCGATCGAGCGTTCACCAATTTGAATCCGCTCATTTTGGCGCTTAGACTGTGTCAATCGCGTGTCGATTAAGCCAAAAGCCACGGCATTGCAACGAATCCCCAAGTTACCCCATTCTTTGGCGATGGTTTTGGTCAGCCCCACAATGCCTAATTTACCGGTGGCGTAATTAGCCTGCCCGATATTGCCATGCAACCCAGAGGTTGACGAAATATTAACGATACAGCGGGGTTGCTGGGGTGCGCCGGTGTTTTGAATCTCGGCTTTGGCAGTGTCACGCCAATAAGGCGCAAGGGCACGTATCATGCGAAATGGCGCGGTGGCATGCACATCGAGCATGGCTTGCCATTGCTCGTCGGTCATTTTGTGAATCATGCCATCCCAGGTATAACCGGCATTGTTGACCAAGACATTGATCTTGCCAAAGGCCTCCATGCTCAATTTCATCAATCTATCGGGGAAGTCGGGATCGGTCACACTGCCCGGCACATCAAGTGCCACCCCGCCAGCCGACTCAATCTCGACCACAACACTTTTCAACGCAGCCGCGTCAAGATCATTAACGACCACTTTGGCCCCGTTCTGGGCAAACAATTTGGCGGCGGCGGCCCCAATCCCACGCCCCGCCCCAGTAATGATGACAACTTGATCTTTAAACATATTTTATCTTTGCTCAACTTCCTTTGCTGCGCCCAGTATATCCATATCTCCCCGAAATCGCTTAAAATGGGCAACATCGCACCCGCCACAACGCCCCTCACCCCGCCTGCCACGCGGCTACATATTCGGTTGCTGGGCGAATTTGCAGTCACACTCGACCATGTGACTTGCACTGGGTTTGAGTCGCTCAAGGTGCGGGCTTTGTTGGCGATCTTGGCGAGCAACCCTGACATAGCGCACACCCGTGCCCAATTGGCCGGGCTGTTGTGGGGCGAATTGCCCGACAGTGCCGCCAAACAAAATTTGCGCCAAGCCCTATTCAACCTGCGCCAAGCCATCGGCGACACCCAAGCCGACCCGCCTTTTTTGCTCATTTCGCGTCACGACCTGCAAATAAACCCAGCCGCCAATGTGCTATGTGATATGGCACAGCTTTGGCGCGAGTTGAAAACAACCAATGGGGCTGGGATGCTCAATTTGTATCGCGGCAAATTTCTCAGCAATTTGTTTATCGATGACAGCGCAGCCTTTGAAGAATGGGCCGAAATTCAGCGCGAAGCCTTACATCAGCGGGTGATGAGCGCTATCGATAAACTGGCCGAAAACGCCCTAAAAAGCCATACGCCCGAAGCAGCGCTCGACCTTGCCCAGCACCAACTGACGCTCGACCCTTGGCACGAGGCCGCCCATCGCAATATCATGCGTGCCCAAGCTGCCTTGGGCCACAGCACCGATGCGCTGGCCCAGTTTGCCAAATGCAGCGCCATTCTACAGGCCGAATTAGGGGTGCCGCCCAGCGCCGAAACCCTCGCCCTTTATCATCACATTCGGGCGGCACATCAGGCGGCAAAACAAGTAGAAAGTAACAAATGGCGACAACAAAATACTGACACTGCGCCTCCTGCTTTTCAATTTCAACTCCCCACGCCCCCCACTCCGCTGATTGGGCGCGAGCGTGAATTAACCGAGGCAATGGCTTTTCTGGCTGACCCAGCCTGCCGATTATTGTCATTGATCGGGCCGGGTGGGGTAGGCAAAACCCGCTTGGCACTCGCGCTAGCACAGCCAAATGATAACGATAAAAACACAATATTATTTGTGGCCTTAGCCAGCGTGCCCAAACCCAACGACCCAAGCAACAAACAAGCCGCCGAATATGCCATCGCCCAAGCCATTGCCCACACCCTAAATTTGGTATTTAACGATGAAACGACCACGCGCACCCAGCCCATTCACGCCCTCGCGGCGGCCTTAAATGGGCGACGCTTGACCGTGATTTTAGACAATATTGAGCATTTGATTGCCGGGACCGGGCTGCTCAGCAGTTTGTTGGCGGCCCTGCCCCAGCTTAAAATCATCGTTACCAGCCGTGAACGGCTGAATGTGCGAGACGAATGGGCGTTTGGGTTAAGTGGTTTAAACATCCCTGCCGAAAGCATCGCCAGCCAAGACTTAGCCAAATATAGCGCCACCCAATTATTTTTACAAGCCGCCCACCGTGCTCAGGGCGCTAATTACACCAGCCCGACCGATGCCACCCATATTGTGCGTATTTGCCGCTTGGTGGATGGCCTACCTTTGGGGATTGAGTTGGCTGCGGCATGGACACGCATGTTGCCCCCCGCTGATATTGTGCATGAAATTGGGCGTGACCTCGATTTTTTGAGCACGCTCAACCAAGACTTGCCCGACCGACATCGCAGTATGAATGCTGTGTTCGATTATTCATGGAACATGCTGACACCAATCGAACAACGGATCTTTTGCCAATTGGGCTTGTTTGCCCAAAGTTTTACCCGCGAAGCTGCGGCCCAAATTGCGGGGGCATCGCTGTTGCGGCTCACTGGCTTGGTCGATAAATCATTGGTGCAACGCACCGGCGAGCAACGCTATCAGCTACACCAATTGTTACGCCGCTTTGCCGAGGCCAAACTGCGCGAAAAGCCCGATCTGCATCGAGCCTGTTGCCAACGCCATAGCCATTTTTATGCCGATTATCTCGCCGCCCGCACCAGTGATCTAATCGGCAGCCCGCGCCAAAAATTGGCACTGGATGAAGTGGCCGCCGAGCTGGATAATATTCGCATGGCGTGGGCCAACGCCATTGAAAATGGCGATGTAGCTGCGATCAGCAAATTATTGGCGGGCACTTTTTATTTTTATGAATCGCGTAGTTGGTTTCGTGAAGGGGCCGACACCTTTGCCAAAGCCATCGCCGCGCTCGATCACTTACCCGCCGCGCCCAACCCATTCACCCAGCAAAAAACCTTGGCGCGGTTATGCTCACGCTATGCTTGGCTGCTCAACCGCTTGGGCGCAATCGAGCAAACCACACCCTTGCTTGACCGCGCCATGACACTGTTTGAGCGGGTGCAAATGCCCGAAGGCGCGGCCTTTGTATGGAATGTGCGGGCCGATATCGCCTATAGTTGTGGCGATTACGACCTTGCACAAGCGCATTATCAACACGCCGAGCAAGGTTATCGTCAGGTTGTCTATCGCCCGGGGCTGGCGCGGGTGTTGGTGGGGTTGGGCAATGTGTGGGCGGCACGTGAGACCGATCCCTTTGAGAACAGCACCCGTTATTATGCCGACGGGCTATATGAAGCCCGCGCCGTGCAAAACCGCGTCGAAGAAGCCCGCGCCTTGGTCAACCTCGGCACCATTGCCCTCACCCAACACAATAACGCTCGCGCCCGCGAATTGTTTGAGCAAGCCATTACCGTGTGCCAAGATATCGGCGACCGGCGGGTGTTGTCGATTGCGCTGACCAATTTGGGTGATGTTTATAATCGCGATGGCGATTTAACCAAAGCCCGTTTAATGTTTGAGCATAGCCTGCGCCTCAAACGTGAGATTGGGCATCAACGCGGGGTGGCGTTTTCGCTGACCTCGTTAGGCGATGTGTTGTGGAAGTTGGGCGAACGCAATGCGGCCAAACAATCCTACCGTGATGCGCTACAACTCGCCATGTCCATTCACGCCCAACCGGTGGCATTGACAACCTTGCTCGATATGAGTGATATCGCACAAGCTGAGGGCAATTTAGCTTTGGCTGCCCACATACTCGCCTTTGTGTTGCAACATCCGGCGCTTGAGCAATTTCAACGCATGGCCGCGCAAACACGCTTCGACCAGCTTACAACTGCTCTTGCTACCGCAACCCTCAGCCAAATCCAACAACATGCCCGATCTCAAACGCTCGACCATATCGCCGCTCTTGCCATGACGATTTGAGTCGCGGAGATTAAAATGGCTGCGCTTTATCACTTCACTTGTTCTACTTTTTCAACACTAATGCTACAAAAGGTCACATTTGAATTGGGGGTAAGCGGGCCGGTGACATAACCGGTCAATTTAACTTTGGCATTGTGACCCAACACATTACCGGCATCATCCCGAAATTTGAGATCGGTGTTTTTAAATTGGGTCGGCGGCAATTCCATCTGATTTTTGCCGCTACCGACCTTTAACTGTGCCCAATGCCACTGCCCTTGTGCCTCTGCATTACCCCAAAAATGCATCGAGCAATTGCTGCTGCTACATTCGATACGTGGCGGCAGCCGCGCAAACCCCACGACCTCAACCGTCTTTTTGTCATTTTTGCAAATATCACTAAATTGAATGGGGGTTGCGGGGGTCTTGCCATTACAAGCCACCAACAACATCGCCAATAGCATCACCACGCCATTCAACATGATGAGCCGCTGCTGGAATTTCGATAATTTAATCATTTTTTCTTAATTACTAAGTGCTGAGTAAGCACAGTCAACTCTTAACTCTCAACTATCAACTATCGCCCCTCAACCAACCACAACCGGCAAATAAAGGCGTTTATCGCTGACAGGCCCTTCGATATTGAGGGCAAAGCCCGGGCTTTCGACATTGCTGGTATTCCCCAAACCGATATCTGAGCCACGCAACACGGTGGCCCAGCTCGATTCGCTCAGTTTGTCAAAATTAGCATGGCTGGCGCGGCGAATGACGGCGCGACCATTTTGGGTAATGTGCGCAAAGGTCCAATATTGTTTCGCCCCGCTATCAAAATACCCAGCCGGTATGCCACCTGTTTTATCCGACAAAATACCCTGATAAACAAAAGTGGCATCAAGGCTTACGCCTGTCCAGACCGAAATGCTAGGACCATGCGACACATACATCACAAATTGTTTGCCATCATGAAAAACATCGGGGTCAGAGCCAGTGGTAAATGATGATCCTGTGCCCAATTTAATGACGGCCCGATGCCCAGCCACCGACTCAAACTTAGTGCCATCGCTGCCCGTTACCTCAACAATCGAATCGATATATTTTTCACAACTGCTCAACCCGGGGGCGCATTGGGCCGGGTCGCCATTGGGCACAAAGCCATTTAAATAAAACATCACCAAACGCCCTTGCGCATCAAGATACAACGACGGGTCTACCCCATTCCAACCGGTCACGGCGATATTGGTCTCAAATTGACCCGTGTCGAGCCGATATCGCGCCAATTTGAGATTCGACGTATAGATATACAACACATTGCCGCGCCGAATGACATCGGGAACCGAGCCAGCATAGGCTTGCCAGTTAGGCAACAATTGCCATGCATTGCCGTCATTGCTATGCGCCACATAGGTTTGATGATTCTGCGGGCTGTTGCAATTGCTGACCTTAGCGGTATCGCAGGCGTGAAAAGATAATAAGTATTTGCCAATCTCGGCTTGCTTGCCCTGCACTGGTTTCGGTATCGGCATGGCATTACATGCGCTCAAAATAACCAGCAGGCTTATTAAATAAAACATATATGCCCGTTTCATCCTTCCTCCTTTGATTACACCGCCTTGACCTCGGCACGGTTCAAATTGGCAAATTCGCGGGCAATGGCATCGTTGACAAACCAAAAATTCACGCCGTTGGGCTGCGGATGCACCCGCAGCCCAATATTGCCCGATTCAAAATAGAACAGCGGCATGTCTTTCATGGTCGGCCATTTTTTGCTCAGAATGTGTTTACATACAAAACCCGTCGCCAACGCCGCCAAAAACAAGGCGATAAACGGCCCTAACCCAAACACCGCCCCACCCTTTAGCCGCATGGCCGCCGCACCAACAAACACCGCAATCACCAGCGATACACTGGCCAGCAAAAACACAATGCGGGCGATACGCCGATTGCGTTTGGCCTCTTGCATGGCTTGCTCAGAATAGGGCACTTTGACCTTAGCCGACATGATGCGTCGTCCATATTTATAGGACGCGATCACCCATTCGTTACGATTGGCGATTTCGCCGGTATAAACACAGCGATTTGGAAATTGCAGCGCAAACGCTTGGTTGCTTTGATGAGGGATAAATACTTGTGTGCTCATTTTGTTGCCTCCTAAACATCAGTTTACACACCCATCGTCAGCGGATCGTCAGGAAAAAAAATGCCCGTCATTGCCAACAAAAATTGACAATGACGGGCATTTAGAGCAATTTACTAAAAGAAGAAGGGCCTTTTAGATCGTGAAATCGACAAACCTTTTCATCAGTTCAGCGCGTGGGCAGCCTTTAAAGTTTGAATGTCGATCTTATTCATTTGCAACATGGCTTGCATCACTCGTTGCGCCTTCACTGGGTCTGGATCGCCCATCAATTCGCCTAACGCCTTGGGGATGATTTGCCATGACAAGCCAAATTTGTCTTTTAACCAGCCGCAACGCGATTCTTCGCCCCCTGCGGTTAATTTCTGCCATAGCGTGTCTACTTCTGCTTGTGTTTCACAACTCACGAACAATGAAATAGCCTCGGTAAATTTAAACAACGGCCCACCGTTTAAGGCCATAAATTCTTGCCCCTCAAGCTGAAATGTGGCGGTCAAAACCGCGCCACCATCGCCCATACGATTCACATTCAAAATTTTTGAATCCTTGAAAATTCCAACATAAAACTGAATGGCCTCTTCAGCATTGTTATCAAACCAAAGGAATGGGGTAATTTTTTGCATATTTTCCTCCTAAATTTGTCTGTTTTTGCCTATCTCCCTATCTCCCTATCCCGTGCAGGGGATAGGGAGATAGGGAGATAGGCATTTCATCAATAAGGTTCATCAATCAAACCAACGTCTGTAAATATAAGTCGAGGCGGTCAAACCCAGCCGACATCCCATCGGCCATGCCAGTGCGCAATGCACCATCACGCGCCGCCAACGATGCATATTTCACCCGATGGGTCGCGGTGGTTTTGCCGTTATGTTCAGTCAATATCAATGTGTTCAAGGTTTCGCCGCCGGTCCAATCTTCATCAAACAACTGCACATCGACCAACCGCTCTGGCGCTTGAATTTCGCGATAGATACCGCCCATCCCCATCTCGCTGCCGTCGGGGGCACGCCAAACATACCGATACGCACCGCCCACCCGCAGGTCGATATCGCATACCACAAATACCCAATTGGCAGGTCCTATCAACCACTGCCGCACCAATTCTGGCTTGGTATAGCAATCAAAGACCAAGCGGCGCGGCGCATTAAACACGCGGGTAATGACCACTTCAAGGTCATTCGGCGTAGTCAGTATAAGTTTGTTTGTCATAACGATTATTTCTCTTGTTTTACATCCTCATTGCGGGGTGAATCAGGCATCGCCTCCGCCAATTGCAACGCATCCAACAAATCATCCAGCCGTTGAAAATTGCTCTCCCACAAACGTCGATACTGCGCCAACCACATATCGGCCTGTGCCAAGGCCTTGGGTTCAATCCGGCACGGTCGGCGTTGCGCATCACGCCCGCGTGAGATCAACCCCGCCCGCTCAAGCACCTTGAGATGTTTTGAGATCGCCGGTTGCGTCATGGCAAATGGCTCAGCCAATTCCATCACCGTCGCCTCACCCAGCGCCAAGCGGGCCAAAATTGCCCGTCGCGTCGGGTCGGCCAAAGCCGCAAAAGTGTTGTCGAGTGAATTTGCAATCATCATTATATAACTGTTTGTTTATATAACCTATTGGTATTATAGCATAAAAAACTGGGAGAAGTAAAACAAATTTCCGCAAAAATGACGATCCCACTATGCGCTACGAGCATAGTGGGATCGTCATTTTTGCAGAAAGATTTATCTAGACAACGATAACAGCCTAGCAACAGTCGCCGCCATATTGCGGGTCAACCGTCACCTCATCCATTTCGCCATAAAAAGTAGACCCAGTTCGCCCCGCTCGTGCCCAATATAAATCGTTTGTGGATCGTGATTTAGGCTAAAAGGCGAGATCGTGCCGCCGGGTGGGATGAGCGGATACGACACATTGCCCAACGTATGCGCCAACCCGGTATCAAAACGCTGTGACGCAAACCAATACCAGCCATTACTACTTGGCGAAACAACACGCGGGCTTGTGGTGCGGTCGCTAGCAGCGCGGCGCGTGGTTAACCCAAACAACGTAACACCGCCAATACCGGTGGTTTTGGGGATGTGCAAACTAACATCGGGATGATAAAACACCGGGTTATTGTTGGCAGATGATTGCGTGCCAACATTTTTGACCCAAGCGTGCATATCAAAGTATGACATTTCTTTAACACCGCTGCCGGGTGGGTTAAAGTTGTCACAACGAATATACCCGCCATTAAATTTGGCGCTGCCGCCCGAAATGGCGACATTCCCCACCACCTCACACGGCACAATGCTTCTTATATAAGTGGTTTTACCCAAGATCGTCACCGGCGAAATCATGCAACCGGTTGGGGCATTGGTATTGAAATTTATGACAAAACGCCAGCCTTTCGATTCATATTGTGGGATTTCGATGCCACACACCGCGTCTTTTTGCTGTGGGGTTAAGGTGGGCGTGGGCGATGGCGTTTTTGTTGCAGTTGCGGTTGCCGTTGCGCTGACCGGCGTCACCGTCATCGTGGGGGTCGATGACGGCGACGCGCCGAGGGTGCCTTGTGGCTCAGTAAAAACCGCCGGTAGCATCACCTGCGTGTTTGCCACAGGCCCAGAGACGGCAGGATCAACTTGCCATGCTACGAATCCCATCACCGCAAACAAGCTGGTGGCGATGAGTCCGATATATACCATTCTTGTTTTAAAAATCGTTTTCATATATTTTTCTCGTGATATATAGAGGTCATAATGTTAGTAAAAGCATAAAATCATCATTTTTGCCTAATATTTGTCATTTCAAAATTTAAAGACGTTTGCGCTTATGCGCTACGTCCAAAAACGTAAATGAACTAGCTTGTCACCCCGACGCGAAGCGAGGGGTCTTTGCATAACATACAGTTATAGCGTATCTTAAGCAAAGATTCCTCCTCGTGCCTCGTCGGAATGACAAGTATGATATACAATAAATTAAAGTTCATGAGCAGCGAAGCGAGAAATCTTTGCGTAAATTGAGGCTAAAAGCGTATGTTATGCAAAGATTTCTCGCTTCGCTCGAAATAACGGCTCTACTATCATTTTGACCCTTAAATTTTCTCGTGATATATATATTTTAGGTCAGCATGTTATCTGCATACACGGGCAAAAACAAATTGAAATATTAAAACCCACCCCTAACCCGTCCCAAAGAGAAGGGTTAGGGGTGAGTCAATGAACAACCACTGTCATTTATTTTTACCAAGCGGCGTTAGCATTTGCACAAAGCCACCTAACAGCAGTCGCCGCCATATTGCGGGTCAACCGTAATTTCATCTATTTCACCATAAAACACAGTGGGTGTATGCCCGGGTTCATAACC
Organism: Thermoflexus hugenholtzii JAD2; assembly: GCA_945877855.1. Classification (GTDB taxonomy): domain Bacteria; phylum Chloroflexota; class Anaerolineae; order J036; family Brachytrichaceae; genus AQU-03. The sequence continues at coordinate 14,440 of CAMDWA010000049.1, read as the reverse complement.
GATATAAATAGTTTGCGGGTTATGATTAAAACTAAACGGCGCACTCGCCAAGCCAGCAATGGGCGAGGTCGAAACATTACCCAAGGTATGCACCAAACCAACCTCAAATCGTTGTGACGCAAACCAATACCACCCATTCTGAAATGGCGCTACTATTTTTGGCGCGGTATTCAACAAGCCAGTTACACCCCGACGCGTGGTCAAACCATACATTTTTTTGCCGATTGGGTGCATGGCGGTTGGGATGTGCAAACTGACATTGGGGTGATAAAACACGGGGTTATTATTGCCCGCCGATTGATACCCAATATTCTTGGCCCAAACGTGCATATCAAAGTAAGTAACGTTCTTAATACCTTCGCCCGGCGGGTTGAAGTTATCACAACGAATATAACCGCCGTTAAACTTGGCACTGCCGCCTGAAATGACCACATCACCCACCACCTGACACGGCACAATGCTTTGGGCATAAGCCGTGCCAAGATAACTAATGACGGGTGAAACCATACAGCCAACCGCTTGATTGTTGTTAAAGTTCATGACAAAACGCCAGCCTTGCGACTCATATTGTGGAATTTGTGTGCCGCAAATGACCTCTTTTTCTTGGGATGTGATTGGATCCGCCAATGACGTAGCCGCTGCCGCCCGATTCACCTGAACCGCGCCCGACATGACTGCGACAAACACGCTGGCAACCATAATCTTAGGCGCGATCTGTTTTGATGGTATAACTATTTGTTTAATCATGTTTTTTGACTGTGTTCTAAAATAATGAAAGCCACAACTAAAACGAATTTTGCACTGCTTCTTTAACCGATTTATAAACATGAATGTTACCGCCCAAACGCAGAAAACGTCTCTCAAATAAACCCTAATTTCTCTCACGATATGGCACGCCCAAAAAAAATTCAACCGGCTACCGTCCCAGCGCCCGATGCGAATAACGAAGCGCCCATCGCCACCGTGACCTTGTTGGCCCAGCTTGAGCAGGCCCTAGAACACTATAACGACGCGGCTTGGCTCGGCAAACATTCGCCCCTCGCCGCCCCCTACCTGCTGGGCAGTGACATTTTGAGCGACAAAACCTTGAGTGGTGACGAAGCCAGCAAACGCGGCCAAGCCCTGCAACGGCTGCTCAATAGCACCGCCCAAGCCTTGCCAATCAACACTGAAAAAGGCTTTGACCCGTATAAATTGCTGTTGCTAACCTATTTCAAGGTCAACCAACAACGCACCCAAGCCGGCATCGCCACCGAGCTTGCTATCTCGCCCGCCACCTATTACCGCTATCGCAGCGAGGCGCTGGCCCAACTCGAGCAAGCCCTGTTGCGGCAATGGATGCCCTCGCTCAGGCTCGAAACGCCGCAAGCCCCACCGCGCTTGGTCGGGCGCGATGACATTCTGGCCCGTTGTCACAGCGCCCTCAGTCAAAAACAAGTGGTGGCGATTAGCGGCGGCAGCGGGTTTGGCAAAAGCTCACTCGGCAGCGCCTTGGCCGCGATGTGGCAAGGCAGCCCATTTTGGTTTACGCTGCGGCGCGGGTTTAATGACAAACTAAGCGCCTTGTTTTTCTCGCTCGGTTTGTTTTTGCATCAGCGTGGGCAATCGGGGTTGTGGCAACAACTGCTGGCCGATGGTGGTCGCACCGCGCCCGAATTGGCGCTCAGCCTCAGCGTCATCGGGTTAAGTCACCTGTCGTCGCCGCCCTTGCTGGTGTTCGATGAAATTGACCTATTGCAGCAAACCGAGGTCGAAACCGACGAACAAGCCCAACTGCGTGGGCTAATCGAAGCCCTCATTCAACGCACCCGTCAGAGCTTGCCGATCTTACTGATTGGACAACAATTGGTATTTGCGCCCGACCTGCATCAGCCGTTGGGGGGATTGCAGCCCGCCGATGTTGACCTTTTGCTGCGCCAAGCCAATATTCAACTCGGTGAGACCGAACATAGCAAACTGAATCATCTGCTCAACGGCAACCCGCTCATGCTCAAATTGCTCATCGCCCTGCATCACACCGGCGAGCCACTCAGCAAGAGTTTGCAAGCCTTGATCTCGGCCCCCACCCTCAGCCTTATTTTCCATCGCGTGTGGCGCTATTTGAATGAGGCCGAACGCTATGTCATGATGACACTGGCGGCCTTCCCCAACCCCGCCCCCAGTGATGCGTGGCGATCTGGCACAGGGGCCGATCTGCACGAACAAGCCTTGGCGACGCTGGCTGAACGCGGCTATGTGCAAACGAGCGCGGGCACGGTCACCCTGCAACCCGCCCTACGCCACATCGCCCTGCGCCAACTGAGTGGTGAACAACGCCAAGCCTGCCATTTATTTGCGGCCCAAACCCGCGCCGCCCGCGCCGAATATACCGCCGCCGCCTATCATTATTTAGAGGCCGCCCAACCCGCACTCGCCATGTGGACCTGGTTTACCCATCGTGAGCAAGAAATTGCGCACGGGCAAGCGGGGTTGGCGCTCGAATTATTCAGCAATTTATCGAGCGAGCAGCTAAACGAACAAGACCGCCGCACCCTTTATATTTTGCGCAGCGAATTGTGGTTGATGGTGGGCGACAGTGAACGCGCCAACGCCGATTTAAAACGTGAGCAATGGCCGAGCGGGCATCCGCTCAGCTCGTATACCCATGAATTACAGGCACGCGCGCTGCAAATGCAAGGCCAAAGCGAACACGCGCTGGCCCAATATCGCAAGAGTTTAGACATTTCGGGTCGCCAACTTGAGCGGATGCAAAGCAATTTGCACACCCGCATTGGCGCCATTTACAAAACCGAGCGCAATTTGCCACAAGCCCGCCGCGAAGCCCAATTGGCCCTGTTTGAAGCCGAGCGTTTTATGGGCGAAGTGGAAGAAGAACACGGCGACTATGCCAAAGCCCAACAACATCACCAATTGGCCCTGCGTATTGCCGATGAGATTGGCTATCGCTTGGGGCAAGCCAAAGCCCATTTTAACCTCGGCACGCTGATGGCGCGGCTCGAGGATTTGCCCGCCGCCCTCAGCCATTTTGAATATACCGTCAAGGCGTATCGGCATTTGGGCGATGCCGTGCGCGAGCACAATTGTTTATCAAATTTGGCGGCCATGCACATTCAGGCCGAACAATATGAATCGGCACTCGCGCCCGCCCAAACCGCGCTGCATTTTTTTGAGCAAATGCAGCACCCATTTTGGATCGCCATGAACGCCGGTAATTTGGCCGAGGCGCATTTGGGGCTGGGGCAATTTGAGCAAGCCGAGCAATTGGCGATGCGGGCGTTGAATACCGAAGAAGTGAGCAATCGCCCATATGCCCTCACCACCTTTGCCCAATTGCGGCGGCAACAACAACGTTATGCTGAGGCCGAGCGCCTGTGTCTGCAAGCGCTCGATTGTCTGCGCGAGGCCGCCGACAAATTTGCCGAAGCCCCGGCGCGTCGAGCGCTGGGCGAGGTGTATTTGGCGCAGGGCCGCATCGCCGAGGCCCACGCGGCCTTCGAGCAGTCGCTGGCGCTTTATACCCAGCTCGGTTTGCGGCGTGAGGCGGGGCGGGTGCGGGGGTTGATGGGGAGGTAAAAAATTATTTCACGCAAAGGCGCAAAGGCGCAAAAAAAGAAATCTTTGCGCCTTTGCGCCTTTGCGTGAAAAATCACAATTGACCTGCCGACTTTAAGCCTGCGCGGCGACCATGAATCGTGACTCGTCAGGCTCACCCTTCACCCTTCATCCTTTTCAGAGATAATCGACCCTCATGTCTAATCGAGATTTGGGGTTGGCCTTCGTGGTCATCGCCGTGTGGGGTGTTAATTTTGTGGCGCTGCGGCTGGGGTTGGCGAATATGCCGCCGATGTTGATGGTGTTTATTCGGTTTATGTTGTCGGCCTTCCCGGCGGTATTTTTTTTACGGCGGCCCAATGTGGCGTGGCGATACCTCATTATTTATGGCCTGTGTATGGGGGCGCTGCAAGCCACCTTTCTCTATAGTGCCCTCAAACTCGGAATGCCTGCCGGTTTGTCATCGGTGATCGCCCAAACCCAAGCGTTTTTCACCCTCGGTATGGCGGCGCTCATTCTCAAAGAACGGGTTCGGGTCAATCAGGTGGTCGGCATGGCGATTTCGGTGTGCGGGCTGGCGGTCATCGCCTTACGCTTCGATCAGCCCGTTGGCATCATCCCTTTGCTTTTGGTCTTGGCCTCGGCGCTGTCGTGGGGTGTCTCAAATTTAATCGTGCGCTTGATCGGCAAGGTCGATATGCTGCCCTTCGTGGTGTGGTCAAGCCTCGCGCCGCCCCTGCCCATGCTGGCGTTATCGATCATGACCGAGGGCACGCCACAAATTATGACCGCCTTGTCAGGCGCGACGCTCATCACCCTATTGGCAACGCTCTACACGGCTTATCTCAGCACCGTATTGGGCTACACCTTGTGGACGCGCCTCATTGGCAAATATGGCGCGGGGCGAATTGCGCCATTTAGTTTGTTAGTGCCGTTTTTTGGCCTCAGCAGCACCGCCATCATTTTAGGCGAGGCCATCACCCCGATGACCTTGTTGGCCGGTGGGCTTATTTTGACGGGCTTGGCGATTAATGTGTTTGGCGGACAGAAAGTGACAAGGTGAGGGGGTGACAGGGTGATAGGGTGACTGAATAATGATTCAAAGCGTCAAAGGATAAATAGTAATTGGCGCAAATTGCCCTGTCACCCCCTCACCTTGTCACCCTGTCACCTCCTCGCCCCCTCACCCTATCACACCCCTCATCCCATCGATGCCAAAGCCCGTCGCAGCTTCTCTTCTAAGTCTAACGGCTCATTCTTGGGCAAAGCATTTAAGGCGGCTTGGGCCTCGGCAATGCTATAACCCAGCGAGGTGAGCGCCGCGATGACCTCGGTATCGACGGCGCTGAGAGGCGTTAAACCGACGACCGCCCCACCCGGCGCGGCAGACAAGCCGCCCAATTTATCGCGCAGCGCAAATACAATCTTCTCAGCGGTCTTTTTGCCAATGCCGGGCACCCGCGATAACGTATCAATTTGATTATTCGCAATGGCAGTTTTTAACTGCTCGGCAGATAATTTAGACAAAATAGCCACGCCGGTGCGTGCGCCAATCCCCTGCACCCCCAACAATGTGGTAAACAGCGTCACCTCATCTTCGCTGGCAAAGCCATACAGCGAAATATCATCTTCACGCACCAGCATATGGGTGTGCACATCGGCGTGTCGCCCAATCTCACATTTATCGAGCATGGCCTGCGAACAGGCCACACGATAACCAACGCCATTGACATCGATCACAATGGCGGGCGGGCGAATGGTTAAAACGGTTCCACGTAGTCGAGCAATCATAATGGTTAATGGTTAGTGGTTAATGGTTAATGGTTAATGATTAATGGTTAGCAATTAACTGTATAGACAAATTAAGTTAGCATACAGCAGTAAGCATGGGCGTTAATGTGTCGCCTCATATTTTGTATGCTAACATGTTTTGTTAATACAATTAACCATTAACCATTAACCATTGACCATTAGCCCAACGCGTTATAGCGCCGCATTTGAATATGGGTGATCGCGATAGCGAGGGCATCGGCGGCATCATCAGGTTTGGGGATGGTGCGCAAGTTGAGCAACATTCGCACCATCTCTTGCATTTGCTTTTTGTCGGCCTGCCCATAGCCAGAAATGGCTTGTTTGACCTGCAACGGCGTATATTCGCCCACAGACAAGCCAGCATCGGCAATCGTCAACAAGATCACCCCCCGCGCTTGCCCCACTGTGATGGCGGTTTTAACATTGCTGGCAAAAAACAACTCTTCGACCGCACAAATTTGCGGCTGCCATTCGGCCAGCAAGCCTTTTAATTCGCTGCGCAATTGCTGCAGCCGTTCGGGCAATGAGGCGGTCTTCGGCGTTAAGATCACGCCATAAGCCAAGGCCGTCAATTGCCCAGTTTTCTCTTCGCGCACCACACCATAGCCCGTCGTCGCAATACCGGGGTCAATACCAAGCGCAATCAAGATTTTAGATTTTAGATTTTAGATTTTGGGTGACTTAAAAATCTAAAATCTAAAATTCCAAATTAAGACAGGTTGGTATACACCTGTTGCACGTCGTCCAACTCTTCAAGCGCCTCAACTGCCGCCGCCACTCTCTCCATCTCGGCTTCGCTCACTTCCGATGACGTGGTCGGCAAATAGGTGATTTCGGCAGTGGTCACATTCATTTTCTTGGCCGTCAGTGCCTCACGCACGGCCCGCAAATTTTCAACTTCGGTAATCACCTCAAAGCTTTCCTCGCCGTCTTTAATGTCTTCGGCGCCAGCCTCCAATGCCACTTCAAATACTGCGTCATAGTTGGTGCCCTTGCGATCAACCACAATATAGCCCTTGCGGTTAAACTGCCACCCTACCGTGCCGCTTTCGCCCATAATACCACCGGCTTTGGTCAACACCTTACGCACATCCGAGTTCGAGCGGTTACGATTATCGGTCAACACCTGAATCATAAATGGCACTTTGGCTGGCCCCAATCCCTCATACATCAGTTCTTCATATATTTCGCCTTCGCCACCCTGCCCTGTAACGCGGTTAATGGTGCGTTCAATATTGTCTTTTGGCATGTTGGCAGCCCGTGCTTTATCGACCGCCAGCCGCAAACGAAAGTTTGATTCAATGCTACCGCCGCCTTCTTTTGCGGCCACTGCAATTTCACGCAATAAGCGTGTGAATGCTGCCCCGCGCCGCGCATCCGTCGTTGCCTTGGCGCGTTTAATTGTTGCCCATTTACTATGACCTGACATCTTATTTCCTTCGTAATTTATGTAATATAGCGATTGGATCGCCTAAACGCAAAATCGCAATCGTCATCGAATTTTCAAAGGTATTATACGCATAGCGCGTTTAATGGCTACCCCAATTTGCGCCACAACTTAATACCAACCACTTTTGGCGCTATGGCTGTATCTGCGCAACAAATATTGGGAAGTTCTCAAAAGACGTAATGCCGAACTCACTATCACTTCGTGTTTGGCGAAAATTTGTTTTAATTCTCCCTATTTATTGAGAAGTCGTCATGATGGGTTATCACTCGGCAAGATGAAGACTGCCTAAAGCACTTGAAGCGCTTTAGGCGGTATCTTCACCTCAGATACCGATGTCTTTTTAAATTGTCGCTGGTTTTACATAAAAGGGCAACCCAACCCGTTGAATATGCTCACGCACTTCAGCATCGCTGATATGCGCCCAAATGGATAAGTCGATGGTATAAGGTAGCCATAACTCATCCAGCGCGTCCATCACCTTATACAATACTTGCAGCGTTAAATCTGGCCCGCCACATAATGTGAGATCAATATCCGACCCATTTTTATAATTGCCCTTGGCACGTGATCCATACAAAATGGCCTTTTCGATTTGCGGGTAACACATTAAAACGGCTTGTATTTTTTGAATCGTCGTTTCTTTTAGCCCATAATTCATGATTGAGCCTCAGACCGCATCTTTTGCAATTTAGCATGAATGGTCCTAAATTCTTGGGCATATTCATGCAAAATTGCCAACACAATCCCAGCAGCCGTGTCTTCGTTATAGGTATGCGAGGTCAAGTTACGACTTTTGATCATTGCCATCCAAACTTCGCCATTCTCAATCAACCCTGTTTTAAATGCTTCGCGGGTCACATCTTTAGAGCCATACAAATTCTGAACCCCACTATTTTCCAAAAAATCCTTCAAGGTGCACCACGCCAATTCATGCGTATATTCAAATGCTTGAATCAACCCCTGTTCTTCGAGGCTCGACAAAGCCCGTTGTTGCGACAACTGGATTGCCGCTTCCAATTGCAAAAACGCCTTTTCAAAATGGCTAAATCGTTGAATCCATCGAATATCCTTTACGATCATAAATCAAATTTTACGCCAAAATAGTTTCACATTAAGGCGAAGGCGTAATCAACAAAATATTTGGGTTTATTTTAATGACATCTGGGCGCACCACCAAACATTTGCTAATTGGCACACAGGGGGTCGAGGTTGGCCCGCCGGGTGTTTTGGTTGGCGTACGGGTAGGCGTTCGGGTAACCGTAGGCGTAAACGTCGGTGTCATGGTCGGCGGCTTTGGTGTAAATGTAGGCGTGGCAGTCGGCGCCCTTGGGGTGAATGTAGGCGTAAAGGTGGGTGGTCTTGGTGTAAACGTAGGCGGCAAAGGGGGAGGCGTAACGCCGCCACCAGAGGCGGTTGTTGGCGGCACAGGCGTTACAGGCACTAATGTGGGTGAATTGAGCGTTGAAATTAATGTAGGTGTCGCTCCTGTCCCAGTAGCAACAGTGGGGTTCCCCCCAGTCGTAGACGTAGGGGTAATCCCATTCGGCAGTGCTGGTGTACCCCCCACATTTGGCAACGAAACCGCCACAGTTGGCGAGGTGCCCCCATTGCCAAGAATACCGCCCCCAGCATCGCCCCCTCTATTTAGCACGGCGCTCAACAACAGCCCCACCCCAGCCAACATCCCCACCACCCCCAACCCAATCCCCAGCGGCATCAATGGAATACGCCGACCAGTTGCGGTTGCAATACGGTCGGTGCTTTGTTGTTGAAGGGCCGCCGCCAACTCGGCAGCAGTTTGAAAACGGCGCTCTGGTTGTTTTTCAAGCGTTTTTTGCACAATACTTTGCAACCATGATGGAATACCGACGCGAATTTTTGATAGCGACGGTGGTGGGGCAGTCAGATGTTTATTCAACACTGACAAGGCATTGCCGCCAGAAAAAGGCGGTGCGCCAGTCAACATTTCATACAGCACCACTCCCAACGAATAAACATCGCTGCGGCGATCAACACTCAAGCCGTTGGCTTGTTCGGGCGACATATATTCAGGGGTGCCGAGGGTTTGCAGGGTGCGCGTAATTTTGGTATTGGTGCTGTCGGTCACAATGCCAAAATCAGATAACACATAGCGCCCGTCATCGGCAATAAGAATATTGCTGGGTTTAATATCACGATGCACCACGCCTTTCTGATGCGCATATTCGAGCGCTTGCGCAATTTGTTTGGCAATCTCAACTGCCTTTTGAATGGGCAGTGCTTCGTTTTTTTTGCGCAGCGCCGCCAACTCACTAGCAAGCGTGCCGCCCGGCAAATATTCCATCACAATATAATGATGTTCACCGCTCGACCCCGCATCAAACACCTGCACGATGTTAGGGTGGCGCAACCGCGCCAACACCCGTGATTCACGCTCAAAACGCGCCAAAAATTCGGCATCTTGGGTAAATTGGGTTGGCAAAATTTTAATCGCCACATCGCGTTGTAGCGAGGGCTGGCGGGCGTGATAAACCACACCCATGCCCCCTTGGGCAATGGGAGCCACAATTTGGTAAGGGCCAATTAATGAGCCGGGTTGAAGTGTTGACATAATGGGAAGGGGCAGAGGGGCAGGTTGCAAAGTGGCAAAGCAGCAAGTGGCAATATTTGCAACTCTGCAACCTGCCACCTGCAACTCTGCAACTTGCCACTTTGCTACTTGCAACTCTGCCCCTTTACTATTTTACGGCACGGTTCGCCTTGCAGCCAAGGCATTATCATTTCGCACTTGCATGCGCGTGGCAGGTGTGACACATACAATATCATTTTCAAAGGCTTCGCGCCACACAAAGCCAGTCTTACAAGTATTTGGCCCAAAAGCCAACAATTTTCGTGAATTGGCGGCGGCGTTATCGGCAGCGGCTTGGGCACGGGTAGCGGGGGTGACACATACATGATCATTAGCACGTGCCTCACGCCATACAAAACCAGCGCGGCATGTATCTGGCCCAAAAGCCCCACCACCCGGTTCACGACGGGCGGCAGCGGCGGCGTTATCGCTAGCGGCTTGCGAGCGGGTCGCTACAGTTACACATACATGATCATTGGCAAAGGCCTCGCGCCAAACGTAACCCGCTTCACAAGTATCGGGGCCAAAGACCGCTTCTTCAGCAGCCCGCCGTGATGCCGCCGCCGCATTATCGGCCAAGGCTTGGTCATGGGCGGCTTGGGTAACACATACCTTATCGGTCGCCCGCGCCAACCGATACACATAGCCCGCCAAACAAGTGCCTGAAACCGGTGCAAGGGTCGGCACAATCGTCGGCACGGGTGTCATTGTGGGCGGCTTAGGCGTATTGGTAACAGTTGGCGGTTGAGGCGTAACGGTAGGGGGCCTGGGTGTGGTGGTTGCAGTGGCAACGGGGGCCACAATGACCAGCGTTGTCGCCACTGGTGGCAACGTCGCAATGCCCAACCCATTGGCGGTTGGTAACACAAGGGTTGCAGGGATAGGGTTTAATGTCGGCGCAATCAGCGTCGGAACCGATCCAGCCAACACGGTGGCAGTTTGCAATGTTTCGACAGTGGCAACGCTGGTTGCACCAACCGTCGATGGCTGGGTTGCAACAATTGCAGCAGGGCTAAGATTTAAAACGGGCAGCAAGCCATTGGCCCCATTCGGCGAACTGGTCGCACCGCTCGAATTTAGTAGCGCATTCGCAATTAAGCCAACACCGGCCAACATCCCCAAAACGCCTAGCCCAATCCCAATTGGCATCAATAGGTTGCGCGATGCCTTTGCGTCTTTGCGTAGCGCATCACTAGCCAGCGCGGATGCGGCTGGTTGAACGCCTTGTTGTTGCAAATTTGCGGCAAAATCAGCCGCAGTTTGAAAACGATGCTCAGGTAATTTTTCTAGCGCCTTTTGCACCACGCTTTGTAACCAAACCGGAATACCAACACGGATTTTTGAGACCGAGGGCGGCACGACAGTCAGGTGCTTATTTAACACCGACAAGGTATTATTACCCGAAAAAGGCGGTGCGCCCGTTAACATTTCATACAGCACCACCCCTAACGAATAAACATCGCTGCGGCGATCAACCGCCATGCCGTTGGCTTGTTCGGGCGACATATATTCGGGTGTGCCCAGTGTTTGCATGGTGCGGGTGATCTTGGTATTGGCATTGTCGGTCACAATCCCAAAATCTGATAGCACATAACGCCCTTCATCGGCTACCAAAATATTGCTGGGCTTAATATCACGATGCACCACCCCTTTTTGATGCGCATAATCTAGCGCTTGGGCAATTTGTTGGGTAATTTTGATCGCTTTGTCGATGGGCATTTGGTCGCCGCGGTCACGCAGTTTCGTCAATTCAGCGGCCAATGTGCCGCTAGCCAAATACTCCATCACAATATAATGATATTCGCCAGCAGCCCCTGCATCAAACACTTGCACAATATTGGGGTGGCGCAACCGCGCCAATGTGCGTGATTCGCGCTCAAAGCGTGCCAAAAATTCGGCATCTTGGGTAAATTGGGTCGGCAAAATCTTAATCGCCACATCGCGCTGTAATGATTGCTGTTTAGCGTGATATACCACCCCCATGCCGCCTTGGGCAATGGGAGCCACAATCAGGTATGGCCCAATTTGTGAGCCAGGTGCGAGTGTGTTCATGACATCGCTCATTCTAGCGATCTGTCATCCCAAGCGCATGAGCCATCCGCCCAATGAATCAGGAAAGTTGTCCCAAAAGAGGAGGAAATGCCATGAGAGCCATGAGAGCCATGAGCCATGAGCCTTGAACTGTCAGCCCAAGGCTCATGGCTCAAAGCTTATGGCTCACGGCTCATGGCTCTCATAGCTCAAAGCAAATGCTTTTGCACCTTACCCAAGGCATTGCGCGGCAGCGAATTGGCAAAAATGATATGGCGGGGTTTTTTATAACTGGCGAGGTTGTTTTTGCAATAGGTGATAAGGTCATCGGCGTTGAGCGTTGCATCATGTGACACCACGACGGCAGTGACGCTTTCGCCAAAATCGGGATCGGGGCGGCCCACCACCGCCACCTCGGCAACGCTGGGGTGCATCGCCAATACTTCTTCGACCTCACGCGGGTAAATGTTAAACCCGCCACTAATGATTAATTCTTTGGCACGGCCTGTAATGGTGAAATAACCATCATCGCTCACCCGCCCAAGATCACCGGTTTTAAACCAGCCATCTGGCGTAAAACACTCGGCGCTGGCTTCAAGCTGATTGAGATAGCCAGCAAATACGTGCGCCCCACGCACCTCGATCTCGCCATCTTCATCGGCTGGCAAGGGTTGACGGGTACGCACATGCACCACCCGCGCTTCTTGACGTGGAAATGGTTGGCCGACGGTGCCCGGGCGGCGCTCGCCATGTAACGGGTTGGTGGTGTTCATTACAGTTTCGGTCATGCCATAGCGCTCAAGAATACGTTGCCCGAATACACGTTCAAAGGCCAACATGGTATCGGCGCTGAGGGCGGCACTGCCCGACACATATAAACGTAAATTGGGTGGTTTTTGATCACGCTTTGCGGCCTCATTCAACAAACGCCCATACATGGTGGGCACGCCAAAAAACATGGTCGGCTCGCCACTCAACAAACGGTTATACACGGTTTTAACTTCAAAATGTGGGTGCAATTCGCAACTTGCGCCTGCCCAGATCGTGCCATGAAAACCAACCCCTAAGCCGTGTAAATGAAACAACGGCAACACCAACAATAAATGATCGTCACTCGTCCAGCCCCATGCCTCAGTCACCGAAGCCACATTCGCCGCCAAATTGCGGTGGGTAAGCATCGCGCCTTTGGCTTTGCCGGTCGTGCCGCTGGTATAGGCAATGATTGCGACTTCGTCGCAAAATTGAGAAAAAATGGTCGATGGAAAATCAAACGGCGCAGCCAGCGGAAATTCTAGATTTTCAATTTTAAACTCTAAATTTTTAATTTCATGGCTTCGCTGTGCATCGGTAACGACAAAACGCGGCGCGGCATCGCGCAAAATATGGCGCAGCTCGGTTTGGCGATAGGCGGTATTGATGAGCACGACCGTGCCGCCGGCCCATTGTGCGCCGAGGTAGGCGCTGATAAATTTAGGGCCATTGTCGAGAAAGAGCGCCACCCGCTCGCCGCGCTGCAAGCCACGCGCACGCAATTCACCTGCCCACGCCGCCGCCATTGCGCGTATGTCGGCGTAGCTGTAGGTTTGGCCTTCAAACACCACACAGCGTTTATCGGGCGTTTGCTGGCAGTGCTGTAAAAATTTTTCGATGAGGGAGGTTGAAATCATAAGGAGTTCGGGGATTGGATGTTAATAATCATGAAATTATTATATAAATCCCCCCTAAAGTATCTCTAAAAAATCAAAGCTGTTTTCAAATAAACACCACTTTTCTACAATGTGTTTTTCAAAATAACCTTGTATTGCTGACAAGCAACAAATAAATTTACTTATATCAACGCACTCAGCGTATCATATGCCAATCGTCTATTTATGCGATCTTGCATAACGTCGTTTTGTGTTTCAAACGTAAGTAAACAATCAAGACAAGCTATTTCACAGCGTTGATGATGTTCATCATTGATATATAAGATTTTCTCTTGCGTAAGTTTAATCCATTCACTACTTATGGTTGAATTACGAACAACTTCAAGTACATGACCCGCCCCACCTGGCACGTTATCATACAGAACAATACCCAATGATTTTTTCTCATTAACAGAAACTGTGGTTATGCCTATCTCTCGTGAGTCTAACTCAAGCAAACGTGCTGTCCCCAAGCGTAAAGCATGACCCAACGTAAGCATCAATGAAAATTTGGCGCAATCTTCTGGTTTTAATACGGGAGTAAAGTCTAACAATAGCACATCTGTTGTTTGCGTGGCTGCTAACCATTGATGTCGTAACACAGGAGCCTCTCCTTTACGCCAACATGCACTGTATTTTGTTTTATCTAATTTATCGATTGGCTTATGGTCTTCAAAACCCGATGGTAATTTGTCGCGCCCGTCACCAATTGCTTCTATTTCACTATCAGCATAGCCACATGATGTGCAAATTGCATATCCATTACTTATATTACCTTTGTTATAAACCAATAACTCGCCGCGATCACGATATCTTGCAACAAGTCCTTTGATGCCACCAACATCATCAAATTGCTCAGGTTGCTCAGAACTTTGTAAGCCACGTACAAATGCGCTTGTGGTTATTTCTACGTTAGTGCCAAAATCAGTTTGGCGTGGACGACGAGGTCTATCCCAAGCGGCAGTAGAAAACCCGTGTCTTGGTAGTAACAACTGAGATTTTCCCCCTTGTATTTTTGCACCATTGGCATTAAGCAAGTCATTTACAGCTTGCGATGATTTTGTCGAATAATACAAGTTTCCATCGTCGCCTTTTGCCGCATGTCCGCGCATACCCAAAGGAGCATCAGCTAACGAACCAGTCCAATGTTTGAGCAATCCGCGAGACCTTAATGTGACACCCCCCACAACCACTGAGCAGCCCGGGGCATATTCGCGTAACGCAAGTAAAGCAGGTCGCTCTAACCGAAATTGATTCTCAATGCGCGATCCATCGCCTTTTGAATCACGTGCCAGTCGTACT